>NZ_CP109178.1:9019937-9334094 GCF_036248255.1 Streptomyces sp. NBC_01717 | reverse complement strand
GCGCAGCCAGAGAATGTCGAAGGTGTTGGAGACGGCGGTGTCGCGCTGGTCGTCGTCGAGGAAGACCTGCGCGTAGAAGAGGTAGTCGTTGTCCACGATCTCGCGGAACGCACGGTGGTCCAGGGGTGGCACCTGAGACGTTGTCACCGAGGCCTTGTCGCTGCACCGTTCAATCCAGTCGCTCGACTTCTGGGCCTCGAACGCTGCCTGCCGCCACAGCCGGTACAGGGGCCATCCGGGCATCTGTAGCTGGAGGGCCAGGCTGAGGATGATCTCCCATCGCGGGTAGAGCCCGGTTCCTCGTAGCAGCTCGGAGAGCTTCGACTTGGCGAGCGGGACCCTGGTGCTGAGGTCGCTGAGGGTCAGTCCGCTCGTCAGGTAGCTGTAGCGCAGCTGCTCCAGCCAGGCGCGGTGGATGTTGCCCACGCCGTCGGCGATCGGTCCGAGTTTGCGCCCGGGCCGCAGGGGCGCCGGCTTGGCGGGAGGTGCCGGCGGCTCGATGGGGGTCGTCACGGGGCGCTGCCCTCCTTGTCGGGCACCGCGTCCACGCCGTTCTTCGAGGGCGGCCCGGCCTGGGCACGGGTGGCGCGAATGATCTGCTGCACGACGAGCCCGAGCACGGGGGCCAGGGCGGCGATCGCGGCGGCCTGGCCCATCGCCGTCATCACGAGGCTCCAGGCGAGAACCGTCGCCGTGATGATCACTATCTGCTTGAGTCCCATGCGCAACTCCTTGGTGTCGGCCTGGTGCTCCATGGCCCATCCGGAAGCCGTGGAGCTCCCCGGGTCGCGGGTGCCGAATCCGCTCCCCGGGGAAGGGCAACCAGCTTGAACCGAACGAGAGTTGTTACGCCACGTGATCACGGAATCACGGAACAATGACAGTCGCAGATCGCACCCTGGGCGCACGGAGATGACCGATCCGGTTCGGAGAAAGCGCAACCGCAGCGCCTACGGGTAGAAGTTCCGGGTTTTCCTTGCAATCCCCCGGCAGACCCCCGTCAATGGACGCATGACACCTTCGGTGTCGGCCTTCCCATCCGGAAGGGCTCGCTCCCGTGCCGAGAATGATGGGGAGCGAGCGTGACCGCTCTCGCCTGGCCGGTGTTGGAGGCCAGGCGAGAGCGGACCAGTCCCCACGCGAGGACGACACGACCGTAGCTGAGGGCACTGACACTCAGCCCCGCCCGGCACCGACCTGCCGGTCCAGCGCGTAGGCGGCCCGCTCCCCCGGCGGGTGCCCCTGACCACGAACGGCGCCGAGGCCAGCTCCTCCACCCCACGCGAAGGCCCAGGGCCCCGACCGCTGCCACAACTCATGGGGCGTGGCCGGAGCGTTGCGCCCCGACCACGCCCTCAGCTGGTGGTTGTCTTACGGGTGGCCCGCAGGCGTGCGGTAAGGATCGGATCCGCAGTATCGGGCGGATCAGCGTTGGTCGCCCTCACCTGCTCCGGCACTCCCCCGGCCGGGCCGTAGGGATCGTCACGTACCACGGCGGCGCGCAGGGCGGCCAGTACCGATGCGCGGGAGGGATGGCCCGGGGTGGCAGCGGTACCGGTGATGACCTTGGTGGCGGTGTCGATGAACCAGGTGATCCATGGGCGCACCAGGTCGCCGTCGGCGTCGACCAGCAGCGGGGCCTGGACGTGGTCGCTCTCCCAGGCGTAGTTACGCCATGACGCCGGCCGCTTGCCGAACACGTCGTGGGCGCGTGCTGCCTCTGGTCCGGTGGTGTGCCCGGCGCGCTCTCCTGCGGTCAGGTCCCGGCGCAGCGTGCGCAGGAACGTCGACAGAGACGGGACCGGATCCAGCAGCGGCACCTGCGACAGGGCTGCCCCACCTGGAACAGCCACGAGGTTCGGTGGGACAGGCTGGGCAGTGCCGGACGCTTGCGCGCGCATGCTCCCGGCTTCGGCCTCTGCGCGCTCCATGAGCTGGCGGTGGACTGCGGAGGCGTTGCCGTGCCGCCCACCTACGCCGCCCGCCTCTTCGAAGCCCGCGATCACGCGCCCGACCAGCAGCTGCAGGAGATCGCCGCCGAAGGACTCCAAGAGACGTACTTCAAGGACGGCGGCCGCCGTGCCGCCGGGCTCCTGGTTGAGTACACCGACCTGGAACACATCGAGTTCGACCTGTAAGGCCACGAGCTCCACTGCTGTGCGGGTTCGAGAGGAGTCGCCTGGTACCCCGCTTGGCCTTTCATGTTGCGCGCTTCGAACGATGCCCGGGACGACGGACGATGTTGGATCGTCGCGCCGTCCCGCTGACGGGCAAAGTTGCTCCGCTTTGTGACACTGGCCTCGCCGTGTCAGCGGCTAGCGGAAACCGGCCACTTGGTGGACGGTGATCCAAGGAGCGCCCGGGTGAGCAGGCCGCCACTCACTCCCAGGACGACGGCAGCGGCGGTCCACCAGGGGTGCCAGTCAGCAATCCCGAGGGCGTGGTCGACCGACCAGCGGCCAGGTCCGGTGAGGGACAGCACGGCGGGGATGACCACCAGGACGAGGGGGTACTCGTAGCCGTCGTTCTGCACCCACAGACCATTGCGCCGCTTGACGGTGATAGCCACGGTCATCACGCCGATGGCGGTGGCGGCCGCCATCGGCGTGAGCCCTCCAGCGGCCAGGAACAGACCCGATCCGATCTGCCCGAGTCCCGCGGCGGCCGCCGTGAGGCGGCCGCCGCGGAACCCATCCGCGCGGAATTCGGCAGCGCCACCCTCGATGCCGTGGCCTCCGAGACGGAAGCTCACCTTCTGGAGGCCGTGACCTGCGATGAGCAGCCCGATCACGAGTCGGAGAACGAGCAGTCCTGCATCCATTACGCGGTTCCTGACTTTTCCTGGTGGTGTGCCGAGTGGTTGATCTGATGCCGTCAGAGCACGAAGCAGGCGTCGAATATCTCCGGCGCCGTCTCGGGCACGTATCCGCGTGCGGCGCGCCACTGACGGTGCTGCTCGGATTCGGCGACGGCCTGGCCGAGCAGGTCGGCCTGGCGGGCGCCGGAGATGCTGGGCTTGACGGTGGCCTGGTAGCCGCCGAAGTGCGCGACCGGGCTCCACAGCGGGCTGACCGACCCGATGGGCTCATCCAGGCCCTCGTATGCGCCGGCGGCGTAGACGATCCGGCCACCGACGACGGTCAGCAGCGACTCGATGTGCGGGATGTCCTGCTCGGGAACGGAGAGGAAGTCGTCCGACAGGATCGCCAGGTCCCCGTAGTAGCCGGGGGCGAGGATGCCCTTGACGTCTTCCTCGCCGGTCAGACTGGCACCGGCCTGGGTATACATGGCCAGTGCGGTTTCGCGGCTGACCCGGTTCTCGGGCGGGTAGATCGCCAGATCGCCCACGGTGCGACCGGAAACAAGCCAGTGCAGGGCCACCCACGGGTTGTAGGAGGACACGCGGGTGGCGTCGGTGCCTGCCCCGACGGTCAGGCCACGGTCGAGCATCGCACGGATCGGCGGGGCCTCGGCCGCCGCGCCCGCACCGTAGCGGCGGACGAACGCCTCACCCTGGAAGGACATCCGGTTCTGCACGGACAGGGCGCCACCGAGGGCGGCGATTCGGTCCAGGCTGTCGCGGGAGACGGTCTCGGCATGGTCGAACAGCCACCGGTTGCCGGCCGGGAACAGGCCATCGGAGGCGAGCTTCTCGAAGACCGCCAGATCGCGGCGGATCGTCTCGTCGTAGGTGGCGTGCAGCCTAAAGCCCCAGCCGTTCTCCATGAGCAGGCGCACGGCCTGCTCGAACTCGTCCTCGTACTCGCCCAGTTGCGGGCGAGGCTCGGCGAAGTTCTCGAAGTCCGCAGCGGCCCAGGTGAGATTCTCGCCCGCGCCGTTCAGGCGCAGCCATTCGTCGCCGTCGCCGGGGCGGACCGTCTCGATCCAGCGCTTGAGGTCGGCGATCTCCTGGCCGCCCGTCTGCGGGAAGAGGTGGTACGCGATCCGCAGCGACAACTGGCCTTCCTTGGCCAGGTCGATGACGGTGCCGTAGTTGTCGGGGAAGTTCTGGAACCCGCCCGCCGCATCGATCGCCGAGGTCAGACCGAACCGGTTGAGCTCGCGCAGGTAGTGGCGCGTGGACGTCTTCAGGTCCTCGCCCTGCAGGGTGGGAGCCTTGGCCAGCGTCGAGTAGAGAATCAAGGCGCCGGGGGCAGCCAGCAGCATGCCGGTGGGCTCACCGTCGTTCCCGCGCACGATCTGCCCGCCGCGCGGGTCGGGAGTGTCCTTGGTGAAGCCGGCCGCCTGCACCGCGGCCCGGTTCATGATGGCCGACTGGTAAAGGTTCAGCACGAACACCGGAGTGTCCGGAGCGGCGGCATTGAGCTCCGAAACGGTGGGCAGCCGCTTCTCGGCGAACTGATCCGCCGAGAAACCGCCGACCACACGCACCCACTGGCCCTTGGGGGTACGGGCGGCCTGCTCACGCAGCATCGCCAGGCCCTGTCGCAGCGTCGGGACCCCGTCCCAGCGCAGCTCGAGCACGTAGTTCAGTCCGCCACGGATGACGTGCAGGTGGGAGTCGTTCAGACCCGGAATCACCCGGCGGCCCAGCGCGTCCACCACTCGGGTCTGCGCGCCGACCGTGGGCACGACATCGGTGTCGTCGCCGACCACCACGACCCGCCCGTCCTTGATGGCCACCGCGCTGGCCTGCGGGCGGCGCGGATCACCGGTGTAGAGCTTGGCGTTGCGCACCACCACGTCGGCGACGACATGGTTCGGGGCGTGTTCGGCGGCGGGAACAATCCCGCCGACAGGCATCGTAGGCATGTGGTCAAACTCCAAAGATTGTTGGGGTATGGCGTGCTGTCAGGCGCCGGCTACGGCCGACGGCCGCGCGAAGATCGCGGCTCCCGTCGCCCCGGCAGTGGCGGCGAGCAGCGGCCAGCCCAGCCCGTGGTGCAGCACCAGCCAGGCCCCGAGCAGGGCGCCGGCCAGCAGCGTGAGGACCGAGACAAGGCGGCGCCCGAAACCCGGGTTCGAGCCGCCGGCAAGGGAGGAGTCGGCGGCCAGACCTGTCAGCGTCAGGGTCAGCACCGTGGTGGTCATGTCCCGCACCGCGAGACTGCGCACCGTGCCGTTGCGCAGCCCCATCGCCAGCCCCGTGAGCGTGATCAGCACGTATATGGCGGTGCCGGGAGCGGCGAAAGCGACGGAGGTGGCCGCGGCGAGCAGCACCGCCTCCGTACCGAAAGCGGTACGCACCCACCGGCCGCGTCGACGGTTGCGGAAGAAGAGCGCGAGGCGTCCCGCGCCGACCGCTCCGGCCAGGAACGCGGCCAGGGCCACCAGGGAAGCGAGCACGGAGAACCCGGGCGTGCCGGCCGCGGCGAAGCCGAGGATGGCCACGTTGCCGGTCATGTTCGCGGTAAAGACATGTCCCATGCCCAGATAGCTGATCGCGTCCATGAGACCGGTGACGAAGGTCAGCATCGTGAGCGCCACCGGGAGCATGTCCATGCGTACCGGCGGACCTGCCGCCCTGCGGCTCCCGGGGTAACTGCCGATCACAACGCCTCCTGACGTAGTGCATTACGGATCAGGCGAAATTGGTGCTTTCGCCTGAGTGCCACGGATTGGTTACCGGGGCGGGCGGAGGTCCCTCTCCTCACCCGCCCCGGTGATCTGGGGGGCCAACAGCCCGACGACAAGGTCAGCCCGCATGTGGGCACCGATAGCCGATCGGTGCTGCGCCGGTTGCCTCATGTACCGGGGCGGGCAGGGGTCCCTCTCCTCACCCACCCCGGTGATCCGGGGGGCCAACAGACCGACGACAAGGTCAGCCCGCATGTGGGTCCGACAGCCGATTGGTGCTGCGCCGGTTGCCTCGTGCACCGGGGACAGTGAGGGTCCCTCTCCTCACCGCCCCCGGTGATCAGGGGGGCCAACAGTCCGACGACAAGGTCAGCCCGCCGCGTGGGCACCGACGGCCGACTGGTGCTGCGCCGGTTGCCTCGTGTACCGGGGACAGTGAGGCGTCCCTCCTCAACCGTCCCCGGTAGTCTGCGGGGCCCGATGTCCGGCGGCAGGGTCAGCCCGCCGCGTGGGCACCGACGGCCGACTGGTGCTGCGCCGGTTGCCTCGTGTACCGGGGACAGTGAGGCGTCCCTCCTCAACCGTCCCCGGTAGTCTGCGGGGCCCGATGTCCGGCAGCAGGGTCAGCCCGCCGCGTGGGCACCGATGATGGACTGGGCGTAGACAACACCGAGGCCGTAAGCGCCGCCGTGCTCCTTGACGAGTTCCGTCACGGGGACGTACGTCTCCCCGCGGGCCCAGTCACGCTGCAGCTCGAGCAGCACCTGGATCCAGGTGACCGGCACAGCGCCGGCCTGGACCATACGCAAAATGGCGTGCTCGTGAGCCTGAGGGCTGACACCGCCCGAAGCGTCCGTCACGACGTAGACCTCGTAGCCCTGGCCAAGCGCGGACAGCGCCGGCAGGACCAGGCAGACCTCGGTCCACAGACCGGAGAGGATGATCTTCTTCCGGCCGGTCGCCTTGATCGCATCGACCACAGCCTGGTCTTCCCAGGCATTCATCGTGGTCCGGTCAATGATCTCCTGCCCAGGGAAGACCTCCGCGAGCTGCGGCAGGATCGGACCGGAGAACGACTCCGCGGCAACCGTCGTCAGAACAGTCGGCACGTTGAAAACCCTGGCGGTCTTACCGAGACCCACAGTGGCATTGACGATCGACTGACGGTCACCACTCCCCACACCGAAAAACATCTGCGGCTGATGATCCACGAACAGCATCACCGCGTTCTCAGGAGTCAGCAGATCCGGACTCGGAGCAGCCTTGACATGGTTAAACATGGTTTTGCCTTTCATGGGTGCAGCAGAGATCTGCCCGAAATATCGGGTCGCTGCGAAGATTTGATGGACCGCACCGGACCCTGGGGCCGGGCCGATCCCTTACAGCCGGGTGCGTGACGAAGCTACGACCCCCGGACTGCCTCATGCTTCGATCAAGTGGCTTAATTCGTGTTCCGGAAGTCTTCCGGGTGCGTGACGAAGCTACGACCCCCGGACTGCCTCATGCTTCGATCAAGTGGCTTAATTCGTGGTGGCAGCGGCGGGCGCGTGCTTGGTGGCGGCGACGCCAGTGGGACCACGTCATCGCGTGGTCGCGCTCCGGAGCACCGTGGCGGGGTCCAACTGCCAGCAGACGTCGAATCTCGGCCGGTGTGAGGTCCAAGAGGTCGGGAGTGTCCCGCCCAGCGCCCCGAGGCTGCTATATCGCGTCAAGCCGCATGGACGAGGTTCTCGGAGTTCGTGCCGGTCTCTCGGTCGGAGTGTTCGAGGATCTTGAAGAGTTGACGGCAGATTGTTCGCTTGAGGCAGCGTTGCGCATCGCGGGAGGTCTTACCCTCGGCGACTCTGCGG
The DNA here is from genome assembly GCF_036248255.1 of Streptomyces sp. NBC_01717. Taxonomy (NCBI): domain Bacteria; kingdom Bacillati; phylum Actinomycetota; class Actinomycetes; order Kitasatosporales; family Streptomycetaceae; genus Streptomyces; species Streptomyces sp. NBC_01717. Next base: position 9,326,706 of record NZ_CP109178.1, on the reverse strand, counting down.
GCGACGTACGCCTTCGTGGTCGGGTCGAGTCGCATTCGGATCAGCGAGATGGTGTGCAGAGCCCGGTTGAGCTGCCGGTCGCCGCTGCGGTTGAGTCGATGCCGGTTGATCAACCCTGACGAGGCGGGTATCGGCGAGACGCCAGCGAAGGAGGCGAAGGCGGCCTCTGATCGGAACCTGCCCGGGTGGGACCAGCTGACCAGGATCTGAGTAGCGGTAATCGACCCGACGCCGAGCAGGTCCAGAAGTTCGGGCGCCACCTCGCGGACCAGGAGGAGCATCTCGCCCTCGAGCTCTTTCGCTTCGGCCTGCAGGGCCTGGATGCGCTGGGCGGTAGATCGTAGGGCCCGCACGGTCATGCGACGCTCGATGTCCTATGCCGGGCGGTCTCGTAACTGAGCACAGCGTGCGATCAGGACCGGCCGCTTGAGTTTCCGCAGCTCCACGCGGAGATCGTCCGGTGCGGACACGATCAGCGATTTGAGCTGGTTGATCGCGGCGGTGGAAGCGAGTACAGCTCCGTGACGGGTGGCGAGCAGGACACGCAGGGCTTCGCGCTCGCCGCGGAGCCGAGGCTGGATCAGATGCTCGCTGACCAGAGCTTCCTTGGCCGCGCGGATCGCATCGATCATGTCGGTCTTGCGCCCGCCACGGACGGCTGGGCGCTTTGGCCGGCAGACTTCCACGACTCGCTCGCCGGCCTGGTTGAGGAAGGCGGCCAGGCCAGCGCCGTAGCTGCCGATGCCCTCCAGGGCCCAGCAGCGGCGGCCGGGAACGTGCTGGCGGGCGAAGTCCAGCAAGCGCCGGTAGCCGCGGGCGTTGGCGGGGGCGTCAGTGCTGGACACGACCGCGCCAATGGGGCTGACGGCTGCGGCAGCGAGGGTGTCGCGGTGGGTGTCGACGCCGATGACGCCGTCGACCTGTTCTGCGAGCATGGTCACGCGGTTGTTCTCCTTATGAGTGGGACGACCGTGTCGGGGTCGGCCTGGGTGGAGTCACCGCGTGGCAGAACTGTGATGAGTCACGTCGAAATGGCGGACAAGCTGCTGATCAAGCCAACGGGGTGGGCCAGGCCGACGTCGACGTCCGGCAGACATCTCGGGGGCACGACAAGCCCTGACGAGCCGTCAGTTACCTTGTGAGTCATGCCGGAACGTCGACGCCGATCCTGACAGCAGCCCAACCCGGGCCGCAGCTCTACTCTCACAGTTACCTTCTTCGTGGCCTCGCAGTGAGGCTCCCGGCCTCCGGCCCCGGTATGACTTGAGCCCCCAGTCGAGATGATCGAAAAGGTGGTGTCGCCGGGTGCCGGAGGCATTGGCAGACCGCTGATTAGAGGCACGAGCGCCCCTTGGGCAGTCTCTTCGTAACGTGGATGTCGGCACGCTGATGCCGCAGGTGAGGCCGGGGAGAACGCGAGCACGGGAGCGAAGGGCATGACGGACGAGACTGGCATCGATGTCTATCTGGGCCTGGACGTCGGCAAGGGCGATCACCACGCCACCGCCGTGAGCCGGGCGGGGAAGAAGGTATTCGACAAGCCGCTGCCCAACAGCGAACCGAAGCTGCGGGAACTGTTCGACAAGCTCCGGGCCAAGCACGGAACGGTACTGATGGTCGTCGACCAGCCGGCTTCCATCGGAGCCCTGCCGCTGGCGGTCGCCCGGGATGCGGGATGCCAGGTCGCCTACCTGCCCGGACTGACGATGCGGCGGATCGCCGATCTTTACCCCGGTGAGGCCAAAACCGATGCCCGCGACGCGTTCATCATCGCGGACGCTGCCAGAGCGATGCCCCACACCCTGAGGACGATCGATCCCGCTGACGAGACCGTTGCCGAGCTCGCGATGATCGCCGGGTTCGACGACGACCTTGCGGGTGAGTCCACCCGGATCGCTAACCGGCTCCGCGGCCTGCTCACCCAGATCCACCCGTCCCTGGACCGGGTCTTGGGCCCGCGCATCCAGCATCCGGCAGTGCTCAGACTGCTGGACCAGTTCGGCTCACCCGCCCAGATCCGCAAAGCCGGACACCGTCGCCTCGTGACCTTGATACGTCCCAAGGCGCCGCGGATGGCTGAGCGGCTGGTCCAGGACATCTTCACCACACTCGACGAACAGACCGTGACCGTGCCGGGCACCGATGCTGCCGCGCTGATCGTCCCCAGCCTCGCCAGCTCGCTCCAGTCCGTTCTTGACCAGCGCAAACTCCTCGCCACCCGGATCGAGCAACTCCTGGAGGCCCACCCTCTTTCCCAGGTCCTGATCTCGATGCCCGGCATCGGGATCAGGACCGCGGCCCGCATCCTCATCGACGTCGGAGACGGCAGCGGCTTCGCCACCGCAGGCCACCTCGCCGCCTACGCCGGCCTCGCACCCGTGACCCGGAACTCCGGCTCCTCCATCCGTGGCGAACACCCCTCCAGGCGCGGCAACAAACAACTCAAACGAGCCTTCTACCTCGCCGCGTTCGCCTCACTCTCACAACCCGAGTCACGCGCCTACTACGACCGCAAACGCCGCGAGGGAAAACACCACATCGCCGCCCTCATCGCACTCGCCCGACGCCGCATCGACGTCCTCTTCGCCATGCTCCGCGACAGCACCTTCTACCAACCGCCCACACCGGCTACGGCTTGACGAAAGCCATAGAGGCACCTTTTCCCGTTCCTGGCTGGCCAGGATGGCGAGGAAGGCATGCGCGAGCATCGCAAGTGTGATGTGCCGATACCAACCCACGTAACGGCGGACTTCGTACTGGTCCAGGCCGCATTCGTTCTTCGCGCTCTGGAAGCATTCCTCGACCTTCCAGCGGCAGCCGGCGATGCGCACGAGGTCGGCGACGGTGGCTTGCAGGGGTGCGCTGGCGAGGTAGTAGGCGATCTCGTCGGGCTTGGCGATGCTGCGGCGGGCCAGCATCCAGCGTTGCCGGGTGGGTTCGTCGCCGTCGAACTCTCACACGGCCGGCAGGCGGGCTGCGGCCCAGTCGTAGAAGCGCTCGCCCTTCGCGCCGCTTCCCGCGGACAGCCGCTGCCATGCTTCGGGCGGGGCCTGGCCACCGGGACTACGCCGTTCACGGCCTGAAGCGTCTGGAGGATCAGCTCCGCCCGGGCCGTGGTCTTCGACGGCGCGATCAGGCTGCTGGACACCGCGACGACATTCAGGGGCGCGGTCATGCCGTCGCTTCCTCTCCGCTGAGGGAGGCGGTCTCCTTATGCGGTCATGCCGGAAGAGTTCGTACTGCGCCAGGATCTTGTCGATGATTTCCTGGGTACTCCCCGGGGAAGAACACGCCGGCCGCCGTAGACCTGCGCCTCGTACGTCATCTTCGGCATGGGGACGCACTGGCCCCTGTCATGGTGGTTGGCTATCTAGATCGCCTGGAAGTAGGGGTACGAGACCCCGGCGGCTTCCTGGTGGGTGGCGGAAGCCCGGCCCCGACAGCCAGCTCGAACCGGCCGCCGGACATCACATCCAGGCTCGCTGCCATCTTCGCCATCACCGCTGGAGGAGGCAGGGGCAGACTCGACACATCAGGGCACATCCGCACACGCTCGGTACGGGCCAGCACGGTCGCCATCAGCGCCCAGGCGTCACGAAACTTCGCGTGATACGGGCGGTCTTGGACGCCGAGGGGACCCAGGCCCGCTGTATCGGTCACCTTCGTGATCTCCGGGAGCGCGGGAATCCTGCAGGCCTCGGCCGTCGGGGAAAATCCGAACTGCAGAGGGCGCCCGTAGCCAGTCACAGCTCACGGTCGCTGCAGTTCTGCGAGCAGTCCGGAACCCACCGCCTTGCGGCGGGCCCCGCGCGCCGCTCAGCTCCGCCCCCGGAGGTCGGCTCCGGTCAGATCGCAGCCCGCCAGGTAGACCCCTCGCAGGGAGGCGCCGCTCGGGGTGCCCTGCGAAATGTGCACCGCGTGAACCACAACTGTTGCAGGCGCACTGATGCGAGATGGCCACCGTCGAGGGATTCCCGTTGGAGCGCCGCATATCGACGGCGGGACGCGAGGTCTTCCTTGGCCGTCACCACTTTGTCCATGGCGGACATCGTGTCTGCCATGGCAGATGGCTGGCGTCGGCAATTGCGGGCGTCGGCGCCAGCCGGCCCGGGAAGGATGTGCAGGAGCGGGCACGTGGGCCTGGCGGGGTCAGTCCGTGTTGTGGGCCCCGTTTGGCGAGCTCGGGGCCAGCGACACGTGCCGCGGCATGCGGGTGCCGGTGGGTCGGAAGGCGCCGTGGCAGCCCCTTGGCCGGCGTGAACGGCCGAGGGAGTCTCTGCGGGTGCGTGAAGCAAAGGGAATTGCAGGGATGAAGGGGGGGCTCGGCGGTATGAACGCCCCTTGTACTCGTCCCGGACCCGGTGGTGAGGTCCATCGTGGCACCGGATTGACTCGGTCTGGTCAGTGCCCCGGTGTCAACGGTCGTTGCCGTCGTTCGTCTGCTGGGTGGCCGGGTTGTGGTGCAGGGTCCATTCGATTTGGTCGTTGACCCAGCGCCGGCGGGCGTCTTCGTTCGTCCTGTGGGTGGCCGGGTTGTGGTGCAGGGTCCATTCGATTTGGTCGTTGACCCAGCGCCGGCGGGCGTCTTCGTTCGTCCTGTGGGTGGCCGGGTTGTGGTGCAGGGTCCATTCGATTTGGTCGTTGACCCAGCGCCGGCGGGCGTCTTCGTCGTTGTTGGCCCGTCCTGCGTCCCGGCTGCGGCTGTCGTCATGGGTGTCGAGGAGCTGCACGTGGTGGGAAACGATGGCTGTCCGGCCGTCGGTGGGGTGGGCCGCTGCTGAGGCGGGGCCCCCCGTTGTGAGGAGTCCAGTTGCTGCGATGGTCACAGAGGCGGCCGCGAGAGCGGCGCGTCGCGCAATCCTGAAAGCCATGATCTTTCTCCTTGCTTGCCGCGTGACCTGCAGAACAGGCCGCGAGGGCTTGCCTTTGATGAGGCACTGACGACAGTACTCCGAAGTGGTTGAACGGTGAACTACTTGGAGGGTGAGGTGCGCCATGTCCCGGAGAGTCGTTGCGTCGGAATGTTTCCGGTAGCTCCATCGGTTGCCTGCCGCTCGGGGCCGGGCAGTTGGCGGAGCGGCTCCTTCTTCTGTGCGTCGGCGCTGACGACCGGCTCGCGGTCGGCTCGGCGCTGTGTGACCTGCTCGTCGATGGAGCGGAGCTCGGCGTTGCGGTCCGGGTGCTGCTGGCCTTCCAGGGTCCTAGCCGGGCCTGAGGCTGAAGCCTTTAACCCCTTCACCGGCTGACCGTCGGGACGCGCGGCTCCGGCGGATCGGTTCCTCGGCGGGCTTGCGGCCCCCGCCCCGCTCACCGCGGCGGCATGAGCAGCGGTTTGTGCGTCGCCGCGCCCCAGCAGCCGCTCCCCGGCCTCGCCGGCGCCGGCCGATGCTGCCGCTCGTTGCGAGGGCGGCAGCACAACGCCGCCAAGCGCGGGGCCGGTTGACCGCACATTCCTCCGGGTCGCCATGCTGGATCGACGACGGCCGCGACCGGAGGCGATGCCTTGTTTCCCTGCGGCTGCGGTGGAGGGTGCAGGTCTGCATGACCGGCTGCGGCCGGGCGTCGTTCACGGACCCACCCGCCCGGCCGGGCACGTCACAGTGCGACCCGGGAGCCCTTGGCCGTCAGGGCGTGCCGGTCGCCCCGGTCCATGACTCCTGGGGCCCCTGCGCGGGTCAAGGGGTCGGCGTGAGGGCGCCGGTGGGGCGGGATACGGGGTGGCTGACCTACTCCGACGCCAGGTGCTTCTGCGGCCCTGATCTGGAAGTCCGGCGTGGCCGAAGGCCGCGCGGACCGGTGAAACCACAGTCGGCGCGTGTCAGCGCGTGTCTGTGCGGTCGAGGTCGGCCAGCAGTCTTTCCGCGTCGGTCATGAGTGAGCCGTAGACGTGCCAGGCGCCCGGTTTGGTGAGGGTGCCCCGGGCGATCATGTCGGTCATGGTGTCGTGCCAGACCAGTGTGCCGTCGATCGCTCCGCGCAGGCGTTCGCGAGGGGATGTGTCCGGTGAGCTGGTTGCCGGGGTGGGTTCGGCGAATGTCCGGACGGCTGCTCCTGCCAGCTGGAGGGTCTCGGCGTACTGGTCGAGGAACTGGTGCCCCAGGTGGTGATCGGCGTGGTTGTCGTGCGCGTTGTCGGCGAGGGTCCGTGCGATTCCGCGCACCTGGAGCGACACGCCGCGCAGGGCCCTGAACGTGTCGTCGTCGTTGAAGGCCGTCTCCTTGCGCCGCGTGTGCGCGACACAGCGTGTGTTCCACCGCAGGCTCTCGTTGGCCTGCCGCACCTGTTCCTCTGCACGGGTGAGGCGGTCGTCCAGGCTGCGCGCCTGGTGCAGCCAGGTGTGGGCCTTCGAGGTGAGCTGTCGCCGGGAGAGGCCGGTGCCCATGTCGTGCAGCAGTGTGCCCATGGAGCGGGCGAGGTCGCGTACGGCGGAATCGGACTCGTTCAGGTAGAGCGGTGGCAGTACGAGGGCGTTCACCGCGATGCCCACGGCCGCGCCGGTGAGTGTCTGGAGTGCGGGGGATATGAGACTGCCCATGGGATCGGCTGTGGTGGCGGCCAGTGCGATGACTGCGGTGGAGGCGATCTGGAGTCGGTCCTCAGCGGTGCGGCGGGGGCCTGCCAGGACCGCGATGACCGCGATGACCGCGACGGCACCCGCGGTCGGTCCCAGCAGTCGGGCTGCCGCGAGGGCGAGGACCAGCCCGGCGACCCTGGCCACTACATTTTGTGCTGCTTTGGTCACGGACTGGTAGACCGTGGACGCGTTGACCATGAGCAGAGCCGTGGCGACTGCCATGTAGGGCCGGCCCCCGGTGGACCAAGGGGCCACGATGCCCCAGGTGAGCAGTGCCGCGATGAGGGTTTTGGCGCCATGCACCACATGGTCCGCCTGCTTGGTGCGGAGCCGGCCGACGAGGCGGGGTATCGGCCCTGGCATCGTCACGGGCGCGCGTTCCGGGTGAATGGTTGAATCTTGCACGATATTGATGATGGCATCGTTTGTCCGTTTTGACCTGGTGACGTCGGCCACGGAAGCCCGCGGTGCCCGGTGCACCGTCTTCACTGCTGTCGCGTCGGCCTGTCACCGTCGGCGTCGGGAGGGCAAGGGGCTCGGGTGTGTGCCGAAGAAGGAGCCTCCAGGGATCCCGAAATGGTTCAGGTTGCTCCATCCAGGAACTGGGCGAGGTGGGTTTCGAGGTCCAGTGCCTCGGTTTCCCTGGCGGCGGACACGAGCTGGTACGTGCAGTGCAGCCACCGCTCGATCGCCGGGAGCGGGGCCGTGAGGTGGGCGGATCCGTGGGGGGAGGACAGCAGGAGGTGCAGGAGCGCCTCGGGGCCGAACCCGTCGGGCCAGACCTGCACGTCGCCGTCCCCGCTGAGGGTCCGGGTCCCTGCGGCGAGAAGGTCGCGCGCGAAGACCCACGGGACCAGGCCCTGGAGGCCGTCCTGGAAGAGGAGCTGAACGGCGAGCGGGTCCTGTGACCTGTAGAGCAGGTGGGTCGGCACGAGGATCCGCTCACCCAGAGGGGACGCGAGCTCCATGTCGAGCATGTGATCTACGCAACTGGTCATGGTTCGGAGTGCGTTGGGGCCGGGGACGCCGGGCCCGGGCGGTAGAGCGGTGCCCGGACCCGGCGCTCGCCATGGTCCGTGCAGTCAGCGGAAGATGCCGTAGTCGAAGCCGTGCGCGTTGCCGATCACGACGACCCATATGCCGCGCTCCCACCGGTAGAAGCGGTGGTTGTCGAAGCGGTAACGGTGACCGTGGTCGTTGCTGTACCAGTACCGGCCCTGCCGCTCCCAGCGGCGGTGGCCGTCCCAGCGCCAGTCGCCGCGGCGGTCGTCCCGGTCGCTCCAGCGGTGGCCGTCTCCGTCTCGGCCGCCCCAGCTGTCGCGGTGGTCGTTCCGGTCGCCACGGTGATCGCCGTACGTCGATGCGCCCTGGGTGTGGGAGGCGACCGCGGCATGGCCGGCCGCAGGATTCGGAGCTGCCGAGGCAGCGCCGCCTGCTGCCAGCAGGGTGCCGGCTATGGCGGCGAAAGCGACGGCCGCGGTGGCGGCGCGACGCCCGAAGGTGTGATTCATGATCTTTCTCCTTGCTCGGTGCCGGAGCCCTGTGGGTGGGGCCCTGGCGGCGCCCCGGGGTGGCGGGGCAGGAGCGACGCTACTCCCAAACAAGTTGAACGTTAAACGTTACGTCTGTGACATATTTCATCACCTTCAAGATCTGGTTTTCCGGCTCCGGGGACGTCGTGGCGAAGCCGGCTGCCGTCGCCCGCGGCGCTCTTGCTTCCGCATCGCCCGCGCTCACAAGCCGGCCGCGGAACAGCCGGCAAGCGGCGTCGTCCGCCCTGTCATCTGGTTCGGCCGTTCCGGGCGCCGCTCGTCGGCGACAAACGCATCGATGCCGATCTGTCGGCCAGGACAGTCAGGTCATCTGCGAAGAAAACTCCCGAAGTTGTGGACCCTGGCCGCACTGCCCTTGACGACTTTCAGGGCGCGGAATTCTTCCACCGGACCGCTATTTCGCTTCGGGGCCCCGGTGTTCCGCTGCGCGGTCCCGGAGTGGAGGGTCTGACGCAACGTCGATATCCCGGCTCACGAACCCGGCGCATTAGCTGTGCCCGTCGCGCAGGCGTTCCACTCGGTGGACGATGGTTCGACGGGTGTAGGCAGCCCTGAGGAAGTAGCCGCGGGGCGAATGACGGTAGTGCGGTGGTCCGGGCGGGGTGTCATGGGGTTGGTGGTGGCGCGAGGTGCTCCCTAGGTGGAGCGTGCGGGGTTGAGGTGTCGCGGAGTCGGCTCAGGTGTTCAGCCGCGGGTTGCGGACGTACGGATGCGACGAGCGTCGTGGATGACCTCGAACATTGGGACCACGTCCTCCATTCTGGCCGCGCCGCCCGCCGTTGCGCAGGAGCTGCTGAACTCGGCCAGGGCACTCGACGTCGTCCCCCACCCCCCGGTGCAGGCCCGGCGCCGCAGCTGCCCGCAGCCCGATGACGTGGCTGGCCACGTAGGGGCCTCCTACGCAGCGGTCGACGGTCGTGCGGTGATCAGCGGTTGCCGTCGGGAGTGGCAGTGCCAAGACCCGCCGGAGACCGGCCCGCAGTCGGCACATTCGCTTGCCCCGGCGTTGTGCGCGCCGCCCATCCGACTCCCGCGCCGTCTGTACGGCACGGCGCCGAGTTGGGAGCATGACGGGATATGCCCGGCAGGTGAGGGGTGGTTGCGTGGGGGCGGACGAGATCAGGTCTCAGGGCTTCAACCTGAATGAGCTGTTCCGTGATGTGACCTATGAGATCGACTACTACCAGCGTGACTACACCTGGGGCGAGGAAGAAGTCCGCACCCTGTTGAGGGACTTGTGCGACTCGTTCCGGAACTGGTCGGGCGACTCCGCGTACCGGCGCCGCCCGCACACTGCGCCGCAGTACTTCCTCGGCCCCTTCGTCTACCACGAGCCGTCGAGGAACTGCCGCTACCTCGTCGACGGCCAGCAGCGGTTCGTCACCCTGCACGTGCTCTCCCTGCAGCTGAGGCTGTGGGCCCAGGAAGCCGGAGATCCGCAAACGGTCGACCAGCTCAACCGTGTGATCACGACCGACGGGAAGCACTTCTGCGTCGGCATCACCGACCACGACCCCGTCCTGCGGGCCATCAGCGAGGGTCGCAAATACGAGACTGGGGCAGGGGACTCCCTCTCCCGCCGCAACCTGTGGGCACGCAGCCAGCAGATCGAATCCCAGCTCGCGGAAGAACTCGACGCGGAGGAACTCCACCACTTCACCGAGTGGCTCCTGAAACGGGTGGTCCTGGTCGGCATCCGCGCGGCCGGCCCCGACCACGGATACCGCATGTTCGAGACGATGAACGACCGCGGCGCCCGCCTCACCGCCGTCGACCTTCTCAAGAGCCACTTGCTGTCCAACGTCGGCGCGGGGGAGGAACAGCTCAACACCCAGTGGCAGGAGATGCTGCGGGAACTGTCCACCGACCGCGACGACCCCCAGGCAGCGTCGCGCTTCATCAAGGCCTACCTCCTCGCCCGCTGCGCACGCGAGGGCCACGCTGAGGACCGCCGCCAGATCACCACCAACCTCAACGTGTGGGTGCGCCACAACGCCACGCACCTTGGTCTGACCGCGGGACGCCCCGACCCCTTCCTCAAGTTCGTGCAGGACCTGCTGAAGTCGGCCCGCCTGTACCGACCCATCCTTGCTGCCACCCGCACGCTGAAGAAGGACGGCGACCGCCTGGAGACGGTGCTCTTCAACGAACGCAACGGACTCGGCATCCAATCCGTCGCCGTCCTCGCGGCCATCGACCCCGATGACCAGCCCACCGACGCCAAGGACAAAGCCCGTCTCGTCGCCTCCTACATCGACCGCTGGTACGCCCTGCGGATCCTGCAGGACCTGCCCGTCCAGTCCGCCGACGCCGACGCCCTGGTCCACACCGAGCTCGTCCCCCTCCTGCGCGGATGCCGCACCGTCGCCGACGTCGCCTCCATGCTGGGGGACCTCGTCCGCCGCGACGGGAACCCGGTGCGCGAAGCGGTCACCCTGGGACTGCGCGGCAACAACGCCCACCAGATCCGCTATCTTCTCGCCCGCGCCACCGCCTACACCGACGAGGCCTGTAAGAGACCCTCCGACATCCTCGCCTACCTCGACCGCGACCAGTTCCACATCGAACACCTGTGGGCCAACCACCACCACCGGGTGGCCGGAGACATCCCCGACCCGGTCGTCTTCCGCAGCCGCCGCAACCAGCTCGGCGGCCTCGGCCTGCTGAGGGGCCGCGAGAACTCCAGCATCAACGACCTGCCCTTCCACGACAAAACCCGCCTCTACGCCCGCGGCAACGTCCTGCTGGGCGTCATGGCCCCCGAGTACGACCGCCGCCACCCCGAGCTGCGCGACTTCATCAAGACACACCAGCTCGACAAACACCTGCGGGCCTTTGGGGCGAGAGAGACCATGACCACGGTCATCGCAACCCGGCAGGAGCTGTATCTGCGTCTGTTCGAACACATCTGGAACCCCGAACGCCTGGGCCTGCCCGGCGCCGTAGCCGCACCTCCAGCAGGCGGCTCCGGCCGGCCGCCCGCCCGCCCCCGCCAGGCCGCCTCGCGGCGCAAACCGGCTTCGGGCCGACGCACGGACGTGGCCAAGATGATCGACGCCCAGATCCTGAAAGCCGGCACCCGGATCGTGCTCACCTACCGCGCCACCGAGCACTGGGCCACCATCGACGCGAACGGCGGCATCATCCTCACCGCGACCGGAGGCACCCCCTACGGCCGGGTCGACGAGGCCGGAGCCGTCGCCCGCGGCACCAAGACCTGCCAGGGCATGAACGAATGGCACGTCGAAGACGAGAGCGGAGTTCGTGTCAGCCTGCGCACTGTCCGTGACCGTGCAGCGGCGGCTGGCGCCCTGTAGCCGGTCAGGCGGCTCTGTCGGAGGCCGCCCCCGGCCCTGGCGGTAGGACAACACTGTAAGGGGAGGCGGAATGGCGCACGACGCCGTCCACGAACTGCGGGTCGGTGGACAGCCTGTACCAGCCGTCCAGGAAACGGCCGCTCTCCGGCCGCAGGTGCGCCTCGATCGGCGCCACGGTGTGGCCGAGCCCCACCGCGCACGCCATGGTCGGCGTCACGTGCCAGGCCGGTCCCTGCGACCGGTTGCCCTTCGGCGTGAACGGCGACGGCAGCCGCTCGTCCGTCTCCACGTGCGAGAAGTCCACCAGCCACGAGCCGTGCACCTTCGGGTCGAACACCGGGCTCTCGACGTAGACCGGTACACCGAGGCCGACGATCGTGCCGTTCGCGGCCGCGGCGAAGGCCATGTTCACGTCGATGCTCACCAGGTAGCGCTTGAGGCACTCGTCATCGGTGAGCGTGCGAGCCCAGTCGTACGCTTCCTCCACCAGGACCTCGTCCGGGGCCTCGATGGACAGGTACGACGCGACGTCGCCCGCTCGGACCACACGGGCCCGGGTGCGCTGATAGCCGGTTGTCTTCATACCGCCCCCTTGATCGTCGTGCCTGCTCACCTACTGTCGCCCACGGCCGCGCGTCAATGAGGATGAGATCGTGGGCCCGTCGGCCGAGGTCCGGATGCGGGTCCCGAGCGCCGAGCCAGCCCAGAACGCACAAAAGCGGGCCCACGCTCCCCCACGGACCGTGGGCCCGCGCCAACAGGTGCCCTCGGATCAGCGCAAGACCGGATCGGAGCGGCTCCCAACCATCAACGGCTCCGTACGGGACAGTGAGGCGAGGTCTCTCCATCCCTCCTTGGAGAAGCTGAGTCGAAGCCCTCGGAGACGGCCGTCACATCCCTCCGAGGGCTTCGTGGTGCCCCGTTCTAGCCGACTCGTCAAGGGCCGTCCCCGAGCGATCGAATGCCTGGACCGTCCCCGCTCCTCCTGCAGGCATGTAACGGCAGGGCTGGCGTACCGGTGGAGCAGCGGACCGTCGAAGTCATCAATCCGCGTGTCTCGATGTTCGGGTCGGGCTGCCTGGTCGCGCCCGGAGCCGTGCTGACCGCGCACCATGTCGCCTGCCCGGGTGGGGACATGCAGCCCGTCACCGTCCGGGACAAGGCCGGCCGGATAGCGGAGGCCGAGGTCGTCTGGGCGGATGCGGCATTGGACGTCGTCCTGCTGGTGACGGACCGGTCCGTGGTCGGCACGGGCCTCGCTGTCGCCCGCTGGGGAGAGCTGACCTGCAATTACCCGGCCGCGCGTCCGATGTGCACGATGGCCGGCTTCCCGCGGGCCATGCGCCGGAAGCTGCCCGATGCCCCTCAGACGTTCGTCCCCGATGTGAAAACCGTTGATGGGCACATGAAGCCCGCCACGGGATCCCGCGGAGGGCACTACGGCTTCGAACTGAGCGATGCGTCCACCGGCTCAGCCGAACTGTGGCGGGGCATGTCCGGGGCCGGAGCGTTCTGCCACGACATGCTCGTGGGAGTCGCGACCTTCGCCTCGGACCACTGGCAGGGCGGCCTGCTGTACGTGATGCCGGCCGCCCGGCTGTTCGCCTCACCCGGCTTCACCGACGCGATCACCTCCGTGACGGGAATGGCGCCACAACTACAGCCCGCCGAGCTGAGTGTGCTGTTCACCGACGTGCCCGACCCGCAACTCTCCTCCCCCTACCTGCTCCACGCACGCTCGGCCGTCGTCCCCTTGTCTGGCATGACCGGACAGCTCGACACGCTCGACGCATGGTGCCGCACCAGCCGCTCCACGGACATCACCGCTATCACCGGCATGGGCGGCATCGGCAAGACCCGCCTGATGACCGAGTTGCTCCACTCCTGGCCCAGACCCGACCGGAGCGGCAGGGGCATGACCACCGCCTTCTTCGCAATGTGGATGTGGCGATCGGTACCGTGGGACGGCCGGGTGACAACGACCGGAGGACGCACATGATCGACACCAGCAGACGAGTCGGCTGCGGGCCAACCAGGTGACGCACACGCCGCCCGCTCGCGCGTCGCAGCCCAGGCACCCCACCCGGCAAGGAGAGTGAGTCCGCAGCGCCCAGGCCGACCCTGTATGGCGCCAGCTCCCTGAAGCTCCCGGAACGGCGCCGTGTCACCGCCCGCCGGAGAGCCACGGTACCCACGACCGGCAGGCGGGCGACCTTCGCCAGCCGCACCGCCGACCGGCCGTGGTGACTCCTTGAGAAACCCACCACGGTTCGGGTCCATGCCTCGACAGCGAGTCCCACTCACCACGCCCATCCGCAGATGACCGGCGTGGAGTTCCTGGCGGTGGCAACGGCGGCGCGTTCTCGTTGATCGGACTCGTCCCAGGGGGCTTCACCGGGGCGTTGCGTTCTGGCGCAGCATAAGGGCCGGCAAGCGCTCTGTGACGGTCCCAGGGCCCACGTAGAACGGCTGGAAGAAGGGACGGAGGTGAAGCCCGGCGTGCGGGCAGCGCCTCAAGAACTCGGAGGCAGAGCGAGCGTGACCTCGCCCAGCAGTGGTCTTGGGAGTGAGGACGCCCTCTCCGCGGCCGATAGCACGATCGATTTTTTTGATCTCTGCCCATGTAAAGCCGAGCCGGCGGTACTTGTTCCGCTGCTTCGGCCGCATGTGCTGGATGTCCTCCTTCGAGGCTGTAGTCATACCCGGATGCCACGAACGGGCCGAACCGCTAGTCATCTTGGGCATCAGGTCCATCCTTCACCCAGACCGGCTGTGCGTTGTCCGCGTGGTGTTCCCGATCCCGCGATCGAAGCGGGGCATCCGTCGGGGGGATCAGCGCCGTGGCAGGCTGCTCGGGTGGTGGAACCTGAACTACCCTGTGCCGCAACTTGAGCAACGCAGGCTCGTGGCCGGCCACGCTCTGCAACCGAATGTAGGCGGGGACCTCACCAGCCCAGCCTTCCTTGCCCGCTTGGTCTCGCGAGACTCCTTCGGCATCTGCGTAGCGTAGGCCGATCCAGCCGCTCGCGAAACGGTCTTATGGCGTCGGGCGGAACTTTGGGGGCCGCCCTCCGAGCGCCCCCAACCGAGCAGTGCACGCCCAAAGGTGACACCGCCCGCAGAACTCGCTTTGGGGCGCCGTTCACACGGCGGCGCTGGATCAGGCGTTGAGGTCCAATACGCGGACGAGCTCGCCCTGCCACCGCTTCGGGGCGGTGGTGGCGATGATCGCTCCGTCGGGGCGGTCGGGTGTGGGCTGCGCTGCGTACTGGCTGTGGGCCGCAGCCCATGTTTCCTGCCGGGCGAGGGCCAGTGCCGCGGCCAGATCCAGGTCCAGGACGGTGATACCCGGCAGTGCGGCAAGGTGCTCGGCTGTGCCTGGTCGTGCGCGGTCGGCTTCGACGAGCGCACACGCCGGGGCGTACAGGAACCAGCCAGATTCGGCGTGGGCCCGGTGGATGAGACGGGACGCGAGGACGTTGCCCTGACCGGCCGCAGCCATCGCCGTTTCGTCCAGGACAATATGCATGGCGTCGGTCACCGGCTCGTCACCTGGGCCAGGCGCCGGTCCAGCTCGCTGTCCAGGTCGTCCTGCTCGGCCGGGGTGGGGGCGTAGCCGTTCCACTCTTTCAGTGCGGCGAGGGCCTTGTCGGCACGCTCGGCACGCTCGGCCGGGGTGAGCATCGTCTCGGCCAGACGAGCCAGATAGGCGCGCAGCGACAGCCCCTCAGCGGCTGCGATCGCGGCGAGCCGGTGCTTGGCCTCTTCGGGGATACGGACATTGGCATCGGACATGGTCGTGCTCCTTCCCATTCCTCCAGCGTACGGGTACGTACCCGTACCCGTCACGCCGGTGTGGGTGACCGCTACCTGCCGAACGGGTGAAGATGCGGCCGGCACCGCCCAGCCTGTGGCGGACGATGAAGCAACGGCTGACGAAACGCTGCTCGTCGGTCCGCGTCATCCGCGACCTACTGCCTTCGGACTCACCATCGAGAGCCTGCGCAACTGCGTCGACCGCACCGTGAGCACCCTGGACAGCGAGCTCGCCGACCTCCACCACGAGCACACCAGCATCCGCCTGGCGCTGCTGAGCCGCTTCGACGGCCTGGACCACAACCACATCTGACCCCCAGCGAAACGGCCTCGGTGCTCGCTCGGCAGAGGCGAACAAGAAAGCAGCCTCGCCGACGGGGGCGGCGAGGCTGCAGCCAGTGCGGCAGGAGCAGCCCATCGTTGTGCCCGATTCGCCGCGCAGAGTGGAGCGGCGGCGAAGCGCGCCAGCAGCGGCCGGACGTCGCCAGGGACGCGTCCGGTCGAGAAGCTGGCGGAGGCCGATCGACAGTCACGCCGGGGTTGGAGCTCGAAGGAGAGGACCGAGCAGCGAGGAAGGGACGGCAGCTCGAGCAGGCCGCGCCGGGCCGTCAGACAACAAAGCCTCTTCCTCCGTCTAACGCGGAGAAAGACACCTCATGCAGTTAAGCCGTCAAGCCGAGGGCGGCGACCGCGCCCGTTCCGTACCCGGAATCGAGGCCGGATCGGGGCTTACGTAAGCTCTCGATCACAGAGACGGGGGGTGCCAGATGCGGTGGAAGCGACGCCACGACAAGAGCCCAGCAACGGAGCGGGAGCCGGAGCCATTGAATGAGCCCGGCCTGCTGACGCCGAAGCAGCGGGTCCGGGCCGTAGTCGATGCAATCACCGACGGCACCACAGCCCGCCCCGACCAGCTTCAAAGCCTGCCAGCCGAGGTCGTCCTGGCTGTCGAGCGTGATCAACAAGCGCCGATGGCAGACGCCTACCGAGAGTTCCTTTCCCTGATCGGCGGTGGCGCCGGGCGCTTCATGCAGGGGGAGGACGTCTACCACCCCCGCGTCCTTGGCCTGGGGACGGCTGCCCGCGAGCTGCTCGAAGAGAACGAATCACCCTTCCTCTTCGAGCCCACCGACCGCGTCTTCTCCATGCACCAGGGCTATCAGTTCGACTTCATGCGAGGCACCGGACCTGATCCCGAGGTCTGGTCATACTCCGAAGGCGAGCACGCAGACGTTCCCGTCCGCAGTTACGCGTCCTTCACCGACTGGCTCCGTGCGACCGCCGAAGCAGAGATACCGGCCTGGAAGCACCACGTCGAGACAGTGCGCGAGGAGATCAACGCCGACGGCAGTGTCACGTTGCACTGGTAGGCAATCCCAGGGGTCAGCTGCTCGTCATTTCCTTGCCCAGGATGACGGGAAAGGCGATGGATTCGTCGAAGGAGACACGGGCCTGGAGGCAGTGGTGAAGCTGGCCGAGCATCCGGTTGAACAAGTGCCGCAGAGCCTGCATGTGCCAGTCTCCTCCCGCCCGGCGGCGCCGGTAGTGTGAGTCCGCACCGGATGAACCGCTGAGAGAAGCGAAGGCCCACAGGTGGCCGACGTGGTTGAGCCGGTTGTTCTTGACGAACCGGCGCCCAACGTAGCGGCGTTTGCCGGAGGCTCGCGTGATCGGAGCCGATCCGGCGTAAGCCTTCAGCCCTCCAGCCGTGGCGAACCGGCTCCTGTCGTCGCCGATCTCGCCCAGGATGCGGGCACCGACCTGGGGGCCGATCCCCGGGAAGCTCAGCATGATCTCCGCGTCCGGGTGTGTTCGGAAGGCTTCCTCTGTGGCCTGCGCCAGGTCATCGACCGCCTGGCAGGCGGCGTCCAGCTGCAGCAGCAGGGCCAGTGCCTGCTTGCCCATGGCGTCCTCGACGAGGGGCAGCTGCCGTGGGGCTTCCTGGCGGAAGAGCTGCTGGATTCGTTCGGCGTCCGTTTCGATGCCTCGGCGGCGGCCGGCTCGCCGGAGCATGGCGGTCAGCTTCCACATCTGCAGCTTGGCCGCCAGGGCAGGCGTGGGCGCGACGGCGAGGATGCGGCGGGCATCGGGGCGGGTCAGTGTTCCAGGCTTGTCCCGGAACGCCTCGATCATCGCCGGGAAGTACTCCCTGAGCAGGGACCGGAGCTGGTTGGCGACCTGCTGGCGGTTCCAGACCGCGTCCTGCTGTGCGCGTGCCAGGACCGCGACGGCTTGGGCCAGGTCGGTGTCGGCGGGCAGCGGGCGGTGCACCGGCGCGTCGGTGCGGATGATGTTCGCGAGCACCAGGGCGTCGCCCGGGTCGGACTTCTTGCGGCTGACTCCGTGCCGGTCGCGGTAGCGGGAGGCGGCCATCGGGTTGACCGCGTAGATCTGGCGGGGGCCCTGCCTCAGCGTGGCAACCAGCAGGCCGCGGCTGGTCTCGATGGCCACCGGGATCGGCGTCTCCGCGGTGTCGCCGTGTTCCGCCAGCAGGTCGAGCAGCAGCCGGTAGCCGTCCAGGTCGTCGTTGATGCGGCACTTGGCCAGCAGCTTGCCGGTGTCGTCGACGAGCGCGACGTCGTGGTGTCCCTCCGCCCAGTCGATCCCGCAGAACACGTCCATGGATCCCGCCCCTTCTCCGGTGCCGTTCTCGAAGACGAGCACGCGGGGCCGCACGGCGCACTAATTCCAGGGCTCCAAGGCCCGCCACCTCATCAGCCGTGCGCGGCGCCGCAAGGCCGCACGGGCGCACGCCGTGTCCAGAGCTCGAAGCTCGTGAGGAGAAACGCGTCACCGTGCGGCAGCTCATCCAACGAGGATCCCGAACCTGACGGGTCCGCGGGGGCAGAACGTGCGAGGACCGGCCGGCACCCAGCGCCACCAGTCTTTACAAAGACCTCGCACGGTCGGAGGTGTCGTAGGGGTCACCACGGCACCGACCGGACCACACACGTCCTGCCCTGGGCTGGACAACGCCGCCCCGGGCCCCTCAGAGATCCAGAACCTCTAATTACTAACGGTGTCGTGCGCGACTGAGGTTGGGGCGTGTTGGTCTGGCGGGTTGGCTGGTGGGTGATTACCGCTCTGCGGTGCGGTCGGAGACGAGGCCGGCGATGGCCAGATGGGTCTCGGTGTAGTACTCGCGGCGGCCGAGGTACCGCTGGAGGGGCCTCCACTGCTTGTGCTCTGCGTTGGCGTGCTCGACGCATATCCGCTCCGAGGATTGCTTCTTGCGGGCCTCCTGCCAGGCGGTGATCTCCTGGGCCGAGGCGTCCTTGGCGGGCTTCTTCGGCGGCGCCTGGACCTGGTCGGGAAACCGTTTGGCCAGGCCCCGGTATCCGGCATCCACCTTGGCCTTGACCTGCGGGTATTGCTCGAAGAGGGCCTCGATTCCCTCGGTCTTGACCGCCGTCTGATCATGCATACGGCCCGGCCGGACCGCGCCGGTCCACAGAGTGCGGCCCTGTCCGTCGGTGATGACGGTGGCCTTCTTGGTGTTCTGCCGCATCTTGCCGGACACGAACGCACGCCGGCCGGGGCGGTGTGCCTTCGGACGCCGCACCCGTACCTCGGTGCCGTCCAGGCGCAGCTCGACACCCTTCGCGGTGGCGTAGGCGAAGACATCGGCCAGCGTGTGCAGACGCAGTCCCGTCTCGCCGGGGACCGCGAAGCCCCGTGCTGCCAGGAGCGGACGGATCTCATGGACGGCCCGCGTGACGGTGGAGCGGTCCACGCCGTAGAAGACGGCGAGGGCGGCGTGCGGAAGCTGGAACCGCAGGATCACCAGGGTCGCGATCACCCGGTCGGTGAAGACCAGTTGATGGCTGGGCCCGCCGCCCTCGGCGCGCAGCCGCTCATGGCCTCGGCGTTCGCTCAGCCGGGACTCTTCCCGCGCCATCCACGGGCTGGCCAACTCGGCGATGAGCGCCCCGAGTCGACGCCTCGAGATGCCCGTGCAGATACGATGCGAGAGAGCCGTACGGGCCAAGGATCGCTTCACAACCATCCCAACCCGTACGGCTCTCCTCACGTTCCCGACCAGCCGAAACCGCTGTCGTACACAACACCGTAACGAATTAGAGGTGTCGGCGTACAAAAAGGGCTTGCCCACGAGGGCTGACCAGGCAAAACGCTCGAGATCACAAATGAGGGGCTCACACCTCCGGCAGTACCTCCGGTGCACCTTTGGATCCCCCTGTGCAGACAACGATTCAGCCAACTGTGGGTACAACCCCCATCCGGGGTACGCCGCAGCAGGCTTACCCAGACGCTGGGAGCCAGCCGAACCGCCGATGCGGCCGAGGCACTCGGCCAGGCGCCGACGTCGGCACCGCTCCTCAGCGAGCTGCCGGGCGAGCCGCGCGCGGTCGATGTAAACGACACCAGTCGCTGGAGCTCGGCCGACTCGAGGGCTGTGAACCGCTCCGCGCCTGCGTGCAAACCCAACCCCCTGTACGCCGTGGCGGGCCGCGTACTACGCCGCGGCGACCGGGCGGGTGGTCAACAGAGCGAGCCACTGGCTGGGGAGCGCCTGCCGCTTGCTGAGGATGTCCGCGACGACGGGCCGGGCGTCAGCGGGCGCCAGCCTGCTGGTCTCGGCCCGGATCGCGTCCCATGCGGCCAGCAGCCGCGCCACCTGCTGGAGCGGCTCGGGCGCCACCAGGAACAACGGGCAGCCCGTGGCGACGCCCTCATCCAGCAAGGCAGCACCGTGAAGTCCGGCGACGCGCTGCTGGTGCGGACCGGGCAGATGAGCGTGCGGCGCGGCCAGTGGGGCGACTACGCCGGCGGCCCCGCTCCCGGCCTGTCCCTGCACACCGCCCCCTGGCTGCATCAGCGGGAGATCGCCGCGATCATCACCGACACCTGGGGAGTGGAGGTCCGGCCCAACGAGATCGACGCCTTCCAGCCGCTGCACCTCATCGCCCAAGTCCACATGGGTCTGGCGTTCGGCGAGATGTTCGACCTCGACGCCCTCGCCACCGCCTGCGCGCAGGACGGACGGTATGAGTTCATGCTCGCCGCCTCACCCCTCCCCATCACCGCAGCGGTCGGCTCCCCCGTCCCCAGCAGTCTCGAGCTCTACCGCCCCTGCACCCGGTCTCCCCGCAGGACTGAGACCGAAGGACAACGAAGGCCTCCCACACCACCGTCTCGGTTTTCCCAGCTCCACCAGCCGAGACCAAGGTCGGTGCAGCCTCCCGAGTCGCCTGCACCTGATGCGGTCACGCGGTGAGGGGCTCTTCGAGGAACTCTAGGATCGCCGCCCGCGCGGGCGTCGTCCCGGCTGCTCGCAGTCGTTCGGCGTAGCGGCGGCCGTGATCGGCCACCGGGCCGTGGGTGGGTGCCACCACGAGTGGGGCCTGCCCGCTCAGGTTGTCGGCGCCGCTATGGCCGCTGCCCCGGTTACGGAAACAACCCCATGCCGTTGGACTTCCCAGGACCCCCGTAGGTCGCGTCTTGCGCATTTCCCGTCAATTATTTCGTTCGATGCACGATGTATTGCGGAACCATAACCGTGTCGTTACGCTCCCCGGCACCAGGCTTCCAGTCGCTACGGATGGCCAATCAGCCGCGGAGCGGCGGTAGTTGACAGCCGACCGGAGGAGTCCAGATGGGTGTCACGCGCAGGGTCTTCCTGCAGGCCGCGATCGCGGCCACCGCCGCGGGCGGGATCGGGGCCGCAGAGACCGCGCTGGCGGCGCCGGCGGCGCCGCCAGTCCACCCGGCGACGTGGTCGGCAAGGTCACCGTCGGCTACCAGGGCTGGTTCGCGTGTATCGGCGACAGCGCCCCGATCGACGGCTGGTGGCACTGGAGCCAGAATTGGGGCCAGCCGCCGTCCCGGTCCAACACCGGCATCACGTGCTGGCCGGACATGCGCGAGTACACCCACGGTTACCCGACGGCGTACGCGAACCTGGGCAACGGCCAGCCGGCCACGCTGTTCTCCTCGTACGACCAGCAGACCGTGGACCTGCACTTCTCCTGGATGCAGCAGAACGCCATCGACACCGCGGCACTGCAGCGGTTCGACCCCAGCGGCCAGGAGGGGCCCACGCGCGACGGGATGGCGGCGAAGGTCCGCAGCTCCGCCGAGTCGCACGGCGTGAAGTTCTACATCATGTACGACGTCTCCAACTGGTGGAACATGCAGTCCGAGATCAAGACGGACTGGACCACCAAGATGTCGGCGCACACCTCCTCGTCGGCATACGCGCGGCAGAACGGCAAGCCGGTGGTGTGCATCTGGGGCTTCGGCTTCAACGACGACAACCACCCGTTCTCGGTCGATGCCTGCCTGGACGTGATCAACTGGTTCAAGGGGCAGGGCTGTTACGTCATCGGCGGAGTGCCGCGCGAGTGGCGGACCGGCGGCGCGGGCACCAAGACCGGGTACATGGACGTGTACCACGCCTTCAACATGATCTCGCCGTGGATGGTGGGCGCGATCGGCAGTGCCGCGGAGTCCGACAACGCCTACAACACCTACACCGTCGGCGACGAGGCGGACTGCGTCGCGCACGGCATGGACTACCAGCCGTGCGTGCTGCCCGGCGACGTCTCGGGCCGACAGCGGGCGCACGGCGACTTCATGTGGCGGCAGTTCTACAACATGTGCCGGGCCGGGGTGCAGGGCATCTACATCTCGATGTTCGACGAGTACAACGAGGGCAACCAGATCGCCAAGACCGCCGAGACACAGGCCTCGGTGCCCACCGACTCCGGGTTCCTCGCCCTCGACGAGGACGGCACCTTCTGCTCCTCCGACTACTACCTGCGGCTGACCGGCGACGGCGGCCGGATGCTCAAGGGCCAGATCGCCCTGACCGCGATCCGGCCCACCCCGCCGGTGGCCGGCGGCGGCGACATCACCCCGCCCTCCGCGCCCGGGTCGCTGCAGGTCACCGGCCACAGCGACACCACGGTCGCGCTGGCCTGGAACGCCGCCGGCGACAACGTCGGGGTCACCGGATACCGGATCATGCGGGTCAGCGGCTCCACCAGCAGCCAGGCCGGGACCACCACCGGGACCTCCTTCACCGTCACGGACCTGAGCCCGTCCACCGCCTACACCTTCGAGGTGGTGACGACCGACGCGGCCGGGAACCTCTCCCAGCCCTCGAACCAGGTCTCCGTCACCACCGACGCCGGCTCAGGCACCACCGATCTGGCGCTGCACAAGCCCACGTCGGAGAGCAGCCACACCCAGGTCCACGGGTCGGGAAACGCCACCGACGGCGACCCCAACAGCTACTGGGAGAGCGCGAACAACGCCTTCCCGCAGTGGCTCCAGGTGGACCTCCAGGCCCCCACCGGCATCCGCCGGCTGGTCCTGAACCTGCCGCCGTCCACAGCCTGGGGCACCCGCACCCAGACCCTGACGGTGCTGGGCGGCACCGAAGTCGGCACCTTCACCACCCTGCTGCCCTCGGCCAACTGCACCTTCGACCCGGCGACGGGCAACACCGCGACCCTCACCCTGCCCACCTCGGTCACCACCCGCTACGTGCGGCTGAACTTCACCGCCAACACCGGCTGGCCCGCCGGCCAGTGCTCGGGGATGCAGATCTTCAGCACCTGACCGGCCCCACGGCCCGCGGAGCCCGGCGCCACCGCGCCGAGCCCTCCGCTCCGCCGTACGCTCTCCCCGGCCACGCGGTCCCGGCACACGCCGGGGCCGCCCCGCCCGCGACCCCGGGGACATGCCCCCAGGGGTCCGCGCCGTGCACCGCTCAGCGCCGTGGGCAGATCACCTGCCTCGCGAAGCGGCGTCGACTCGGCCCTGCTGGATGCGGTGCGCGAAGTCGGACGGGCCGCCGGCTTCCGACGCCTGGCGACCGAGGGGACTTCACCGAGGGGGCCCGTGCCTTCTACCAGGCCTCCGGCTTGAGGCCCGTGAGCAAGATGCTTGATCAGGAGCTCTGAGATCCACAGAACGGGAGACCGGGGAGTAGCACCGGCCGTCGTAGATGATCATGACGCGGCGTCCGCGGCCCGGAGTTCGAGCGTGCAGCACTTGGCGCTGCCGCCGGACTTCAGGAGTTCGGAGAGCTCCACGCCGACGGGCACGTACCCCCCTCTCCCGCAGCTGGGCGGCGAGTCCGGTGGCCTGCTCGGCCATGACCACGTTCCCGCCGTCGGAGACCGCGTTGAGGCCGAACACCTCGGCGTCGTGGTCCGTGGCGAGCACCGCGTCGGGGTAGAGCTCCGCGAGACGGGCCCGGCTGCCGGCGGAGAAGGCCGCCGGGTAGTACATGATCTCGTCGTCGTCGAGGACGGCGAGCGCGGTGTCCACGTGGTAGAAGCGGGGATTGACCAGAGTCAGCCCGACCACCTCGTGCCCGAACAGCTCACCGGCCTCCTCGTGCGACCGCCGAACAGCGCGACGGCATCAGCCCGAAACTCAGGTGAGTACTTCGACGTCCCCAACAGGAACTCCTGTCCTATGGATCTTCACGATGATCAGCGTGTCCACGATCGCGGGGAAAGGCCCCCATTGCCGGCCCAGACGTTGGCGGGCCAGGTCGAAGGCCGCGATTGGTCGCGACATCCCAGGTCGGCCTCCGCATCCAATAGGTCCTCGGGTCGGTCCAGGAAACCCTCGTAGAACGACCTAAGGTCGCGGAGACGTCCTCGCGCGTCGCGTCCGGCCTGTGTGCGGCAGCGCTGGCGTCGGCAGGTTCCCTCTTCCGGCCGCAGTGGGAGTCGGGGCTGCTGTGCCATTCGGGCAGCCCCGAGGACCCCGGAATGACAGGGCCCTCGGGCCGGCCCAACCCGTCACCGAACACGTCGTCGTTTCAGTCCGTTGTGCGTCGATGCTTCTCTGCGGCGCGTTGCCGCCCGGACCCGCGGAGAGGGGACCGGGCGGCGTGCCGGTGGAACCCAGGGGCCGTCAGTCGCCGCCCCGTCGGGTGGTGGAAGACTGCGTTGTCGCCCCGTCGTTGATCACGAACTGTGAGCCGGGCTCGACTAGGATGCTGCCGTCGGTCGAGTCGGTGATCGTCACGTTCGAGAGCGTCGCGCTGCCGCGGGCTCCGCCGTGGGCGCGGATGCCCGCGCCGTTGTTGGACTTGGAGATCCTCACATCATTGATCTTCACGTCCGGTGTGGCACCCCCGCCCGACTTGAACTGGATGCCGTCGTACGTCGAGTCGTGGATGTCGGTGTCGCGGATTGTGACGCCGGGGATGTTCAGGCCCGACGCGAACAGGGTGATGGCGCCGAACTCTTGTGCCTCTCCCCAGAACGCCCCACCCGTGCGGTACAGGCCGTTGTTCGCGATCAGCGTCTGTCCGGAGAAGGGCAGCGGGTCGTGGTCCGTGGCGAGCATGATGCCGGGATAGTTCATGGTGTCGTAGACCAGGTTGTTCTCGATCTTGTTGCCGTATCCGCCGTACACCGCGATGCCGTTGGCGCGCCACGGCAGCTGGACCGTGTTGTTGCGGAAGACGTTGTCGTGACCGATGTCCACCGACTGGTCCCTCACGTACTTGTTCGCCCAGACCGCAAGCGCATCGTCACCGGTGTTGCGGAACGACGAGTTGAACACCACGGAATTGCGAGTCCCGTTGGTGAAGTTCACGCCGTCCGCGTAGGTGTTGCGGATCCGCATGCCGCTGAACTCCACGCCGTCGCCCGGGCCCCACAGGGCCGGGATGTTGTCGTAGTCGCGGCCGACCCACGCGGCCACGTTGGCGTGCTCGATCCACACATTCGTGATCTTGGTGTCCTTTCCGAACCGGCCGTTGAGACCGACCCCGCCCTCCTGGTTGCCGTCGCCGCCGCGGATGGTGCCCGAGCCGAAGATGGCGATGTCGGAGATCTTGGTGTTGTGGTCGATATCGAAGCCGAAGTTGCCCTCGTGCGGGTGGTTGATGCCGCCCGCCTCGTGCGGTGGGGTCAGCGTGTACAGCTGGGAGTGCCACATGCCCGCGCCGCGGATCGTGACGTCCCTGATGCCCACCTGGTTGAACTGACCCCGGTCCTCCGGGTCGTCGGTGAGGATCTTCTGCTCCTGCCGCCACTGTCCGGCTGGGATCCACACGCACTCGATGGTGCCGTTCTGGTCGGCGGTCACGGCCCGCTGGATGGCACCGGCGTCGTCGATCCCGTCGTTCGGGATCGCGCCGTACTCGGTGATCGAGGTGCACGCGGCCGGTTTACTCGCCGCCGGTGCCACCTGCTCCAGATCGATCAGATCGACGATGTAGTACGCGGCGTCGTCACCGGCGTCGCGCTGGAGCCGGAACTTGGTGCCCTCCGGGTACGTCTGCGCAAGGAGCGCGTGCGACTCGTCGAAGAGCCGCCGTGCGTCGCCGCCGGGGGTGTTGGTCAGCCCCTCCGGAGCGTCGGTGTTGCCGTACAACCAGCTGTGCTTGGAGGACAGGGTCACTTTCTGTACGAAGGTGCCATTCGCGTAGAGACTGAGGGTGGCCTCCCTGCCGCCGCCGCCCGCCGCGTCCGGGATAGAGTTGCGTACGACGATCGAGTTGGACGCGCTGGTCGAGATGACCTCCACGTACTGGCCCGTGGAGTTGAGCCGTACTGACTTGCGGCCCGAGGACTCCGTGGAGAAGTTGGTGTGCCCGAAGGTGCGCTCGGGGTCGGCTTCGAGAAGCGTGCCCTCGTACTTGGCGTCCTCCGCCTCGTACTCGACATACGGCACGGCCGCCCCGCGCCCGACCACGATGGAGCGTGCGAACACGTTGTTGTCCTCGTTCGTCTCGTCCACGACGTCGGCGGCGTCGGCGGTCGCGGTGAGCGTCGCCCCGCCGCTGGTCGCGGTCCAGCTGCCGCTGATGTCGACGGTGGCTGTCTCGGTGGCGGGGACCGCGGGAGCGGTGCCGCTCAAGGTGGTGCTGCCTACCGTCAGGCGTGTGACCGAACCGGCGCCCACCGTGCTGGTGCCGCGGTTGTGGACCCTCACCGTGAACGTGACGTTCGACCCGACGGCAGGGTTGGCCGGGTTGGAGGTGATACCGGTGACTTCCAGGTCGGGGCCCGGGCTCTGGCCGACGGTCAGCTCCGCGTCTGCGGTGCGACTGTTGTTGCTGTTGTCCTGCTCGGAGATCGTGTCCGTCGGGTCGACCACCGCAGAGACGGTGTACCTGCCCTGCGCCCGCTTGCCGATGGTGACCGGCACGGTCGCCGACTCGCTGGCGCCGAGCGCGGGCACCGGGGCGCTGCCCGCGACCGTTCCGTCCAGGCTGACGTTCACGGTCGTCGCGGCCGCGGCCGCCGAACCGATGTTGCTGACGATGGCGTTCATCCTGATCTCGTCGCTCTCGGTGGGCTGTGGGGGATCCCAGGAGAGGTCGGCGAGGGTCAGGTCAGGGTTGGGTGCCGCGGTGCCCATGACCTGGAACTCCGCGACCTGGCCGCCGTACCCGGAGCTGTTGCTGAAGATCTTCAGCTGTACGTCGGCGTAGCGGCCGGTGACCGGGATCGTCACGGTGTTCTGGTTACCCGAGGGGTTGAACGTGTAGTCCGCCCGAGCCTTCAGCGAAGTGAAGTTGTCGGCGGACTGCTCACGCCCGAGCACTTCGATGCTCTGCGTGCGCGTCGACCAGATCGCGTCGGGATTGAGCTTGACCACGATCGACTCCAGATCGGCATTGGCGCCGAGTTTCACCGTCAGCGTCGACGGATGGCCGCTCGACTCCCAATAGGTGCTCGTGCTGTTGTCGTTGGCGTTCGTGGCGAAGTAGTTCTGCGTCGACGAGGACGCCTCGATCGGCTTACTTAGCGCGAGGTTAGCCGCCTCGGCCAAGGGCTGTGCGGTGGCTGCGCCGGCAGTGACGGGCAGGAGCCCGACCGCTATCAGTCCGGCGCTGAGTGCGGCGGTGATCAGCTGTCGGCCGTGTTGCTTCCATCTCATGGCGTCCTCTGTTCCACGGGGGCTGGGGGTTGCCGACGGTGCGCCATGTCGGCACACCGCTGCGGGAGGAGCGGGAGAGCGTCGCGCGGGCGACTCAATTCAGTCGCCGGGAGAGATCGCGTGAGCGTGCGACGTATTTTGAGAGATTCAGTTGATGTTTTGCGCATGCAGCATCACAGACTTACCAGAGGTCATGAGATTGTCAACGCTCCTCACACGGCGGCCAACCGTCCCTGCACAACGCGGCAGTTCAGCGCCCTGGGGCCTCCATCGTGCGCGGGTGGCTGGTCACCCAGGCTTGAGCCGCGCTGATGCCTGCGGGACACTGGCCTGCCGCCGAACAGGTGGCCACACCCTCCTGCGGTCCCTGACCGGGGGTACGAACGCCGTCTCCCGGGCACGGTACGACCGCGGCCACGGCGCGGGCGGCGCGATCACGCCGTGGTCCGCGGCGACACCCGGACGTTCTACGGTTCGACGAACGCCCGGGGCAGATGGGCGGGTGCCAGCAGGGCCTCGCGGGAGGCGCGGGCGGTGTCTGGGTCGCGCTCGTGGGCGTAGTTTTCGACGGCCGGATTGCCAACTGGATGTCGTGCACCAGTGCGTCGCCGGTGACAACGACGTCCCGGCCGCCGGGCTGTTCGACAAGAACGGACTGGTGGCCGGATGTGTGTCCGGCGTGGGAGGCAGGCCCCCGGCATCAGCCGATGCTCCCCGTGCACCTCGTCGAGCTGTCCCGGGTTCGACGACCCATTGCCACACCTGGTCCGACCGATCAAGGGCAGCTGTCTCTGCGTGCTGGACGAGGTAGCGGCCCTGGGGGAACAAGGGCGGCTGTCGTCCTGACCCACCTGCACGAGGACCATGTGGGCTGGTCAACGACAGCTGCCGGGCGCAATGCACAGTCGTTGGTGGGGTTACGGTGGGCACATCAGTCACTGACTGTGGTCACTGTGTCAGGTCGGGTGCCATCGTCGGAGGTGACCCGCGTGGCACACGGTCACATGACTGATGTGCGCCAGGCCCGGTGGTCGCGCTTGGTTACCTACTTGGCCGCCGATGTTCCTTGGATGCTTCTCACGAGCCACCGAGCAGGTACGAGGTCGCGGCATCCCAATCCAGGCTGTTCAGTTCCTCACCCATGGGGACAGCCGCGTCGGTGTCGTGTAGCCAATCCTCCAGACATTGGCGGTCCGCCTCAAAGAGGGCCGACATTCCGCGGGCCTGCAAGCGTATGCGCACCACCCACCGCTGCCTGATGCGCACTGGCCACACTTGCACATCGCCGATCCCGCTGTTCTCTACAAGGCCCGAGTAGAGAAGTTGGCGGCAGACACGCCACATGACGGGTGGCTCGTCCTTCGGCAAAAAGGCGACAGTCACAACGAGGGGGTCGTCGGGATCGAAGCGAAAGTCTGCCTGTATCGGTCTCCGGAACGAACTCCAGAGCTGGTAGATGTCCAACGACAGCGGCGCCACGCCCTGGCGCCCAAACTGCCGAGCCCGCGGGTCGTGCTGATTTTCGGTCATAAGAGACGTGCCCTTCCGTGAGGTCTCCTCTTAGGCCCACGGTCGTCCACCGGACACCTCAGGCACATCGGTCACCTGACTGAGCTTGTTCCGCTTTGACGTTTGCCGATGCCCCGGCAGCCGGCCAAGCCGCAGGACGTCCGGCCGGGACCGCAGCGACGGAATCGACGTAGGCGCGGGCGACGAGTCCGGACCGGTGTCGCGCCTGGTTTGCCCGTTTATAGTCAAATTTGCGTGATAAGACGTCAAAAGACGTTGACGGAGAGCGCCGTCAGGTGGGCAGCGACGAACAAGGCTCGCGAACGCCCGAGAGCCGGGCCTGGAGAGGCCGGGCGTTGCACCGGCGGAAGGTGGACGGGTGTGCGGCACTACGACCTGGTGGTTCTGGGGGCGGGCAGCGGGAACATGGGAAGGGTGCGCCGCCAGCGCTGCGCTTGAGTGTCGCGGCCGCAGGACAGCCCACGCACAGACCGGGCGGTGGCGACGGTACTGACGAAGCGTCACTACGTAATTACAGGACGGTTTGCAAGGCCATGCGCTGGACAGTACGAGACGGGCAGGACAGGTCCAATGACCAGGGCCGCGGCTGCGCTCGGGCCTTGCCGCCAGCGTGCGTCACCTGCGTGCTTGTACAGGCGGGACAGCCGAGTCCAGGGCGTCGTCAGCGCCAGCCGGTCATAGCGACGCTGCTGGGCACCTCATCTCATGCAGTAGTTAGGTCATTTGGTCGATGCTTGTGACGGTCAGCGCTGCTTACCGTGAGTCGTACTCGGAAGGCGTCCGAGACACAACAGGAGCGATCACATGAGCACAGTGAAGAACATCGTTCTCGTGCATGGAGGGTTCGTTGATGGTTCCGGCTGGCAGCCGGTCTACCACATCCTTACCCGTGACGGCTTCAACGTCAGCGTTGTACAGAACCCGACTCACACCCTCGAGGGTGACGTCACAGCCACTCACCAGGTCCTCGATGTCCAGGACGGGCCGGTTGTGCTGGTTGGCCACTCCTACGGCGGGGCCGTGATCACCGAGGCCGGCCGTCACGAGAGTGTTGCGGCGCTCGTCTACATCGCCGCCTTCGCGCCGGACAAGGGCGAGTCGGTCAACACTCTCCTCGCCGACCCGCTGCCCGGGGCCCCCGTTCCCCCGATCCTGCCGCCCCGTGACGGTTTCCTCTTCCTGGACCGTGAGAAGTTCGCTGCCACGTTCGCGGGGGATGTAGCACCCGAGGAGGCCCAGTTCATGGCCGACTCCCAGGTGCCCTGGGGCGTGGATGCGCTCGGCGGCGTGGTCACCGAGGCTGCCTGGCGCGCCAAGCCGAGCTGGTACCTCGTGCCGGGTGACGACAGGATGATTCCTCCGCCTGCGCAGCGGGCGATGGCCGAGCGGGCCGGAGCCACCGTGCAAGAGGTCCCCGGAAGCCACGCCATCTACGTCTCCCAGCCGGAGGCTGTGGCGGATCTGATCAAGCGGGCTGCCACCCACCAGGCGTAGTCCGTCACAGTCTGGCGCTGCCCAGCAAAGGCATCGTCCGAAGCGTCCCCTACCTCTTGTTCCGAGATCACTCAGCAGGCGGTAGGAGCATCAATCCTGCTTCACAGCAGGAATCGTGCCACGCAATTCTGAATGCGCGTGAAGCGCTCGCGAATCCTCATGGAATTCGCGTTATGGCTGCATGTCATACGTCCACGCCGCGCAGTGCTGGTCGCTGCGTGAGCTGGGCGGAGCCACCACCACCACAAGAGAAGAAGGTCCTGGTACATGCATAAGAAGAAGAAGACCCTGCGCCGCGGGATAATTGCCGCTGGTGCCGCCGCCACCGCGGCGGCTGCCGTTCTGGTGTCGACGGCTTCCGCTGCTCCGGCGCCCCTGCAGCTCCACACGGATGCCGCCAAGCCGACCGTTGTGCTCGTGCACGGCGCCTGGGCGGACGCCTCTGGCTGGAACGGTGTCAGTGAGCGTCTGCAGGACGATGGGTATCGGGTCGTAGCCCCGGCCAACCCGCTGCGCGGCGTGGCCAACGACTCGTCCTACATCGCCAGCGTCCTGAAGTCGATCGAGGGCCCGATCGTCCTGGTCGGACACTCCTACGGTGGCACCGTCATCACCAACGCCGCGGCGGGCAACCCGAACGTCAAGGCGCTCGTCTACGTCGCCGCGTTCGTCCCCGACAAGGGAGAACTCCAGGGCGACCTGCTGGGCAAGTTCCCCGGCAGCGAGATCCCGGACGCGATCAACCCGGTGCCGTACTCCACCGCCGACGGAACGACCGGAACCGATCTGTACCTGAAGGCCGACAAGTTCCGCAGTGCGTTCGCCGGCGACCTGCCGGTCTCCACCACCCGTTTGATGGAGGCCTCGCAGCGCCCGTTCACCGCTGCCGGGTTCGAGGAGTCGACAACGGCCGCCGCCTGGCACGACATCCCGTCCTTCGGGCTCGTCGCCGGGGCGGACAAGGCGATCCCGCCGGCCCTCGAGCGCTTCGAGTACGAGCGGGCCGGCGCCAAGAAGGTCGTGGAGGTCCCCGGGGCTTCCCACGTCGTCTTCATCAGCCACCCGGGCATCACCACCAAGCTCATCGAGCAGGCGGACGCTGCCACCCGCTGACCACCCCTGAGCGGCATGACCCTGACGGGTGCAACTGGCAGGGCCATCCGATTCACCGGGTGTCAGCAGCCAGGCGTGGGGCCGGAAACCCGGCCCCACGCCTGTACGCGCTGCTGCCCCCTGCACAGCCGCTTGACGCCTCGGTGTCACAGGACATGCACCACACCCTTGGCGCTGATCGATGCCGGCGACGGAGCCTGTACGGTCCTCGGCTCTGTTCTCTTACTCGTGGTAACGGTGCGTGGTGGTCACTGACGGAGGATGCGGTGGCGGAGGAGGCCAGACCCCGGCCACCGCTGCGGTGACCGACCCCGTTGCCACTACCACGGTCCACGGTCCGGATGTGTTGTTCCCGGTCCGCAGACTGTTCGGCCGCCGTGAGCAGGTCATTCCCCATGGTGCTTTCAACGTCTACAGACCCTGTGCCCGTCGTCAGACATCGGCTGCCACGAGCAGCGGATGCCTTTAGAGGAGCAGCAATTGCCTCACTGGTTCGCACACCTACAGCACACTGCCCGGAGTGGGATTTCAACGCTCGGTCCAGGCACCGGACGACATCGGTACCGAGGCGCCGAAGACGAACGAGATCCGCATGAGGGCGATGCGAGCGCCGAGTTCCGCGGCCACCGCTGGGTCAGTGAAGCGTCCCTCACCGCACGCAGCATGGATCCCTACAGCTGGACCGACCAGCCTGCGCCCCGGACCGGCAACGAAGAAGACCGTTTTCCTGGGAGCGGCCAGGGGGCTCGCGGCACTTCGCCAACGACCTAGATGGGTGCTTCGAGCGGGACGTGCTGACCCTCCTAGACCCGATGTATCGCGCCGCGGTGTGCATGACGGGAAGCCCGGCCGTGGCAGAAGAGCTGGAACTGGAGACTTTCGGGCGGGCCTACATCGGTTTTCGGGAGATGCTTCCCGGGGCAGACCGAAAGCTCTGGCTCTACCGCATCCTCGCCGGCACCTACATCGACATCCGCCGCGAGCAGTACAGCCATCCGAGCGGCAACAGGTGGCAGAAGACTGACCCTTATCACCACGCCACCTGGGGCGAGGGGGACTGTCCAATCAACGGGTCTGGCCCGTAGTCGGTGGTGACGCTGGGTGTCCGTCAGGGCAGGAGCTCTGATGCCCTTTGCGTCCATTGGTGGCCCGGTAAATTGACTCACCGCGTTGATAGGCAAAAACGAAATGCCTAAACGGCTGTTGCGAAAACTCCCTAAATCACCGGCATTGCAGGTCAGATGCACTCCTCACAGGTCGCCACGTGAAAGCGCGAGGCTAGGGTCACCTCATGAGACGGCCGATTCCGGTCGCTTCCCCTCATGCACGGCGGCGTCCCAGCCGTTGCCCCGGGCTACACAACGGGCGGGTCCGTTTCGATCCTTACCGCCAGGGCTACCTACCCCCGAAATCGACGGAAAGGAGACTCCGTGGCCACGCCCGCAGTGGTGGAGATCTCTCGATGGCAATTCGCCATCACCGCAGTGTTTCATATGAGCTTTCCCGCACTGACTGTCGGACTCTCCCTCTTCCTGGCGGTGATGTACACGGTCTACGTCAGGACCGAAAATCCGCTGTACCTTCAGATATTTCGTTTCTGGAAGAAGATATTCGCGGTCGGATTCGGCCTCGGTGTGGTCGCCGGAACCGTCATGACCTTCGAATTCGGTCTCAACTGGGGAAGTTACGCCCATGCTGTCGGGCCGATCCTCGGTGTCACGATCGGCATGGAGGTCATCACGGCCTTCTTTCTGGAGGCCGGGTTCATCGGCATCATGCTGTACGGCGACGGAAGGGTGCGCCCCCGTACCATGGCGTTCGCCTGCTGGATGATCGTCGTCGGCACCCTGCTGTCCACGACATGGATCCTGTCGGCCAACAGCTGGATGCAGGATCCCGTGGGCTTCACCGAGGTCAAGGGCCAGTTCTGGGCAAGCGACTGGTGGCACGTGCTGTTCAACCCGGCGTTCTCCTACAGGTACCCGCACATCCTGCTTGCCGTGCTGATCAGCGCCTGCTGGTTCATCGGCGGGATCGCCGCCTGGTACCTGGTCAAGCAGCGGGCGCTGCCTTTCGCACGCCGCACCCTCTCCATCGCCCTCGGAGTGCTGGCCATCCTGATGCCCGTACAGCTGTACGTGGGAGACGCGACCGCTGCGTTCATGGGCGCGCACCAGCCAGCGAAGCTCCAGGCCTTCGAGGGCAACTGGAAGACCGACAACAACGGCTACAACCTGCTCGTGGTGCCGAACACTGACAAGGGCGAGAACGAGCTCCATGTCGAGATACCTCACCTGGGCGCCGTCATCGGCAAGGATCTGACCGGCCAGGCGAACGTCCCCGGGCTACTGCAGACGCCGAAGGCCGATCGCCCCAACATGTGGTCGGCTTTTTACGGCTTCCGGGCGATGTACTTCACCGCTCTGGCGATGTTCGCCATGGCCTTCGCCGGAGTGGTGCTGCGGCTGCGCGGCAGGCTGTACACCGCCCGGCGGTTCCACCGGCTGATGGTCTGGATGGCCCCCGCCGGTGTCATAGCGATCAGCGGCGGCTGGATCACGGCGGAGACCGGCCGGCAGCCTTGGGTCGTCTATGGCCTGATCCGCACCAGTGACGCCGTCTCCCATCTCTCACTCGGCGCGGCGATCGCCAGCCTCATCGGCTTCGTCGGCGTCTACGCGCTGCTGCTTGGGCTGTGGATCCGCTACATCGTCCGCACAGTGCGGACCGGCCCCGAACACCTGGTGGCGGACGTTGGTCCCACCATCAACCCGACCGAGGTGGGCCATGCTTGAGTACACGTCATACGCCTTGGTCCTGTTCGCGCTCGGTGCCTATCTGCTGCTCGACGGATACGACCTGGGCATCGGCATCCTGAGCCTGCTCGACCGCAGCGACCGGCGGCGCAAGGAGTACAACGAGCTGATCGCCACCGCCTGGGACGCCAACGAGAGTTGGATCATTCTGGCCGCAGTGGCGTTGTGGGCGGGCCTGCCCGGTGTCTACGCCACCGTGCTGCCCGGCGTCTACCTGCCGCTCGTGGTCATGCTGCTGGCCTTCGTGCTGCGCGGCGCGGCCATCGAGCTGCAGAGCGTCGCCCCCGGCTACCGGCGCGGCTGGGGGCTCGTCTTCGGGCTCTCCTCCCTGGTCACCTCGCTGTGCCAAGGGCTCGTGATCGGAGCCGTCCTGTCCGGGCTGCCCCATCGCGGTGGGGTGTTCACCGGGGGCACCTTCGACTGGTTCACGCCGTACAGCGTGCTTTGTGCCCTGGGGCTGGCGGCCGTGCATCTGCTGGCCGGCGCCGCATGGCTGCAGGACAAGACTGTGGGGACCGCCCACCACCGGGCGGGCCGGCTGGGTCGGCCGCTGCTTCTGACGGTCGCGGCGGCCGGCGTGGTCCTGGCGCTCGGGCTCTCGCTCGCCGACCCGCAGCGCTTCCGTTTTGACGAGCCGCTCCGCACAACCCTGTTCGGCCTGGCCGTGGCCGCCGCCGTGGTCTGCGGGGCCATCGCGTGGTACGGATTCGGCCGCCGACCCGACTGGCGTCCGTTCGCCGCCGTGGCCGGTTTGGAGGCGTCGGGTCTGCTCGCGCTCGTGGCCGCCACCGCGCCCGTCGTCGTCCCTCCCGACCTGACCGTGCACGCCGCGGCCAGCCCTCACGGGTCGCAGCTGTTCCTGCTCATCGGGGTGGGCGGGTGCATGCCGGTCGTGCTGGCGTACAACATCTACGCGTGGTGGGTCTTCCGCGGGAAGTTGACCCAGTCGGCGGGCCTCACCGACCAGTCACCGGCCCTCACCGACTCCGTCGGCCCGTCCGACACCACCGGCGAGGAACACACCGCTGACGCGCCGGTGTCGCGTGTGCCCGGCGACGGTCCGCGTGCGGCCGTCGTCGTCCGGCGTGTGCTGTTGACGCTCCTCGCCGTTGCGGTGGCGGCCGTCTCGCAGGACATCTTCGGTGGCGTGGCCACGTGGATCGATCCGACCGGGATCGCGGTGTTCTCTGTCACCGCACTCGCCGTATGGATTCGAGCCGACCGCCGCTCCGCATCCGCCGGCGAATTCGATCTCCGGGCAGCCGAACGATGAACGACATTTCCGACCAACTCGCCAGGCTGGGCCGCGACGACGACGGTCAGCAACAGACTGCCCGGCTACTCACCGCATGGGCTTCCGTCGGCGAACCGGCGTTCCGGCGAGCCGGCACCCTGCGCGGGCTCGCGGCCACGGGCCATGTCCTGTGGGCCGCGGGCCTGGGCTGGGCGGCCCAGGCCGCACTGCGCTCCCAGCACCAAGGCGTGGCGCTGGCTCCGGTGCTCAGCAGTGTGGCCATGGTCGCCGCCGGGCTGATGCTGCGCGGGCTCCTGCTCGTGGTGGCCGACCGGGTGGCCGACGACGGAGCGGCCGCGGTCCAAGACCATCTGCGCGCCCGACTGCTCCGGGCCGCGCTGCCCACGACGGGCGCGCCGTCCGAGGAGGTGTCAGACGCCGCTCTCGGCGAGGCACTCGACAGCGAGGTGAACCGGCTGACCGGTTGGCTGACGACCTACGTCCCCGCCCGGCGGTCGATGCTGCTGGGAAGCGGCATCGTGCTGGCCTCCATCGCGGCCGGCAGTTGGACCGTCGCACTGGTGCTGGTGCTGGCTACCCCGCTGCTGCCCGTCAACCTCAAGGTCATCGGCATGGGCACCCGCGTCGCCGTGCACGCCCAGCTCACCGCCACACGGACACTGAGCACCCGTCTGCTGGACCGGCTGCGCGGACTGCCCACGCTCGTCGGCCTGGGAGCCGGCGAGGAGGCGGTGCGCGCCACCGAGGCCGACGACCGGGAACTGGCCGCGCGTACCCGCACCGTCCTGCGGGTGGCCTTCCTCTCGACCGCCTGGATCGAGCTCCTCATCACCGTGGCCATGGCCGTCGTCGCCACGTACTGCGGCCTCGCCCTGCTCGGTTACCTGGACCTGCCGGTGGTGCCATCCACCATGAGCCTGGACACCGCACTGTTCGTGCTCGTCCTGACCCCGGTGTACTTCGCCCCCGCCCGGGAGCTCGCCCGCGGCTACCATGCCCGCGCCGAGGCTGCCGCGGCGGCCGAACTGATCGCGGAGATCATCGACGCGGCCCCGGACGCATCGGCTGGTGGTCCCGTGACCGACGTGCCCGTCGTTCGTCATCCGAGTCGACCCAGCCCGGCCGGTGTCATCCTGGAGGCAGTAGAGGTGCGGTACCCGGGCAGGGACGAGGCCGCCCTGGACGACGTCACCCTGACGGTGCGCCCAGGTTCGGTCCTGGCCATCAGCGGGCCCAGCGGCGCGGGCAAGACCACCCTGCTCTCCGTGGCTGCGGGCCTACGCGCCCCGGACCGCGGGCGGTGCCTGCACATCGTGAGTTCCGGCACCCGGCTGGCCTCCCCGGCCGCCACGGCATGGGCCGGCCAGCCCTCCTACCTCCTGCCGGGCACGCTGCGGGACAACCTGCTGCTGGCCCGGCCCGACGCCGGCGCCGATGCCGATGAGCAACTGACCGCGGCATTCGCCTTTTTGGGCTTCGAGGACCTGCTGGCCACACTCCCCCAAGGCCTGGCGACCCAGATCGGGGAGCGCGGCTGGGGGCTGTCCTCGGGGCAGATGCAGCAACTGGTGCTGGTCCGCGTACTGCTGCACAAATCTCCGCTGCTGTGCCTGGACGAACCCACCGCGCATCTGGACCCGGACGGCGAGGCCCGCGTCATCGCGGCCATACGGACGCTCGCGCGCAGCCGCACCGTGGTCGTCACCACCCACAGTCCCGCGCTGCTCGACGTCGCGGACGACGTCGTGCAGTTGAGCCGGGGACGGCTGACCGGGACCGGGAGAACGCTGTGAACGCATTCAAACTGCTGTGGACGGCGGCAGACCGCCGCACACGACGCGACCTGCTGCGCGCGGTCGCGCTCGCCGGGACGGCCGAACTGTGCGCCGCCGGTCTGCTGGGTGTGTCCGGCTGGTTCCTGACCGCCTGCGCGGTGGTTACCGCACAGGCGAACACCACCTGGTCGTGGATGTACCCCTCGGGTGCCGTCCGCGCTCTTGCTCTGAGCCGCACCGGTCTGCGGTACGCGGAACGCCTGGTCAGCCATGGAGCCCTGCTGGGCGCGACTGTCTCGCTTCGCTCCCGGCTGGTCCACGCCGCGACTACCGTGCCAGCGCGCGAACTGCGGAACGGACGCGACGGCAACCTGATGGCCCAGCTCACCGGCGACGTGGAAGCGGTGGGCGGGATACCCGCCCAGGTTGTTCCGCCGCTGGCCGGGATCGGCCTGACGGCCACCGTCGTCGTCGCTCTGCTGCTGGTGGCCAGTCCTCTGGCGGGCACCGCCGAACTGGTGCTGCTCGCGGTCTCGGCGGCCACGGCAGTGGCCGCCGACCGGCGAACCCGCGAGCACCAGCGGGCAGCCGCCGCCGCCCGCGCCACCGCCCGCACCGCGCTGCTCAGCGCGCGCTCCGCGCTCCCCGAACTGCGCTGCCTGGGCGCGGTCGACGTGGTACGCGACCAGGTCACGCGATCGGTTGACCAGTCCCGGCGTGCGGAGGCAGCGGTCGCCGTGGTGATGCGCCGGGCCCGGCTGCTGCTGCGGCTGCTGGCCATAGCGGGCCAGGCAGCGGTTCTGCTCCTGGCGCTGTCCGGTCCCGTGTTCACCCAGCCCGCCGCCGACGCCATCGGCGAGGTGCTACTGGTGGCGGCCGCGTACGAACTGATGGAGACCCTTCCCCAAGTGCTCCGCGACAACGGCCTGGCCGCCGATGCCACGCTGCGACTGGGGGACCTGGTAAACCGCGCGTTCCCGACTGGCCAACGCCCCGCGCTCCCGACGACAGCCGCAGGGCCGACACGAACCCTGGTAGCCCGCCGGGTTCCCGTGGGTCTCGCCGACGACCGCACCAGCTGGTCGGCGGTGATCGGACACCGTGACGTCATCGTCGTCACCGGGCCCAACGGCAGCGGGAAGAGCACCCTGCTGGAGACTCTCGCCGGACGGATCGCCCCCGCAGCTCCCGGATCGG
Organism: Streptomyces sp. NBC_01717; assembly: GCF_036248255.1. NCBI lineage: Bacteria > Bacillati > Actinomycetota > Actinomycetes > Kitasatosporales > Streptomycetaceae > Streptomyces > Streptomyces sp. NBC_01717. The sequence continues at coordinate 9,288,386 of NZ_CP109178.1, read as the reverse complement.
TGCTGCTCGCCGGCGCGCCCGTCGACTCCCTGCCCGCCAGTGTGATCGCAGATACGCTCACCCTTGTCGAGGCGGAAGACTGGATCGCCGACGCGACCGTCGCCGAGAACCTCCGGCAGGCCGCCCCCGGCGCGGACAACGACACACTCCGGGCCGCGCTCGCGGCCGCCGCCCTGCAACAGCTCCCCCTCCACACCCCGACGGGCCCGCTGGGCAGCGCGCTGTCGCAGGGCCAGCGACGCCGCCTGGTGATCGCCAGGGCAGTGCTGCGGGCACCGGCGGTCCTACTGCTCGACGAACCAACGACCGGCCTCGACGAGCGCACGGCGGTGCGGATGCTCACGTGTGTCCGCCGCGCCCTGCCGGACAGCGCCCTGGTAATCGCCCTACCGGACCGGCACCACGAACTGATTCCTTTCACCGCCACCCACACGTTGCGGCTGCAGCCAAACTCCCGGCAACCGCTGAGCGCCCAGAGCTAGGGAGACGCACAGCCCCCATTCACGACGCACCGCAACCGGTACACCACCCGCAAGAACAGGGTCAGCCACCGAAACCACCGCTCTGCGACGGGTAGCCGTCGCCGTCGACCGCGCCACCGACCAGGACTACCGGAATCGAGATCCGGACCGACCACCACACACTGATCGCGGACGAGCCCGAGGTCCTCAGCGGCGCGGACACCGGCCCAACGCACTTTGGCCTGCTCCTGTCCGCCCTCGGCTCGTGCACCGCCATCACCCTGCGGACATACGCGCCCCGTAAAGGCTGGCCGCTCAGCGGCCTCCGAGTGCGCCTGGCCTACGAGAGGGCTCCGGCGGCCATGGAGAGCCCCGTCGTCGACCGGATTATCCGACGGATAGCCCCGACCGGGGAGCTGGACGACCCGCAGCGTGCCCGGCTCTGGACGTCGCCGAACGCACCCCGGTCACCCTGGCCGTGCGGGCTGGGGTGCCGATCGAGACCAGGGAGGACCGGCGATGAAGCGACCGGCCGTCAGCCCTCCTGACTCCGACGGCCGCTGATCGTCGTGACAACGGCCAGAACCACCAGCAGGACTCGCGTGGCGAGAGCCGTGGCCGAGAAGAAGACAGTCAGAAGGACGAGGACGGCAGCGAGGGGGAAGAGCGCCGACTCGACGATGCTCGGGACCGCAGGTGCAGCGCCCACACGGTGACCAGGAAGACGGCCGCCGGGACGGCGACCATGGCACCGGCTGCCTGCGGGAAGACGTCGATGCGGTGAGTGACCTGGTCGGCAATCACCGCCAGGCCGGCCCCCACGGCGGCAGCCGACGCGAAGATCAGGTAGTGGCCGTAGGCCCGCAGAAACCCCCTGTCGGGGGGCCCGGTGCCTGCCAGCAGGGTGTGGGCGGGCCGGGCGAAGTACAGCCACCACATGGCAAAGACCATGCGCAGGCCGCCCGCCGCCACTACACAAAGTGTGGGCCAGACGATCCGGTGCTGGGCGAAGAAGAACCGGGTCGAACTGTGCTTCACCCCGACCTACGCGTCCTGGGCCAACCCGATCGAGGCCCACTTCGGGCCGCTGCGGCAGTTCACCGTCGCCAACTCCAACCACGGAACCACACCGGCCAGACCCGTGCCCTGCACGCCTACTTGCGCTGGCGCAACAAGAACGCACGCCATCCAGAGGTCCTCGCCGCCCAGCGGAAGGAGCGTGCTCGCATCCGCAGCGAGAAAGGCATCAGATGGGGCGGACGCCCCATCTGCGAAGCAGCGTGACTTCAGGCGTCAGGCCTGGGGATCGTTCCGCAGGTCAACGAATCCGCTCTCGCCATTGTTACGGAAGGTAATGGCTTCCCTGCCGATGCCGAGAGCGCCGAGCAGGATATCGAGGGCCGCCTCGACATCAGACTGAGCGCGGCTGACCCAGACGAAGACATCGGGGCAGGGGTTGCCCTCCACCCGGCTGAGCGCGAAGTCGATTTTCTGGATCCTGAACATCGCCGCATCCACTGGGCCCAGGTCCTCCCAGCCACGCTCGATGTTCAATCGCAGCCGCGCAGCCAGGACGTCCAGGGACGGCGACAGACCGGCAACCAGTCGAAAGGAGCTCGCCGCGTATTCCCACATGCTGGCCTGGAATGCCGGGTTTCGTTTCCCGCCCTGGTACTCCGGCGCGCGTTCCCAACCCGACTCTGACCCAGGAACCTCGGCCTCCGCCATACGTCCTCCCCACCCCGCTGCCGAGCTGTGACGCCTCACTCTAGAAGCACGGCTCCCGGGGGCAGGGATCACCAGCCCGGTAAACGTATGCGGTCACAGCACTAGCGAGATGCGCATCACGACGTACTGAGCTGCCCCGAGTTTCGTAGCGGCCGGTTTCTCGGGTTTCAGGCGGCGCTTGGGGCTGCCTGTGATCGGTTGTGCTGGGCCTCGAATTCCTCGGGTGGGAGGTAGCCGAGGGCGGAGTGCAGGCGCTCGGTGTTGTACCAGCCGACCCATTGGACGACGGCACGTTCGACCTGGTCAGCGTCCCGCCAGGGGCCCTGATGCTCGATCAGCTCGGCCTTGAAGGAACCGTTGAGGGCTTCGGCCATCGCGTTGACGCTCCTATAGTTGTCAACTCGTTGCGGGGGCGGGTCGGATGAGGTGGTAGACCTCGCGGATGACGTAGCGCTTGAGGCAGCGGATGATTTCCCGTTTTGTTTTGCCCTCAGCGGTGCGGCGGGCGACGTAGTCGATCGTGGGCTGGTGGAATCGCATGCGGACGATGACGGTGCGGTAGACCGCGGCGTTGAGCTGGCGATGACCGCCGTGGTTGATGCGGTGTGTGCCGCTGGTCATCCCGGAGCCGGTGGGCACGGGTGCGATGCCCGCGAGTTTGGCGAGCGCGGCTTCGGACTTGATGCGTTCGGGGTTGTCGCCGGCCACGACGAGGATCTCCGCGGCGGCGTCCACACCGATGCCGAATGGCTCGAGCAGTTGCGGCGCGGCTCGGCGTACCAGATCAGCGATCAGCTTCGTCAGCTCTTTGGCCTCGGTGTCGAGGTACTGCCACCGCTTGGCGAGCGTTCGTAGGACGTGGCGCAGTGCGTCATCGGGTTCTTCCAGGCGGCGGGGACGCAGGCCGGCCAGGTGCCGGGCCAGGGTGATCTGTGTTTTCCGGCGGTCTCGTAGCGCATGGCGTCGGGGGCGTGGATGAGCATCGCTTTGATCGTGACCATCGCGGTCGTGCGCTGTTCGACGGCCTGGTCATGGGCAATCTTGAGCTGACGGATCATCTCGGTCTCGCCGTCTGCTAGTAGATGCTCGTGGGAGCACCCAAGTTGCGGCGGCCTGTGGCGTTCACACTGTGGATAGCCCCTGACGCCAGAGGTAAGCAGCCAGGACCAGATCGCCACCAGGTACCCAGGTGCGGACATTGCGCGACCCTATCGCCGTAGTGTTCGCCATCGCTCCGTTGTGCGGCAGGAAGAAAGAGGTGGTTCAGCGGCCGGTGCACCGCGTGTTTGCTGGTCTCCGCTCCTGCGGCGAATGGGCGGGGTCGCCGGCTGCGGCCCGCCCATTCGCTTGCTGTGTAGCGTGACGTCAGCGCAGGCCGAAGGCCCGGGTGATCGTCTGGGAGACGGTGTTGCCGGCGCGGTCCCGGGCGGTGACCCGGAGTGTGGCGAAGCCGACGGACTTCGGCGCGTGGAGGCCTGTCCGCCACCCGGTTCCACTGCGGCTCAGGTCGGCCCGCTGCCAGGTCTTGCCGTCGTCGTAGGAGACCTCGAGCGAGGGCTTCCCGATGGCGGTGGTGGTGCCGGGCAGGTGGGAGGCGGTCACCGTCAGCTTGGCGCGCCGGTCCGCCCGGCCTGCCTTGTCGGTGTCCACTCCGTAGTCGAGCTGGATCAGGGGCAGCGGCGCGGCTGACTCGCTACCGGTGACGGCGGATGTGAAGTTCCACTCGGTCAGCGTGTGCGTCGAGTACGGGTTGGTCCAGGTCGCCCGGTCGTTGTCGACGACCAGGCGGTAGGGCAGCGGCTCGGGGGCGAGCCCGGTGATCGGCAGGTACTCGGAGTTGCCCCAGTCGAGCTGCTGGTCACCTTGGTAGAGGGACATCCAGTCCTTGACCATGAAGTTGGCGCGGGCCTCGCCGACGTGGCCGGCACCGGAATCACCCCAGCCGGGTGCGGGAATGTAGACCCCGTCGAGGTACCGCACCGGCTGATAGCCCATCGGGCCCATGCGGGGTCGCTGGATCGGCCCGAACCACTTGACCTTGGCGGTCTTCCGCGCTGAGTAGTGGAGGACGTCGATTGAGTGCTGCCCGGTCTCGCCTGCGATGAAGGCGTCATCCAGCCAGGCGGCGTCGGGGGTGACCCAGTCGGTGCGGTCGCCCTGGGCGGGCGCGGTGACCTGGTTCGAGACGGCCCAGCCGCGCCAGATGTCGGTGCGGAATTCCAGCGCCTTACCCGGCCGGTAGTTGCGGAACGAGACGTCCACCCGGCCCAGGTCACGCTGCTTCACGCGCCAGGTCGGGTCCGCCGGGACCGCGCCGGACCAGTGGTGCACCACGTCGTAGAGGTAGTCGGTGCTGGGGTGCGAGGTGACCTTGAGCGGGACCGGGCCCCGCTGCAGCGCCTTGATCAGGTCGCCGCCCTGGTCGGCGTTGAGCGTCGCCACCGTCAGCGGTGCCGGGCTCTCCGGGCTCCAGGGATTCTCGTCCCAGGGCTGCAGCCGGCCGATGCCGTCGTTGGCGACCACGAGCATGCGGGCGCCCGCCGCGGCGGCGGCCTCCGCCTGCGCCTGGATTCCGGCCGGGTCGCTGCCGCGCACCACCACGGCCTTGCCGCGTACGTTGTGCCTGGCCAGCTCCTCGGCCGTACCCGTTCCGGCATCGACGGCCGTCAGCGTGCGGGTGCCGACAGGCAGCGGCTTGGCGGCGCGCTTGACCAGCGGGTCGCGGTAGGTCTTCGACTTCGTGCCCAGGGTCAGCGCCGGCTGCTCGAGGCGGAAGCGGGCACCGACCTCGAACTCGCCCGTGCTGACCTTCTTGCCGGTCGGCAGAGCCCAGATGCTGTCATAGGAGGGGTCGGGCAGCATGGAGGACTCGACCGCGCTGTCGCTGAACGACCGGCGGACGTCCAGCCGCGGCGCGACAGGGGTCGTCTGCTGCGGCACGTTCGCCAGGATTTGACGGGCCTTCCGGCCGTCCAGGGTGACGGTGCGGTCCTGATCCAACTTGACGTCGTTGAAGGCGAGCAGGGCCATACCCCGCGAGTGGGGGCCGTTGGTGCCCTGGACGTCGGCGGAGAGCCAGCCGCTGTAGGTGCCGACGGGCACCCGTGCGGTACCGGTGCCGGACGCATCGAGCTCCATCATCGTAAAGGCGTGCTCTGCGGCGAGAAGGACCCTGCCAGAGAGCGGTTTGCCGGATCGGTCCTTCGCGATGATCTTCAGGATCTGGCGCTGGCCTTCGTTCGCGGCACCGATCAGGGTCCGGGCCCGGACCGTGCCGACGCTGTCGGTAGCGCTGACCATACCGCTGACCGTCTGATCGGGCGGCAGCCGGTCCAGCGTCGCGGTCAGGGTGACCGAGGTGGTGCCGTGCGCGGGAATAGTGATGTGGTCCTCGGAGAGGGTGAACAGCCCCGCCGGGAGGCTGCCGTTGATCGCCAGGCCGAGGTTGACTGGGGCGTCGCCGACGTTGGTGTACGTCACCTTCTGGACGTCGGTCTCTCCCGGCTCGTGGGGCCATGGGTGGAAGCCGGAATAGGCACTGACGGTCGCGAAGACCGAGGCGTGCACCGCTGCCAGGGCGTCGAGCCGTCCTCCGCCCGCCTGGTAGGGCGTGTACGACGGGGTGGCCTTGGCGCTGCTGACCAGCGCCTCCTTCAGCTGAGGGCCGGTCCAGTCCGGGTGGGCGGCGGCGAGCAGCGCAGCGGCGCCGGCGACATGCGGCGTCGCCATCGAGGTGCCGCTCATCGTGGTGTAGTAGCCCGAGCCCCGGTTGTAGTGGGAGCGGGCCGCCAGGATGTCGACGCCGGGTGCCGTGATCTCTGGCTTCAGCCCGGCATCGCCCCCACGTGGGCCCGTGCTGGAGAAGTCGGCGAGCTGGTCCGCAGAGTCCACGGCACCCACGGTCAGGGCCGCGTCCGCGGCTCCAGGGCTTCCGATGGAGTGCGGGCCGCCGTTGCCCGCCGCGATGACGAACAGCGCGCCGGTCTCGCGGCTGAGGCGGTCGACAGCCTGGCTCATGGGGTCGGTGTGGTCGCCGCCGCCGCCCAGGCTCATGCTGATGATCTTGGCCTGGGCGTCGCGGGCGGCCCATTCCATGCCCGCGATGATCCAGGAATCCTGTCCCGAGCCCTCTGAGTTGAGGACCTTGCCGATCTCCAGCCGGGCGCCGGGGGCGACGCCCTTCTCCTTCCCGTCGGAGGCGCTGCCGGTGCCCGCGATCGTCGAGGCGACGTGGGTGCCGTGTCCCTGGTAGTCGGCGACATCCTCGTTCGGGACGAAGCTGGCGCTGGAATCGACCTGTCCGGCGAGGTCGGGGTGTTCGGCGTCGATACCGGTGTCGAGCACCGCGACCTTGACGCCCTTGCCGGTGTCGCCTTCCGACCACACCTGCGGAGCACCGATCTGGGCGGTGGAGTCGGCCAGGGCTGACTCCACCTTGCCGTCGAGCCAGACCTTGGCGATGCCGCCTGCGAAAGACGGGGTCGCCGACCGGGCTCCCGCGGCGGAACCGCCAGTCAGCGCCGACCAGAATGCCGAAGCCTGCTTCCGGTTCTGCGCAAGGGCCGCGCCCTGGATGCTGTCCAGCCGGCGGACGTCGGTCGAACCGGTCACCTTCGGCAGGGTCCGGGACTTGGCGGCGGCGTCGGTGTACTTCACGATGAGCGGCAGCCGGAAGGTGTGCGCATCGTCGTAGCCGTCGGCGATCAGTTGAGTCACGTTGAACAGCCGCTTGTCGAGCTTTCCGGCGCTGACGTAAGGCAGGACGGAGTCGGGGTAGACATACGTCGAGCCGTCGATGACAGCGCGGTGGAAACCTGTGGTGGTCCCGTTCGCGCCTTCAAAGGACCGGACGGCCGTTCCGTCGGCGGCGGTGCCGAGTGTGACCTTGTCACCGGTGATCAGGGTGACGGTGTGTTTGCTGCCGTTGCCAGGTGACCGTTGTGCGGCGTCTGCAGGCGGCCCCGGGGTCGCCTGGTCCGCCGATACGGCGGCGGTGGCAGGTATGACCCCGAGTGCCAGGGCGGCGATCACGGCGAGCGCGACCGGTCTGGGCCTGGGAATATGAACCTTGGGCAACGGGACTCCTCAAGCGCTGTGAAGAGGGGAAGATGCTTGATCGTCCGGCCCCCTTCAACCGTGCTCAAGAGGCTTACGCTGTCCAACTTGTGCCATGTCTCACTAGTGTCACCCCTGGATGGCTAGCCTGGGTGAAATCCCTGCTCAACAACGCCCGAGAGGTCGCTTTTCTCCCCGTTGTCTGTCCCTGGAATCGGCTTTCGTTCGTTGGTGTCGGGTCGCGCCAGGAGTTGGTTGCTTCGCGTGTGCGGCGACGAGCCATGAGTTCGGTCAAGTTCATCCGTGATGGATGGCGGTAGATAGCCGCATCCACCAAGCGAACTGGCAGACCTTCAGGGCGCTTCACACACATGCGAGACACGCTGCTGCTGGCTCAAGTTAACGGCCGTTGACCTTCTTCCCGCCGTCGAAGCCCCTTGTGGCGGCCGGCACCGACGCGGCCCCTTTCACCGACTGCACGTCGATGATGCCGGCGGTCGGCTCCGGATCACGTCTGGCCGCCACGCGGACCAGTCGCGCAGCCGGTCATGCAACTCGCCGACCAAGCCCTGGTCCCGCCAGCACATACGCGACGCGATCGTTGTCAAGTTCGGTGCGGACGTCTGCGACGCCTGCCCCCTTCCGCGTCCGCTGCCCCTTCTCTGCCCGCGGACGCCGCCAGCTGACCCTCTATCCCAAAGAACCCCCATGGACCCCTGGCCACTGCCGCGCCGAGCAGGAACGAGTCCTGGAAGGAGAAAGTACAAGCTCCGGGCCGGAGTAGAGGAAACGATCAACCAGGCGATCACCGTCACGGGCATACGCCATGCCCGCTACCGCGGGCAAGCCGGCAAGCCCAAAGTCCGCCCCCAACACGCCTTCTCTGCCCTGGCCATCAACCTCATCAAACTCGACGCCTGATGGAGTGACCGCCGGCAGTCGTGGGCGGTGAAGTGCACCCGTGAAAAGGTGAGTACCGCTGTTCTTGCGCTGGCTGGACCAGCTGGCTCTGACCTTGCCCTCGGGACAGACAGCTTTCTTGGCCTGCCAGTCGATCGTGGACGCCCCTTGTGTGAAGTGCTCGCCCTCGTAGGTCTTGTGGCAGGTGTCCAACCGCACCGAGCAGCTCGATTCCGTCACGTCGCGCGCCGCCGCGATGTACGCACCGGTGACATACCGGAATCGGGACCTGGGTGAGCAGGTGGGGTCGTCCGGCTCGCAGGTATGGCTCAGATGGGCCTTGTAGCCGCACCAGCCTGAGCCGCGCTTGGTCCCGTAGCGGGCGTCGGGATCGTAGGTCGGGGAGAGCCAGCGTCTGCCCGGCGGGAGGTCCTTGCCCTCCGGTCAGCGCGCCCCCTGCTGCCGCGGTGGGGTATCAGGTGAAATGGCGCGGCGGGTGCCGGGGTTCACATCCCCTGGCACCCGCCGCGGTAAAGTCAGACCGTGGCGTTACTGATCATTGGCTCCGTGGTGCAGGTAGGCGCGGTCCACGGTCTGCTGAACGCTGTTACCGGCGGCGTCCGTGGCGGTGACGCGCAGCGTCACGTACGCGTCGCCGTGCAGGCGGGACGGCCGCTCGACGGTGGCGGTGAACTGCCCACCGCCCTTCCTGGCAGTGCGGGCCGTGGTCCAGGTCTTGCCGTCGTCGTAGGACGTCTCGACCTTCAGTGTCACCCCGCGCGGTGCGGCCATGCCGTCCTGCATGCGGACGCTCAGGCCGAGGTTGTGCCTGTGCGCAGAGCCGACCGCGTTCTGCGCGTCGACCGGTGCGGCGTAGTCGACCTGGAGCAGCGGCAGCTTCTCCGGGGCGGCTGTGGTGTCCGAGCGGAACGTCCACGAGGTGCTGGTGTTGGTGCCGAAGTGCCAGTCGTCCGAGACGCGGGCGGTCGTCATGTCCAGCCGGTATGCGGCGTTGCCCGCGGGGACCTCGAAGTTGCCCCACGCGCCGTTGTCGGACGCGGCGATCTGCTGCCCGTTGCGGTAGAGCACCGCCGTGTTCGTGTCGCCGGCTCCGTCGAAGGTTTTCTCCGCGAACGACCAGTGGTCGGTGCCGGAGTCGTTGAACTCCGGCACATACACCGACAGGGTGTTGCCGTTGCGTACCGACGGCAGGTGCCCACCGCGCGGGATCGAGGGGCGGACCACTGCTCCGAACCAGCGTTCCGTGGCGTGCCAGCCGGACTGGTAGGTGTGTGCCTTGTCGTGCATGCCGCTTGACAGCGGATTTCCGAAGGTATCGACGGCGACGTATTGCACGGCGTGCTGCCACTGCGTGTCGTCCCCGGCGTTCACGTACTCCACGCGTTCCTGTCCCACCGGAACGTAGCGGCTCGTCTGGCCGATCGCGGTGTTCTGGTAGGGACGCCACGCGAAACGCTGCTCGCTCGCCCATTGCGAGGCACCCGTGCGGCTGTAGGTGGCGCGGACCTCTGCGCTGTTGCGCTGCGAGAAGGTGAGGGTCTTAGGGATGAAGCCCTTCGAGACCTGCATGACGTCGTACATGTAGGGGCTGCGGACCGTGCCGGAGAATTCCACCGTCGTGGTCCCCTTTGCCATGCGCTTCAGCAGGGCCGTCCCGTCGGCCCAGGAGAACCGCATCACGGGCAGGGCCAACCGGACACCGTTTGGCAGCCATTCGGCCTGGACGCTGTGACCCTTTTGCCACACCACCAGCAGCGCCTTGGCGCCCGCGGCCGCGGCAGTCTGCGCGAGCGCACGACCGTCGTAGCCGCCGGAGTCGTCGTCGTACCGGACGACGGCCAGTTTGCCGCGCGCGCCGCGGAAGTCGGGCGCCTGTGCCGTGCCGGCGGCCACGGCGGTCAGCCGCGCGCCCTGGTCCCCGAAGACCGGGGAGAAACTCTCGTAGTAGGGCGTGACCTGGGAGACGCCGGAGAACTTCGCCCGCAGTTGGGGGGCCTTCAGCTGCGCGCGTACGGTGAACTCGAAGGCGCCGTCGGTGACCGGGGCAGTGGGGTTGGTGTAGAACCGATCACTAAACCAGAGCGAGATGCCCTCGAGCCGTTCCTGACCGTCGATCTGACGGTAGTACATGGGGATGAACTGGCCGTACCGCTCGGCGGGGCGAGGCGTGTGGATCTTCACCTCGGTGGCCTCGGCGGCGTTCAGCGTCACCGTCGTGTCTTTGGTGATCTTCACCTCGGGGACAACGACATTGCCTACGTCGCCGACGCCGTCATCGGCGGCTTCGTTGAAACTGGTGCTGACGTAGTACGTGCCCTCTTCCACGACGGCGACCCCCGCGTCGAGGTCCGTGTAGCCCTCGACACCGTCGGGACCCCAGATGGTCGGCAGCCAACCCGGCACGACCTTGCCGTCGCGGTCGCGGTAGACCACGGTCAGCCGGTGCTGCGGGGCGTGCACCACGAGGGAGACGGTGGTGTGGGCGACCACCACGCCGTCGGCGGACTTCGCAGTGAGGTAGCCGTAGTACTTGCCGCGGACGGCGTTCTTCGCGTCGGTGCGCAGCGGCACCTCGGCCGTGGCGCCGGGGCCCACCTGCACGGTGCCGGAGCCGACGCCAACCACCCCACCGGCCAGCGCACGGCCGGTCTCGGTGGCCAGGTTGACGGCCAGGGAGAGCGTCACCGGCTTGTCGCCGGTGTTGGTGTAGCGGACGGTGGCCGCCTGCCGCGCTCCCTGCGTGTCGCCGATGTGGAGCGGGGCCAGGGTGACGGAGCCGGTGGCGGTAACCGGGCCCATGGCGGTGGCCAGGTCGATGCGGCCGCCGCCCTGCTCGGTCACCTTGGTACCGGAAACCGTCCGGGAAGTGCTGATCAGCGCGTCCTTGAGCTGCTGGGCGCCCCAGTCGGGGTGCTGCTGGGCCAGTAGCGCGGCAGCGCCGGCGACATGCGGGGTGGCCATGGACGTCCCGGACAGCGAGACGTAGTTGGCATCGACCGGGTCGCCCAAGGTGGTACCGGACGCGCGGGCGGCGACGATGCCAACGCCGGGGGCGGTCACGTCGGGCTTGACCGCCCCGTCACCGAAGCGCGGGCCACGGCTGGAGAAGGGGGCGAGGGAGTCGTCACGGTCGACGGCCCCCACGGTCAGCGCTGCGTCGGCCGCGCCAGGCGTTCCGACAGTGGACTGGCCCGGGCCCGAGTTGCCCGCCGCGACAACGAAGAGCGTGCCGGTGGACGCGGTCAGGGTGTTGAGGGCCTGACTCATCGGGTCGGTGCCGTCGGTCTGCTCGTTCGCACCGAGGCTCATGTTGACGACCTTGGCGTGCTCGTCGGCCGCCCACTCCATGCCGTCGATGATGCCCGACTCGCTGCCGTATCCGTTGTCGTCGAGCACCTTGCCGATCAGCAGGTCGGCGTGGGGGGCGACACCGCGGCGGGTCCCGCCGGAGGCGGCGCCGGTGCCGCCGACGATCGAGGCGACGTGCGTGCCGTGGCCGAAGTGGTCGTCGGTGTTCCCGCTGCCGGAGAAGTCCTTGGCCTCTGTGATACGCCCGGCCAGGTCCGGGTGGTTCGCGTCGACACCGGTGTCGAGCACGGCAACCTTGACGCCCTGGCCTTCGTAGCCGGCCTTCCAGGCGGTGGGGGCGTTGATCTGCGCGGTGCTGCGGTCCAGCACGGCCTTCACCTTGCCGTCCAGCGAGATGCGCGGGGTGACCGCGGCACGGGCGGCGTCCGACTTTCCGCCGGGGTTCAGCGTCTTCCAGAAGGCGGCCAGGTCGTGGTCGGCGACCCGCAGCGACCGCGCGTGGATGCTCTCCAGGCTGCGGGAGGGCGTCGCGGCCCTATTGAACGTCACCAGCCGGTCGGCGGTGGCCGCGGCGGCCTTCGCCGCCTGTGAGCTGACCCTGGCACCGACCTGTGACGGCTCCGAGGAGACGATCAGCGGAAGCGCGGAGGTGTGGGCCTCGTCGTAGCCGGCGGCGATCAGGGCCGTCACATCGAAGAGGCGGCGGTCCAGGGTGCCGGCGGACACCAACGGCTCGGCGTCGAACGGCAGCACGGTCAGCGACTTATCGTCCTCCTCCAGCGTGCGGAAGGGGATGTGCTTGCGCCCGGGTCCGGGCTGCACCGACGCGGTGTGCCGTCCGCCGGGCAACGACGTCACGGTCACCCGGTCACCGGTCACCAGACGCACGGTCGCGGAGCGAGCCCCCGGCACGGCGGCGGTACGAGTCGCGGTCCCGGTGGCCTTCGTCTGCGACGACGCGGCGACGGTCGGCACGCCTCCGGCGGCCAGCATCAACCCTGTCGATATCGCCGCCGTCAAGCGGATCCAGGTCATCAGAGAAACACCTTTCGTTCAAAGGGGCAGTGCTCGCCCGAAAGAATCGACTGATAAAGCCGCACTTGTCACTGACCTCACGTGTCACAACTGCGACATGTCGCAACGACGACGCTCGCCGAAGGCGTGTCGCCAGGGCGACACGCGCCCTCCGCGCACCGCTGGACGGTCAACACGACATGCGCGGGAGGGACGTTCACGGCGCTCGTCCTGCCGCCAGTGGCGTCCTGCGCGAAGTGTGGCGCGTACTCAGGTAGGCCCTGGCCGCGAGCGCTCGTTGTGAGGGCCAGGGGTTTACAACGGTGCATACAAGCGTGCGGCCGGAGATGGTCTCCGAGCCCCACGCTTGGTTGCTGACGCACGGGGGGATCGGCTGGCCCTGTCACCCATCAGGGCCATACCGCTCAGGGCTGGTCAGCTTCGGACTGGAGGCGGAAGGCGACGTCTGCTGCAGAACCGTCGCGGAGGCGGCCGGGGCCAGAAGTGCGGCACTGAGAGCGATGGCGCCGGCGGCAACGGCGAACTCACTGCGGCGGGTGAGTTGGGGGTTTCTCATTGCTTGCTCCGTACGGACTAGTGGCGTGCAGCAGCAAGTCCCGCAGCCTTGCGAGGAGTCTGCGGCGCCGTGGCAATAGCGGATGGGTGCCCCGGATACGACGACCCTGGGATGTGGACTAGGAGTCGGTGGCCTGTTTGATCAGGTCGACCGCGTCGGGCTTCGAGAGGTACACGGTGTGGCTGCCCGGGCTCTCGGCGACCGTTGCGCCGGCACGCTCGACCATCGCTCGCTGGGACGGCGGGGGGATCATGCGGTCGTCGGCGGCGACCCAGTACCAGCTGGGCTTGGTCCGTCACGCGGGCTCACTGACCGTCCCGTTGAGGGCTTCGAGGCCCCACGGGACCTGCGAGTCAGCCGTGAACTGCGCCTGCGGGAAGTCACCGGCGAGGGAGGCCTGGAACTGCTCGGTCCAGGAAGAGATAGTTCTCCTTGGGCGGAAGGATCGGCGGGACGAGCGCGCTGGGCGGCGGGTCGGCGATCAGCGCGGTCACCGACTCGCCCCTATCCGGGGCGAAGGCCGCGTTGTGGACTAGCGCGCCGACCTTGGGGTCCTGGCCGGCTTCGGAGATCACAACACCGCCGTAGGAGTGCCCCACCTGGGCAAACAGGCCATCCTGCTCCGCGACGACCTGCAGCGTCGCCGCCACGTCCCCGACGAGGGACTCGGTCGGCTTCTGCACGAGGTTGACGTTGTAACCGGCGCTCACGAAGCGCTCGTGGACGCCCTGCCAGCCGGATCCGTCCACGAATCCACCGTGCACAAGAACCACGTTCCGTACTGCATGTCGCGCTGTCATGATGATGTCCCCCATAGGGAATTCCCAGGTTCTTCGGACACATTCACCTTATGGATTCGTCGTCTCCGCGACTTCAGTCAGATGACTTAGACGCTGTCCAATATGGTGAGTTTGAGGAAGCGTTTGTAGCAGCAGAGGGCACCCCGCCGCCCCCAATGCCCCTGTCCGCGGTCTCCACCGCGGACAGGGGCCTTTTGGTCAGCCGCCCGCTGTCGCTACTTCAGGCCGAAGGCGCGGATTACGGTCTGGCTCACACTGTTCCCCTTCGTGTCCCGCGCCGTCGTTCGCAGGCTCGCGAAGCGGGCCCGGGACGGCGCGTCGAGCTGCGCCTTCCAGTCGCCGCCCGACTGCCGCAGCGTCGTCCGGTGCCACGTGGCACCGTCGTCGTACGACACTTCCAGCGTCACCGTGCGGATCTCGCCCGTGCCCGCCGCTCCCTTCAGGTGCGACGGGGCGACCGTCAGCCCGGTCCGCCGGTGCGCCTTGCCGGCCGGATTCGTGGCCACCGCGTAGTCGAGCTGGACCAGCGGCAGAGGCGTGAGAACTGTGTAGTCCGTGGTGCTGGAGGTGAACCCCCACTCGGTGCGGGTACGGGTCGAGTACGGCCGGTCCGGCAGGTTCCTTTTGCCCTCGACCACGATCCGGTAGGGCAGCGGGTCCGGTGACACGTTCTCGACGGTGACGATCCGCTCGTTGACGTCCTCGCCGAGCAGTTGGTCGCCCTGGTACAGCGAGATCTTCGAGGTGTCGCTGTCGGCCCAGACGACGCCGGCGTGGCCGCCGGCGTCTCCCCAGGCCGGTACGGCGGAAGTGCTGATGATGTCGCCGGCCCGGAAGGGGGCCTGCCAGCTGATGCCGTCGTTGAGCAGTCGCGGGCGCTGGATGGGTGAGAACCAGCTCTCGCCGGTGGTGCTGCGCGGCTTGTACGAGCGCGCCAGGCCTCTTTGGCCGAGGTCGCTCATGCCGGCGCCGGAGACCCAGCGGACGCCGGTGCCCGCCGTGACCCACGATGTCAGCGTGCCCTGGGTCGCGACCGGTGTGGAGTTGCTGAGCATGGGGCCGTTGAAGATGGCGGATATGTCATCGCGGTACTGGCGGGCCTCGCCCTGCTTGGTGTCGCGGAACGACTCGTCGATCCGGGCCAGTTCGCCGGGGCCGGGCCGGTAGGACGGGTCGCGGGGGATCGCTCCGTCGTGGTGGCGGACGAGGTCGTACAGGTAGCGCGGATGCGGGTGCGAGACCACCTTCAGCGTTGCCGTGCCGGGCTTGCGGATCCGGTTGAGCAGCCGTGCGCTGTCGTCGGTGCCGAGCGAGGCCACTGGCAGCGGGGCGGCGTCGGGCAGGTCGGCCCAGGGGTCAAACTTTCCGTAGCCGTCGTTCAGGATCAGCAGCTGCCTGGCGCCGGCCGTCGCCGCGGCCGCGGCCTGGTCGGGGGCGGGCACGGTGTCGCTGCGGCGGACGACCGCCACTTGGCCACGCACCTTCAGCTTGCGGAAGTCCGCGGCCGAGCCGTTGCCGGCCCACACAGCCCGGTAGGTTCCCGTGCCCTCGGGCAGCGGGCGGGACAAGCTCTGGATGACGACGTCGTCGTAGGTCTGCGAGCCGGAGGAGAACGTCAGCGGCGGCTGGACCTGCCGCCAGCGGGTCGCGAAGATGTACGAGCCCTTCGTCACCTTCGGCGTCGGGGTCACCCAGAGGCTGTCGTAGCGCCAGTACTCGGGCATGTAGCTGTCCATGAACGGGAACAGGTCGCCGTTGGTGCGGTACTGGTCGACCCTCATGAACTGGTTAGCGGTCGGCTGCGGGGTGTAGGCGGCCGCCTTGCGCAGGTTCGCGGCGTCGAAGCGGACGGTGCGGTCGGCGTCGAGGTCGATCTGCGGCGCGGAGAACATGGCGAAGCCCAGCGTGTGGGTGCCGTCGATCCCGGGAACGGCGGTGTTCATCCATGCCGAGTAGGTGCTCGGGGGCAGGCGCAGGGTCATGCGGCCCGAGGCATCGACCTCGTACATCTTGGGCGCGGTGTTGCGCTCGACGTCCTTCAGGACGAGGGTGCCGGGCAGGGCTGCCCCGTGCCGGTCCTTCGCCGTGACCGACAGCGTGACGCGGTGGCCCTCCTTGTTCACGCCAACCGGCGTGCGGGTGAGGACCGAGCCGTCGGCACCGGTGGCGGTGAGCCGACTGGAGTAGGCGCTGTTGTCCTCCGCCGCGTCGAGGTGAGTGATCACGCCGACGGCGGAGGTGCCGTGCGCGGGCACGGTCACCCGGGAGTCGGTGAGGGTGAACAGACCCTCGGGCAGCTGGTCCTGGCTCAGGGACAGGTCCACGGTGACCGGCTCGGACCCGGTGTTGGTGTAGCTGACGTCCTTGCGGACGGTCTGGCCCGGCGTGTACGGGTAGTGGACCTGGGCGAACGCGGACCCGGAGGCGAACAGCGTGGCCTTCACAGCGGCGGCGATATCGAGCCGGCCGCTGCCGGCCTCGAAGGGGCTGAACCGCTGGGTGCTCGCGGTGGTGCTGACCAGGGCGTCCTTGAGCTGCTGCCCCGTCCAGTCCGGGTGCTTGGCGGCCAGCAGGGCCGCCGCGCCCGCGACGTGCGGTGTCGCCATGGAGGTGCCGCTCATCGTCTGATAGGCACCCTCCCCCTCCGCCGCGTACTGCGAGCGGGCCGCCAGCACGTTCACACCCGGGGCTGTCAGATCGGGCTTGATGGCATTGTCGCCCACGCGGGGGCCACGGCTGGAGAACTCCGCCAGCTGATCCACGCCCTTCCCCGGGCCGTTCACCGCGCCGACCGTCAGCGCGGCGTCCGCCGCTCCCGGGGTGCTCACGCTGTACGGCGCGGGGCCGGAATTGCCGGCCGCGATGACGAACAGCGTTCCGGTCTCCTCGCTGAGTCGGTTCACCGCCTGGCTGAGCGGGTCGGTGCCGTCGGTGGGGCCGCCGCCCAGGCTCATGCTGACGACCTTGGCGTGCTGGTCCCGGGCGGCCCACTCCATGCCCGCCAGGATCCAGGAGTCCTGACCGCTGCCGTAGTTGTCCAGCACCTTGCCGATGTGCAGCCCGGCGCCCGGGGCGACGCCCTTCTCCTTGCCGGCGGACGCGGCTCCGGTGCCGGCCACGGTCGAGGCGACGTGGGTCCCGTGGCCCTGCCGGTCGGTGACGTCCTGCCCCGGCACGAAACTCTCGGTGGCCACGATGCGGTCGGCGAAGTCCGGGTGCGCGGCGTCGATCCCGGTGTCCAGCACCGCGACGTCCACAGCCTGCCCGGTGTTCCCGCCCGCCCAGACTTCGGGAGCCCCGATCTGCGCGGTGGTATCGGA
The DNA here is from genome assembly GCF_036248255.1 of Streptomyces sp. NBC_01717. Lineage (NCBI taxonomy): Bacteria > Bacillati > Actinomycetota > Actinomycetes > Kitasatosporales > Streptomycetaceae > Streptomyces > Streptomyces sp. NBC_01717. The sequence goes on along the minus strand of NZ_CP109178.1, from coordinate 9,271,201 downwards.
CAGCGTGGCCTTGACTTTCCCGTCCAGCCACACCTTCGCTATCCCACCCGACAGCGCCGCCGGCCCCGACCCAGCCGAGCGCGCCCCCGTGGACGCCGTCCTGGCACCCGTGAGGGAGGACCAGAAGCCCGCCGCCCGGGTGTGCTTGGCGGATATCGCAGCGCCCTGGATGCTGCTCAGGGCCAGGGTCTTGCTGGCGCCTTCGGGGGTCTTCATGGCCCGGGAGCGGGCCGCCGCGTCGGTGTAGGTGATGATCAGTGGCAGATGGTCGCTGCGCGCGTCGTCGTAGCCGTCCGCGAGCAGCTCGGTCACGTTGAACAGGTACTCGTCCAGTGCCCCGGACGCGATGAAGGGCAACGCCGCCTCGGGATACACGTAGATGTCGTCACCGACCGACATGACGTGAGCGCCACCGGTCCTGCCCTGCGGATCGGTTACCGACGTGACCGAGTGCTTGCCGCCGTTCACGGTCACCGTGACCTTGTCACCGGTGATCAGCGTGACGGTACGCACAATCGCAGGACCGGCGGCGGCAGTTGCGGTCGGGGATGGGGGCGTCGGAGTAACGTCGGCCGACGCCGCAGGAGCGGTGGCCGTCAGCACCACCAGCGCGGCGACGGCGGCTGTCAACCCGCGTCTGCGGGACGGAGGCATACGCAAGGGAACCTCATGAACTAGATGGGCAGAAGTCCTTGGCAGTCAGCCATCCGTTCGCATCACTGTAAAGTCAGCACTTTGACACTTCTGTGCCACGTCACCAAGTGGACATGGCGCAAGTCGGCGCAATGATCCTCAAGCAGGACATGCTGCAAGGCGCGAGGAGTTGTTCGGATTCCCAAGGATGCCGAAGCGTGCAAGCCGGCCGCCGCTGTCTTGCGCACGGCCTTCTTACCTTCGTCGACAGCCCGGCTGGACGCTGCGAGCAGGCATGACGCTCCGGATGTTCAGCCCGCATGCCAGCGGTCCGGCGTCCTGGCCCTGGGCTTCTCCTTCCGGTAGCCGGAGTGGTGCGTCTAATCGACCGAAGATGCTGCCCTCTGCGGCGGCGCGACGGCAGCAGATTGAGGGACCCCAACTGGAGGCACCCGACGACCCGGGCTCGTTCCTCCGGCCGCCACCCACGGCTTGTATTTTCCTGATCGATATCACACGGGCAAAGGCCAGAGGTGGAGAGCAATGATGGAAAACGACGCACCCTTGGAGTTGGTTGGACTCGATACAGAGGCGGAGGCTGTCTATCGCCATGTACTGGTGCGCAGTGGCGGGACCGTCGACAACATAGTGGCGGCATTCGGAGTGAGCTTCGAGCACGCATTGGCGTTGCTCGAACGTCTGCACCACTCCGGGCTGGTCAGCCGTAGATCCTCAGGGGCGTTCCTCACAGTGGATCCCCGTCACGCACTGCGGACACTGGTCGAGTCACGCGAGCGTCAGCTGGCCGCCGTGCGGGACGCGGCCGGGCCGCTGGGTGCGATCTTCGACGACGCCAGGCGGTCCAGTACGGCCGAACCCGCCACCAGGACCATCAGCGGTCCGGAGGCGGTCGGCGACTGCTACTACCGCTTGAAGCAAGCTGCCCGATCCGAGATCTGCGCCATGGACCGCCCTCCGTTCCTGCTGGCTCCCAATGGATCACTCGACGAGGCAGCGGTCCGGCGTGGAGTGCGAGTGCGTGTCGTCTACGCGGCTGCCAGCTTCGATGCTGAAAGCGGCTGGCAGGCGCTGGGCAGCCTCGTGTCGCGTGGGGAAGAAGCCAAGGTCGCGCCGGAGCTTCCCATTAAATTGGCGATGGCAGACCGGTCGGCAGCGATGGTGTCGCTGAGCTTGTCAGCCGACAGCAACGAGTGCCTCTACACCGAAGCACCCCCCTTGCTGAAAGCACTGACCGAACTCTTCGAGCATTACTGGACCACCGCGCCCTCACTGAGTGGGGGCCCCGACTCCGAGTCGTTGCCGTCACCAGGGCCGTCCACCCAAGGCGACCAGACCCGGAAACCCACTGACGAGGAGCGGAACCTGCTTGCGCTCTTTGCCGCTGGGGTCAAGGACGACGCCATTGCCCGCCAATTCGGGGTTTCGACACGCACGCTGCGGCGGCGGGTCCAAGACCTGTACGCAGAGCTGGGGACCACCAACCGGTTCGGCGCTGGTGTCGCGGCAGCTCGACGCAACTGGGTTTGAGCATCCTGGATCCGTTGGGACTATTCGGGATTTCCCACGAGCCGACGACTCCCTCCGCCCGGATCGCCCCCGGACCAGCCGCTCGCATCGAGCATCGGACAGGCTCATCGGGGCAGGCCATCCTGCAACGACTCCTCGGCCTGACCGCCTACGACAACGAAGCCTTGGAATCGATCATCTAGCGTCAGCGGCAGGACGGAATCGCGCGCAGACGGCCTCCGCGACCTCGTCGGGCAGCGCGGAGCGAGGCGATGGGCGCGCACCAACTCGGTGGCCAGCTGCCTCATCCCCCAGCGCAGCGAAGCGCCCGGCACGCAGGGTGGTCCGCGAAGCGAGTCCGCCCCGGCCATCTGCAACCACCGCACCGCGCCCTGCCAAAGATGGTGCTGCGCGGCCTTCGAACTCGCGCCGCTCCTGGCCGGTTTCCGCAACGGACACGTCAACCAGCAGCCGCCTCCCGTGAATGGTCAACCGGGCATTACCGTGGGGACACGAAGACCTCCGTGCGTGGTGGGGAGCCTAGCCACTTCCACCACACTGGAGGTCTTCGCCGTGATCAAGACCCACAGGTGTTAACAACGCTTGTGATCAATACACCTAAGGGCTGTCCCGTAATCCCTGGTGGATCAGCGCGCGGCGTCAGATGCGGTGCATCGCAAGGCGGAGGGGCGTCCTCATACTGGGCGTATTCGGACGTTCCGACAACGCGGCGAGGTGCCGTAGCTGTCGTCGCGCGCCCGCCGGGGGTTACGGGACAGCCCTTAGCTGGGTCGGTCCGCGCTACTCACGACGCGCGTTGAACAGAGCAATGCAGCGCTCACTCAACTTCGCTTCGAGTGGGGGAGTTCGGCGCGGGCTCGTTCAGCACGGGGGGGTGAACGAGCCCGCGAGTGAAGACCGTATCGGACCGGTGACGGCCGCATAGAGCACGATGCAAGGACTGATCAATCGGGAAGGAAAGACTTCCCGATTGATCATTTGGCTCTTGGTCGGCACGGTACGAGTCTCGCCGACTCCCAGCGGGGTACTTGCGTCGGCCAGGCTCCGCACCTCCCGGTGCGCGCCACTGCAACGTCGGAAAGCACGCCGAAGTGCCCTGCGGAACACGCCCGAAGAGCTCTCGGCTGACGCCTACCTGCGCCGTCATGCGGTGACGACCTCAACGTGCGAAACAGTCGGCGGCTCGAAGGCGGCCTTGGACAGCGCGCTGTCCAAGGCCGCCTTCATGTCCCGAGGAAGAGGAGAATCCCTCGGTCGACCCCGGGCGACGCGCCGGACCTTCCCCCGAAGCGGTGGCGATGTCCGCTGCCCCGGTCGCAAGAGGTCCCAGGACCCTGCGCTTCACGCCTCGGCGAAGTCATGTCCACGACCTCCGCCAAGTCCTGTGCCGTGCCATGCCATGCCACAACTTCTTGCACGAAGGCCTCCGCCGCCCGCCTCGTTGCGATGCGGTAGGTGCCCGTGGCCTGGCGTATCCCTCGCGGCGGCAGGCCACTCAGCGCCGGTGCCCGGGCACGGCGCTGCGCTGATGCGCTTCCTTGGCATCCGCCAGCCTTGGTTCGGTCTGCTCGGGCTAGCGCTTGCTCGGTCAGCAGGACGTGCTGCAGCTGGTCGGGTTGGACAGCTCCGCGATCTGCACTCGTTCATCGCCCCTCTTTCAGCGTGCATGTGGGCGGCCTCGAGGACGGCACGGGAAGCGTCGAGCAGGTCGGCGTCGTCCGGCCGGTGCAGCATCGCCTCGTGCAGCTGGCCCCACGCACCGGCACGCGTCCAGATCACGAACCTGCGGTGGGCCGTCGACTTCGATATCCCGAAACAGCGATTCCTGGACCGTGGTCTGGACGGGTTGTGTGACGAGCCCAGGCCGGGTGTCCCGCGGAAGATCACTGCTGCCGATGTCGAGCGGGTGATCGTCAAGACGCTGGAGGAGAAGCCGGCGAACGCCACGCACTGGTCGACCCGGTCGATGGCGGCGGCGACCGGTATGTCGCAGTCGGCGATCTCCCGGATCTGGCGGGCGTTCGCCCTGGCCCCGCACCGCTCGCAGACGTTCAAGCTGTCCACCGACCCTCGGTTCATCGACAAGGTCCGTGATGTCGTCGGCCTCTACCTCGACCCGCCGGAGAAGGCCCTGGTCCTGTGTGTGGACGAGAAGTCGCAGATTCAGGCCCTGGACCGGTCCCAGCCCATGCTTCCCATGATGCCCGGGGTGCCCGAACGCCGCAGTCACGACTACATCCGTGCCGGCACCACGACCCTGTTCGCCGCCTTGGAGGTGGCCACCGGCAAGGTCATCGGTTCCCTGCACCGCAGGCACCGGGCCGCCGAGTTCAAGAAGTTCCTGGCCAAGGTCGACAAGCAGGTGCCGGCCTCCCTCGACGTGCATCTGATCCTGGACAACTACGCGACGCACAAGACTCCGGCGATCAAGCAGTGGCTGGTGGCGCATCCCCGCTTTCATCTGCATTTCACACCGACAGGATCCTCGTGGCTGAACCTGGTGGAGCGTTGGTTCGGCGAGCTCACGCAGAAGAAGCTCCGCCGCGGTGTCCACCGCTCCGTCCAGGCCCTCGAACGCGACATCCGCGCCTGGCTCGCCGACTGGAACGACAACCCACGCCCCTTCGTCTGGACCAAGACAGCCGACGAGATCCTCGACAAAGTCGCCACCTACTGCCGACGAATCTCTGACTCAGGTCAGTAGGGCCCGCCAGGCAGATCCGCTCACCAGGACAGAGGCCGCGAACAGCATCTCATCAGGAGCGAGCGTCCTGGGTTCCACTCTTAGTTACCGGACAGCTCGCCGAGAGACGACTGCCGGGACCTCAGAACCTCCGGGACGTACACTCAGAGCAGGGCCACATTCCCTCCTCGGGCGTTATTGCGGCTAATCAGGCGCTGCAGTGCCGCCTCGGCGGGGCTGAGGCAAGGGATTCGATTCAATGACGGAAGCCACCAGCCACAGGCCATCAGAGACAGTCCGCCACACTGAAATACTTCAACAAACTCTATACACAGCCCTCCACGACGTCGTGGGAAAACTAGATGCAGTTATGGGCATCGTGTATCTGGCGGAACAACGTAGCCAAGGTTTGGGAACCGCAATGATTGCCGGGTCTCCGCCGGCAATCTTCTGGATGCCCGACCGCATGGACCTAGATGCACCCTATTCCTCCGCTGTCGCTTTCAGGACTCGCGAGTTCATAGTTGCGGAGGAACCGCACCCCACTTCAGACGACGAGTACTTTGTCGGACTGTTTCCCTATGCCATCGCGTCGGCGCCATTGACAGTGAATGATCACTGTTATGGCGTACTCAGCATCCTTCTCCCCACTTCCCGGCATGGCATGTGCAGTAATGAACAAATTGAGTGGCTGGAAGGACGTAACAATCAGCTAGCACACGCGCTTGCTCACCTTTCTTCACAAGGCATACCGGTGACTTCCAGTTTTCGTCCGGTGCTTGTTCCTATGTTTGGAGGTACGCCGCCCGAGAGTTCCCGAAATGCAAAGTGGGGACTCCCATATGCCCGCGGCTCAACCGGCCTCACCCTCATGTACCCGTTGCGCAGGCTGGCGATTGCACTGAATCGAGCGTTTACCGCAAAAGATGTATTTTGTGCTGCGAAAACATATATCCTTGATCCTTTTGGAGCCAAGGACATCACACTCAGTGCGGTCGCGGACGGTCGTATATGGGTCGTCGGGCACAGTGGAAAGTCTTCGGCAGTCATCAAGAGACTGCACGGCTCAAGTGTCAACGACAGCGATCCAACCGCAGACGCTCTTTATGGGCGACCCATCTTCTTCAGTGACAGCTCGCAGAGGAAAGACAGCTATCCGAACGCCCTGGAGGACGGCGGCGAATCCTGGGCCTACCTCCCCCTACGAGGTGGCAATTTTCGGCGAATAGGCGTATGCAACCTTATTTTCTCCGAAGAGCGCACATTCGCGGCAGAGGAACAGACAGTGCTGATGATGATGGCAGACTTGCTGGGATCCGCCCTGGAACGCGTCCGCCTGAGCCAGCGCGAACATGAGCTTTCCCGATGTCTCCAGAAGAGGCTCCTTCCACGCTTTCTTGCTGAGCTGCCGGAAGTGACTATCGCAGCACGCCACCTGTCCGCCACACCTGATTTTGGATCAGGCGGCGACTGGTACGACGTGATAACACTCCACGCTAACCAAATCGGACTCGTCGTTGGGGATGTGGAAGGGCACGGAGTCGAAAGTACCGTGGTCATGGGTCAGGTACGCACTGCGATTCTTGCATATGCGAGTGAAGGTCACAGCCCTTCGGAGATCTTGAAACGCACCAACGAAATTCTCCTCAGATTGGACACAGATCTTCTCGCAACCTGCTGCGTTCTCTATCTGAATGTTTCAAACGGCAAGGCTCAAGGCTGTCTGGCGGGCCATCCACCGCCTCTCGTCAAGAACACTGATCGAACGACCCAGCTGGTAACGGCGCATCCTGGGGTTCCACTAGGAGTTCAATCGGCGGCACTTTATCAGTCGTTTGATATTCAACTCAACTCCGGAGCCTTGCTTCTTCTCTATACTGACGGAATTGCCCGAAGGCACGATGACGTTGTCGCTAGCGCAACCGAACTACTTGGGTCTCTAGACGATGTCGATTCCAATCTTGAAGGGTACGCCGACAGACTGGCGGCCGCAGTTCCCGACCAACAACACCGACTCGATGATGTAGCTCTACTCGTGGCCCGCTATGAAGGTGTCTCGCCAGCCTCGCACCTACCTAGCAAACGCATGGAGATTCAGCGGCGAGACCTTCAAGGCGTGCGGGCATCACGGAAATTTGTGCGCGAGAGCTTGAAGGGCTGGGGCCTAGACACCCTGTCTGATGACCTCGAGCTTATTGTGTCCGAGCTCACCACTAATGCACTCATCCATGCGGACAGCGACGTGGAGCTGCGTCTCCGTCTACGAGCCGACCGAATCCAAATGGAGGTCTGTGATTCAGAGACTGCTCCTCCAATTCCCACGTTCTACGCAACCAAAGAGGAAGAGAGCGAGGCGGAAGGCGGCAGAGGTCTGTACATTGTAGATGCACTTACTTCGGCGTTCGGGAGTTCACCCAGCGGCAGAGGCAAGATCGTATGGCTGGAAATGTCAGCAAGCCGCGAGTTTCCTGCTGAGTAGTCGATGGCTGACAAGTTACTCCACAGAGCAGCTGGAGTCGGCGGCGCCGCATATTTACTTGCTTCCAGATGGCTACAGTAGTGCTGCGACCGCATTGTTCGCCGGCTGATGGTTGGGGAGGTTGGATGTACGTTGATGTCCGACCCGACTGCTGCAGGTGCAGTGGCCGAGCCTGTCCGTGTGCAGAAACTGCAGCAGATTCTGTGCCCAGGGCAGCACCAGTTCGGTGCGCTACCGCCGCGCGGCGGCTACCGGGGCACCGGCCTGGTCATCCCGCACCGCCGCGAACGCGGCCAGGCCGAACTCCCGGCCTGGAAAGAGAAACACATCACCTCCCATCGCAAAGTCCGCGCCCGCGTCAAGCAGGCCTTCGCCCGCGTGAAGACGCTGGAGGATCCCCCGCGACTGCCGTCTCAAGGGAGACGACGTCCACCACGCCATGCTTGGCATCGCCCGCCTCCACAACCTCACCCTCGCCGGGCGACAAAGAAGCAGGCCGGTCAACGAACACGTCGTCGATCATTTACGGGACAGCGCTTAGGGGCACCTCTTTGTCGGAAGGAATTTCACTGTAGACCTTTTTGATTTATCCTGCTCCAACGTCAGCCCGCCGTGGTCCGGGAAAAAAGCGGCGCGATCTTTGCTGACAATGCCGACCCCGATACATTCGCGCGTTCGCATTCATGCCGCTGAGCCAAGCCAGTCGAGTACACCGCACCAGGCACCAAGCGGGCCGACAACAGTGCTCTAGTACCCCCCCCCCCCCCCGTAGCCCCCTGCCGTGGGTCACACACTCCCGTCTTCGAACACGTCTGCGGTCACCCGTCATCGCGAGAGCCCGAAGCACGGTGCTGAGACCCTCAGGCAGAGCCGTCGGCAGGAACCGCATCGCCACGGCACACCCTCTCATCAGGCGTTTCGCGTGCCGGCTTCATCACTGGCACGCCGTGAAACCAGATCGCGGTTCGCGCTCCCCAACAGGCGACCGTCGCGTGTAGCAGGGTAGGCTGCAATTAAACAAACGATGATGTACTTCCTAATCGCTCTCCTGGCACCTCCCCCGCCACGTTTGTTGGGAGTGTGCTGGCTCCAACGGAGTTGATCATGGAGCCCGAGGCTGAGGCTTGGGCTGCTGATCCTGGTTCGTCGCCTCGCAAGAAGGCTAAGATGACTCTGCCAACGAACCCGAACGAGCCCCTCATAGGTCGAGCAGCAGACCTGGCGCTTATTGATTCGTTTCTCAGTGACACCGTCGCCCGAGGTGGCGCACTGTGGCTGATCGGAGAAGCTGGGGTAGGCAAGAGCGCTCTGCTAGATGCAGGGGCGGTCCGTGCCCTCGGATCCGGATTCCGTGTGGTGCGGGTTGCCGGTTCCCAGTTTGAGGAGACCATCAGCTTTGCGGGGTTGCACCAAATAGTGCACGCGCTCGGTGAGAAGATCCGAGAGCTTGAACCAGGACAGGTAGAGACGCTCAATACAGTTCTAGGCTATTCTGGCGGGCAACCGTCAGAATTGCTCGGTGTCGCAAATGCGACGGTTGCCCTATTGCGGCGAGCCGGCACCCCAGGATCTCCGCTTCTGTTGGTTATCGACGACGTCGCCTGGCTAGATAAGCCTACTGCGCTTGTACTGAGTATCGTCGCCCGATACATTCGCCCAACTCCTGTAGGCTTGTTGGCTGCATCCCGGACGAGTGAGGAATCCTTTCTCAGCGGTAGCGGGATGCCATTGCACGAAGTTCTACCCCTAGATGATGACGCAGCAGCGTCGCTCGTTGAGGCTCACTTCCCCGCGATGGCGCCCCGAGTTCGTCAGCGACTTCTTGCTGAAGCCCGCGGTAACCCACTTGCGCTGTTGGAGCTTCCAGTCGCGCTGGATGATATGCAGCGTGACGAACGACGGCCCCTCCCAGTCGTCCTACCCTTGAGCGAACGTCTTCAGGCGATCTTCTCATCACGCGTGGCGCACCTGCCGGAAGTCACCCGTCGACTACTTCTCTTGGCGGTGCTGGACGGAACGGGGGACCTGCATGTCCTCAGGAAAGCCACTGACGCCCCAGATGGGCTGAATGACCTCTCCGCCGCTGAGCGCGCCAGGCTGGTGCAAGTGGATTTCGACACCGGGCGCTTGTCCTTTCGTCACCCCTTGACTCGTTCAGCCATCATGGAGTTGTCGACCAGCGCCGAACGGCGGCTGGCGCACCGCACCCTTGCCAGCTTGCTTCCCGAACGGTCAGAGCGGCGCATCCGCCACTTGGCAGATTCTGTTGTCGGACCAGATGACCAAGTTGCCGCTCTCCTGGACGACGTGGCCTACAGCACCTTGCGGCGGGGTGACGCCGTGGGCGCGATCACCACGCTTCTGCATGCGTCGGAACTGAGCGGCGTGGGAGCAGAGAGAGGGCGCCGGCTCGCGGAGGCGGCCTACTTGGGCGCCAACGTCACTGGAGACCTTCGCAACGTCCGTGCGCTTCTGGATGATGCCCGCCGGGCCGACCCTGAGGGACCGGCGTCTCTTGCAGCCGCTGTGGCAGCAGCCAGCCAACTGCTCAATTGGGAAGGCGACATAGACACGGCTCACCGCCTGCTTGTTCGCTCGATTGAGCACCATCCCCAGGGTCTGCCAGGCTGCGAACATGCACTGAGCGAGGCACTGCGCACCTTGCTTCTCGTGTGTTTCTTCAGCGGACGAATCGAGCTGTGGCACTCGTTCGACACTGCTGTCAGTCACCTTGCACTGCCCACCGCCGATCCACTCCTGTTCGTACTTAGCAGCACTTTCAGCGACCCGGCCCGTAGGGCACTGCCTGCCCTGGGTCAGCTTGATCATTTGATCGGGAGCCTTCATCTAGAAACCGACCCCACTCACATCATCAAGGTCGCTATGTCGTCCTCCTATGTCGACCGCCTGCCAGGTTGCCGAAGTGCACTAGGGCACGTAGTCGAGGACGGCAGAAGAGGCGGAGCCGTTGCATCTTCGATTGAGGCACTTTTCCTCTTGGCCAACGATGCCTTCATGACTGGGCAATGGGATGAACTCAAGGGCTGCACAGAGGAAGGGTTGCAGCTATGCACAACATACAACTATCGCCTATTGTCATGCTCCGGGTATTACTTCGATGGCATGCATGCTGCCGTACGAGGCGATGAAGAAACTGCCCGGACCCTAGCGGATAAAATCTATTCCTGGGGTGCTCCTCGCGGGCTTGGGGCACTCAGCGCGTATGCCTCACATATCCGGGCGATGTCGTCACTGGGCAACGGCGACTTCTACGGCGCTTACCAGCATCTGTCTAGGATCACGACAGCAGGCGAGCTGGGAATGTACGTCCCTCATGAGCTATGGCTAATACTGGATTTTGTCGAGGCGTCTGCCCGATCGGGCCGCTATGAAGATGCAACCGCTCATGCGGAAGCGGTGCGAGAGGCGGGCTTGTCTAACATTTCACCGAGACTAGCTATGGTCACAGCAGGGGCAAAAGCCATGGCTAACCCACGCATCCTCGACCGTGACTCGTTTGAGAAGGCGATAGAGACGCCGGGCGCTGAGCGCTGGTCCTTTGATCTGGCCAGAATTCAGTTGGCCTACGGTGAGGGACTACGACGCTTGAGGGCGAACGTGGAAGCACGCAAACACCTCACTGCGGCGCTGAGCCTCTTTCAACGGCTTGGCGCTCAGCCCTGGATCACACGTACCGCAAGCGAGCTGCGGGCGAGCGGATTCCCGTCGAAGGATGTCAACGTGCGGGGCGGACAAGAGTCGTTGCTAACTCCGCAGGAGCGCGAAATAGCCCAGCTCGCCGCAACTGGGATGACAAATAAGCAAATCGCCGAGCGCATGTTTCTCTCCCCCCGGACAGTGGCGACTCACCTGCACAACGCCTTCCCAAAGTTGAACATAACGTCGCGTGCCGGGTTGCGTGATGCGCTCGCGGCGTTGCCAGAGTCCTCTGACATCACCAGGGCACAGTAGGGAATTATCGCCCGTCCTTCCAGGAGGGGAAAGTGGTGTGCTGTTGTGTGCCACGGCCGTAGGTGGGGAAGGGTCCGCTCGAGGTGTGGGCGGCAAGCCGCAGCAAGCAGGTGACATCGTGGGCCCGGGCCAGCTGGCCTTCGCCGCCTGTCCTCGGTGTGGGCCGCCGACCTGATTCTCGTCGTCGAGGACGGCCACATCGTGGAGCGCGGCACGCACAGAAAATTGCTCGCAGCGGACTGCAAGTACGCGGAGCTCCATCGGACCCAGTTCAGAGCAGAGGGACGACGTGGAGCCGGCCGGGGTCGTCTGAGAGGGTCCCCTACAAGCGTTTGTGCTGACCGGCGGCGCATGACCCCGAGGGCGGCGGATGAACCTCAATCGACCTGTTGCCGCCCGCTTCGCGATGAGCGAGTGCGTCTACCTCGTCATGCAGACAGTCCGCTTGCCGGACGAGCGACACAGCCAGGCCCAGGCCTGGAGAGTCACGCGCCCAGGGCCAAGCCGGTGCCGGCGAGACAGCCGTCGATCACGTCTGGCCGGTACTGGAGCTTCTTGAGTCGATGCTTGACCGCGCGGGTTACTTCGCTGAGGCCAGCGGCGGCGAGATTGCCGAGGTCGCGCTTGACCAGGGACCACACGCCCTCGGTCGGGTTGAGGTCGGGCGCGTAGGTGGGCAGTTGAACGACGGTCAGCCACTCGGCGTTCGCGTCGATGAACTCGCGTAGTGACTTCGTCAGATGTAGTCGGCCGTTGTCCCAGACCAGCACGATCGGGCCGCCCAGCCGGCTGCGGGCTGACGATCAGGTCACGCAAGTCGTGCGACCCGAAGCCCTTCGGCTGGTCCTTGCGCCCGTGCCCTTGCCGAATACCTCATCCATGCAGGTGGGAGAGGGTTTGGGTGTCGGCCAGTGGTTGCCCGAGTCGGCGCTCTCGCGCGGTCGGTGGTGGGCGCGGCATGATGATCGGTGTGCTGCTGAGACTGGCGTACCTGGTGTGACGAACGCGTTCGCGGTGCTACGGCTGCTGCCGATGAGCGGCCGCGAAAAGGATATGCAGATCCTGGCCCTGCGCCATCAGATCGCGGTCCTGGAGCGGCAGCTGAACGGGCAGCCGGTCCGGTTCCACGCGAGCAACCGGGCGTTCCTGGCCGCGTTGCTCCAGGGCCTGCCGCGACAGGTGCTGCGCCGAATGCGACTCCTGGTGCGGCCGGACACGCTGCTGCGCTGGCACCGTAATCTCATCGCGCGTCGGCACGCCGCCCAGTCCCGGCCGAAGCGCGGAGGCCGGCCGCGCACCGTGCGCTCGATCCGAGCGCTGGTGCTGCGCCTGGCCAGGGAAAATCCAGGCTGGGGCTATCGGCGCGTGCATGGTGAGTTGCTCGTGCTCGGGGTGAAGGTGGCGGCATCCACGGTCTGGGAGATCTTGAAGGAGGCCGGGATCGACCCGGCACCCGCACGCGCGTGCAGCACGTGGGCGGACTTCCTGCGCTCCCAGGCCGACGCGCTGCTGGCCTGCGACTTCTTCGAGGCCGTCACCCTGTCCGGGGCCCGCTTGTACGTGTTCGCCGCGATCGAGCACGCGAACCGCCGGATCCGGATCCTGGGCGCGACCGCGCATCCCACCGCGTCCTGGGTGGTCCAGGCGGCGAGGAACCTTGTCATGGACCTCGAGGGCGCCCGCTGCCGGGCCCACTATCTGATCCGGGACCGGGACGGGAAGTTCCCGCGGTTGTTCGACGAGGTGCTCCAGGACGCGGGCATCGAGGTCGTGCTCAGCGGCGTCCGGATGCCGAGAATGAACTCGATCATGGAGCGGTGGGTGCAGACCTGCAGGCGAGAACTGCTGGACCGCACGTTGATCTGGGATCAGCGTCATCTCCTGCACGCCCTGCGCGAGTTCGAGACGTTCTACAACGAGCACAGGCCGCACCAGGGCCTGGCAAACGCCCGCCCCTCCACCCGCTGCCCGCTCCGATCGAGGACCCGGACCGGATCGCCCGTCTGGACATACGATGCCGAGCGCGGCTTGGCGGCACCCTCCACGAGTACCAACATGCCGCCTGATCAGCATGGATGAGGTATTCGGCAAGCGCAGGGTTCGGCATCGAGCGCTCTCGTTCTGAGCAATCAATTGCATGTACCCCCCTCCGGGCCCGCTTATCCGAGATCTTCGGGCTTTTTCTCTCGTACTCGTGGGGCGACCGGGCCCGTGCATTCCTGACTCGCCAGGCGCAGGCGTGGAGCCACCCGGTTCGTCACCCTGGGGAGTGCTTGAGACCCTGCCCCTGCCGAAAACCTCATCCACCGAGGTCAGGCTGCATGTTGGTATTCGTGGAGAGTGCCGCCGAGGCGGTCGCGTCGTCGTATGTCCAGGCGGGTTATCCCGTGCGGATCGGTGATCGGCGTGGGCAGCGGGTACAGCGGACGGGCGTTGGCGATGCCCTGATGGGGTCGGTGCCCGTTGTAGAAGTGTTCGAACTCGCGCAGGGCGTGGATCAGATGTCGCTGGTTCCAGATCAAGGTGCGGTCCAGCAGTTCGCGTCGGCAGGTCTGCACCCAACGTTCCATGATCGAGTTCATTCGCGGCATCTGGACGCCACTGAGCACGACCCCTATCCCCGCATCCCGCAGGACCGTGTCGAACAGCTCGGCAAACTTGTCGTCCCGGTCCCGGATCAAGAACCGTGCCCGGCAGCCAATGCCGCGTCGTTAAGCCAGCCCGACGGCCGTCAAGACGGATGTCCCCGCGTGTTGCGCGGACATGGGAACGGGACCTCAGGTAGAGCAGGGGATCGACCAAGATCTACCTGCTGTGAAGAGGTCCCGTTGCCCGACCAGTGTGCCATCGCCACGCCCAAATCCCCTGGCCTCGGGCGCGAGTCCGTCTTCGATCCGGGGCACTTGGGTGAGCTGACCCGATACCTTCCCGTCGAGCTCGTCGACGAGGTCCTGGAGGAAACCCGTACGCTCCAGAGGCGCTTGCGACGGCTTCCCTCCCGGGTCGGGGTGTACTTCGTGCTCGCCCTGGCACTCTTCCCGTCGCTGGGCTATCTACGGGTCTGGGGCAAGCTGACGGCCGGGTTCCGGAAGGGTGGTCCGCATCGGCCCAGCGAGAAGGCCCTTCGTGATCTGCGCCGCCGACTGGGGCCGGCGCCGCTCAAAACCCTGTTCGAGATGGTTGCTGGCCCGATCGCGCAGCCCACGACCGCGGGGGTCCGCTACCGCTCCTGGCGGACCGTCGCCTTCGACGGGTGCAGCGCGGTCAAGGTCCCCGATCACGAGCGGAACCGGGCCTGGCTCGGGAAGGTCCGGACGCGCCTGGGGTGGGCTGGTTACCCCACGCTTCGGCTGATGGCACTGTGCGAGACCGGGACGCGTGGCCTGATCGGTGCGGTGTTCGGCCCAATCAGCCAGTACGAGACCACCTACGCCCGGCAACTGCTGCCTCTGCTGAACAAGACCATGCTCCTGCTGGCCGACCGAGGATTTGACGCCGACGGCTTCCTTACGGAAACCGCCGAAACCGGCGCCCAGTTCGTCATCCGCGTGACGGCCCGCCGTCGTCCGGCCGTCCTCGCCGTTCTCCCCGACGGCTCCTACCTGACCCGGCTCGGCAACCTGAGGATCCGCATCATCGACGCGGAGATCACAATGACCACCAGCAGCGGCGAACGGGTCCATGACCGATACCGGATCGCCACCACTCTCCTGGACCACCACCGCGACCCCGCGAAGACACTGGTCCGCCTCTATCACGAGCGCTGGGAAGTCGAGTCCGCCTTCTACTCCCTGCGCCACACCATGCTGGACGGGACCGTGCTGAGGTCCTCGGACCCATCCGGCCTGCACCAGGAGATGTGGGCCCAGCTGACCGTCTACCAAGTCCTACGGATCGCTATGGTCGACGCCGTGGAGTCACAGCCCGGGACCGATCCGGACCGCGCCAGCTTCACCATCGCGTTGGAGACCGCCCGCGAGCAGATCATCCTCACCGGCGCGCGAGCGGGAGACCTCCGCAGAGCATCTCTCCCCGTGCTGATCGGCGCCATCGGCACTGCTGTTCTGGGTGGCCTCCTTCCCTCACGCCGCCCCCGCACAAGCGCCCGAGCGGTCAAGGCCGCCCGTTCCCGCTACCCCACCCAGCCGACCGAGCCCCGCCCCCGCAGGAGCCGCAACATCACCGGACTGACCGTTCTACTCCGTCCCGCACCAAACACCCCACCGCCGCCCTCACCCGACGATCCACTGGACAGGCGCAAGGCCGTCCGCGGGTTCAGGCCGACCGGAGCGGGCCATCGAAACCGCGTCTTCCATCTCCTGTCCACCGACCCCGAGCGGACCTGGCGCCCCCTGGAGGTCGCCACCATCCTGAAGATCGAAAACGCTCGGAGCTTCGCGACACAGATGAGCCAGTGGGCAGCCGAAGGACTCCTCCACAAGGTCGGATACGGGACCTACACCCTCGCGGAAGCCTGGAAAACAACCACCTTGACGGCCGTCGGGCTGGCTTAACGACGCGGCATTGGCCCGGCAGCCTGTGTCCTCCAAGTCCATGACCAGGTTCTTCGCGACCTGCACCACCCAAGCGCTGGACGGGTGCGCTGTTGCACCCAGGATGCGGATCCGGCGACTGCCGTGCTCGATCACCGCGAACACGAACAGCCGCGCCCCGGACAAGGAGACCGTCTCCAGAAAGTCGCAGGCCAGCAGGGCCTCGGCCTGGGAGCGCAGGAAGTCCGCCCAGGTACTCGAGCTCCGTTCGGATGACGGAT
Organism: Streptomyces sp. NBC_01717; assembly: GCF_036248255.1. Taxonomy (NCBI): domain Bacteria; kingdom Bacillati; phylum Actinomycetota; class Actinomycetes; order Kitasatosporales; family Streptomycetaceae; genus Streptomyces; species Streptomyces sp. NBC_01717. The sequence continues at coordinate 9,255,112 of NZ_CP109178.1, read as the reverse complement.
CGATCCCGGCGTCCCGCAGGATCTCCCAGACGGTGGAGGCGGCCACTTTCACGCCGAGGACCAGCAGTTCGCCGTGGATGCGGCGGTAGCCCCAGCCGGGGTTCTCCCGTGCCAGGCGCAGGATAAGAACGCGGATGGACTGCACGGTACGCGGCCGTCCCGGTCGCTTCGGGCGTGACGCGGCAGCGTGACGGCGTGCGACCAGGTCGCGGTGCCAGCGCAGCACGGTGCCCGGCTGAACGAGCAGCCGTAGCCGGCGCAGTACGTCCAGCGGGAGCCGGTGCAGCAGCGCCGCCAGAAACACTCGATCGCTCGGGCTGAACCTGTGGGGCTCGAAAAGTTATCGTCGCAGGTCAAGCAGCGTACCGGTACTCGTTGATGGCGCCGCCGAGGATGCGGGTGCGCAGGAGTTTGGGGCTGTCGAGGTCGTGGGCGATGCCGGGCTGCCCGGAGGCGTGAGGGGGTCGTTGATCTCGGGCCCGATGAGGTCGATGCCCGTTGTAGTGCCGTTCGAAGTCGGCGAGGACGTGCCGGGCGTGGCCCTCGTTCATGAGCAGGACGTGGTCGAGGGCCTCGCGGCGTACGGTGCCGATCACCCGCTCGCAGTGCGCGTTCATCCGTGGCGCCCGTGGCGCGCTGAGCAGCACGTCCATGTCCTCGGCCTCGAAGACGGCGTCGAAGGACCGATCGTACTTGGCGTCGCGGTCGCGCAGCACGAAGCGCAGGGACTCCATGCGCGTGTCGAGCCTGTCGGCGAGATTGCGGGCCTGTTGCGTCGCCCAGGCCCGAGTGGGGTGGGCGGTGACGCCGGTGATGTGCAGTGTGCGAGTGCCGTGTTCCAGGAACGCCATGGCGTACAGGCGCTTTCCAAGCATGGTGTCCACGTGGAAGAAGTCGGCCGCGATGATCCCCTGGGCCTGGGCGGTCAGGAACTCGCGCCAGCTGGCGCCGGACCGGCGTGGAGCCGGATCGATACCCGCGGCGTTCAGGATCCCCCAGACCGTGGACGGTGCGATCGGATGCCCCAGCCGGGCCAGTTCGCCCTGGATCCTCCGATGTCCCCACCGGGGATTCTCGCCGGCCAGGCGCAGCACCAGCTTCCTGAGCCCGGCCGCAGTCGGGGGCCGGCCGGTGCGGCTGCGGCGGGCGGAGTAGTCCCACTTCCTGGCGATCAGCTTGCGGTGCCAGGACAGCAGGGTGCCTGGTGTGACAGGGAAGACGTCGGCCCAGCGGCGGCGCGGTATCAGCGAAGACAGCGCGGAGAGCCAGAACCGGTCGGCCCACTCGTGGCGGACCGGGACCTTGAGCTGACGGCGCAAGACTGCGTTCTCATGCCTCAGCACCAACAACTCGGCCTCCTTGGCTGTGTCTCGGCGCAGCAGGACAGCCGGCATGGACAGCATGGTGCGAGCAGCGCGGTACAACAGCGACACGATCATCGGGACAGCGTCCCAGCCACCACCGACAACCACGAACACCGGTCTTCACCTGCAGCGATTGACTTTACGAGCCCCACAGGGTCGTTGTCCGATGGACTGAGGGCTGATGGCGCCTCGGTTGGCGAGTGTATGGGCAGGGCACTTCTTCGGCTGCGAGAGGCCGGGTTGGCCGTTCCCTTCCGAGCCAGTCGTTCGAACACTGGCGCTGTCGTCCACGAGGTCTGATCGATCTCGTGCGCACCGTCCGGCAGCACTGTCGCGCATGCTCGGTCACGCGGGGCAGCCGTCAGGGTGGTGCTCGATCCATGAGAGGCCGCCAAGGTCGAGCTGATTGCGCGCACGCGTGACGGCCACGTAGGCGAGACGCGCTTCGGCATCGTCGATGGGGCCAGGAACTGGGTGACCGCTGTCGTCTCTTTGGTCGCTGTCCCTGGGTGGGGTGAAGTCACGGCAGATCTGCACACGCGGCCACTCACGGCCCTTGGCTTTGTGCGCTGTGGAGACGGTCACGTCAGCCGCGGATTCATCGTCGAGCCGGTCAACGGCGGCGAGGATGGCGCAGGTGCCATGGGTGTCAACGAGGTCGATCAACGGCTGAAGGTCACGACCGGCCGGATCGTGTTCGGCGTAGTCCTGCAGGTCACCCCAGGTAGCGAACAGAACAAGCTCGGGGTGGGAGGTACGGCGTCCTTCTTTGAGGTCGTTGGCCGAGCGGGCCAGTGCACGCAGCGTATCCCCTCCCCCGACCAGAGCTACGCGATGCCCTGCTGCCAGCTGTTGCATGACTTCGTTCATTGCCCCGAGGTTGGTGCGGGACAGGATGGCATCCGGCCGATCCATGGGACCGACTTCGGTACAGATTGCGTCGGTCCCCTGAAGGCGCAGGGGTGCGTCGGCGATGGTGAGCCACCGGTTGGCTTCGGCCGCGAGGTGGGTCCGAAGCGGAAGGATTTCGACAAAGCCAGCCGAGCTCCACGGATCCGTCATCGGGGTCGCCGAGTTCCAACTCAACTGCGACTTCGGCCGCGACAAGGGGCGGCCGGACCATCCCCGGGAGCAGGCATGGCTCCTGACGATGGCCGTCGCGGACGCCCACCGCCATCCACCAGCGGTCGGGCCAAGCGAAAACGGCGGTGCAGGCGACCTGGTCCCGGAAACGAGCATGCCGTCGGCCTCAGCGGGAGCGGACAGTGCCTCGGCCAGTTCCTCGTATAGGGCGCAATGGGTCTCGTCATCCATACCGAGGGCGTCGTCCGACTCGCCGCTTTCGCCGGTGAAGTGGACGGCGCCATTGATGTGGGCGCCCTCGTAGCCGAGACGGGAGGCGAGGGCAGTCGCGACGTCGTTGGGCGCGTCCGGGCTGTCGGGGCGGTAGTGCATCTCCAGTCCGGCGGCGAGCTGGAGCGTCATGTACGGCACGGCGGCAGGAAGGGCTTCAGTGAGGCCGAGAAGGTCGGTCGGCTTTCGGACGGACTCGTCCACGAGCCGGTCGGGGCGCAGGGTGCTGAAGCAGCTGACTTCGTTCGGGTTGTCGGGATCGAACCACGGCCCCGGCGTTGTTCCGTTTTATCTGAGTTCGTAGTAGTTGATCAGATGCCGTAGACAGCGAAGGCGTGGTCGAGGAGGGCGCGGCGGGCGTGAGTGATGTTGGCTCGTCCGGCAAGGCGGAACGCGCTGATGCCCAGGTTTCGGAGGCTGGCCAGTGCGCGGGGCGCGTACCGGTCCTGACCTGGGAGTTGTCCTCATGGAAGGTGGCGTCGCGGACCCAGTGGAGCCGCTTTTCGGGGCCGGCGAGGTCGGCGGGGGCGGTGCGGAGCGCGCGGCGCTCGATTTTGAGCGCGAAGCGCTTAAAAGCCGTGCGAAGCAAGGCACTTGGCGTGTAGTGCCTGAAGCACGCCCTACGCCACTGACGCCGATAGATTCGGGCGGGTGGGGCCGAGGGCCCATTCCTTCGAGTGACTTCTGGCCGTATTTGCTTCGGGCTGTGTCTCGGCGGTTCACCCCCCGGAGCCCTCCAGCTTCTTGGCAATGTGTTCGAGGGCGGCGAGATCCTCAGGTGTGAGTCGGTCCACGAAGTGGCGCCGTACCGACGCAAGGTGGGCCGGGGCGGCGTGCTTGAGTGTGTCCAGGCCGTGCTCGGTGAGAACCAGGAAGCAGCCTCTGCCGTCGGCTGGGTCGGGTGTACGCCGTACGAGGCCGCGCGCTTCCATTCGGGTGGCGTGCCGGGAGAGACGGCTGCGTGACCAGCTCATCTTGGCGGCCTGCTCGTGCAGGGTGCTGGTGTGGTCGGGCCTTTCCGACAGCGTGCTCAGCACCTCGTAGTCGGGCTCGGAGAGTCCGATCATGGTCAGATCATGCGCCGTGCCTGCCTGAACGGCGATCATCATGCGGCGGAAGGCTCGCCACGCTCGCTCCTCGCCCGGGTTGAGCCAGTGCACGGTCGCGGTCGACGACTTCGTTGACATGTAACTAATTTATCAGCTAATTTCGTTTCCATGTCAACGAAAATGATACGTGTCGTTGTGCTGGTATGCAGCACCCGCCCCGGAGCCTTCGGCCCGGTGGTCGGGAAGTGGTTGGTCGAGACGATCACGCCTCGTGCCGTGGAACTGGGCGTCGAGCTCGTGCCGGTAGCCCTCGGCGACCTCGATCTGCCGTTCCTCGATGAAGAGGAGCATCCGTCATCGGGTGTCTACGGGCACGAGCACACGCGACGGTGGAGCGCGATCGTGGAGGCGGCGGACGGCTTCATCGTGGTGACGCCCGAGTACAACTACGGCATGCCTGCAACGTTGAAGAACGCGCTCGACTACCTCGGCCGCGAGTGGGCCTGGAAGCCCATCGGCTTCGTCAGCTACGGCAACACCTCGGCGGGTACGCGGTCGGTGCAGCACTCCAAGCAGGTGGTGACCACGCTGCGTCTGGTGCCGTTGGCCTCCACGGTCGCGATCCGTATCAGTGATGCGGTCGAGAATGGGCGGATCCGCCCGAATGCTGCTCTCGACGGGGCGGCCGTCGGCGTCCTGGACGAGTTGGTCCGGGTTGCCCACGCCCTACGGCCGATGCGCGAGCGGGTGCGGGCCGGGGCGCTGCCCGGTCCGTTGCCGGGGTCCTACGTGAGGCGATTGATCCCTGAGGATGCGCCCGAGGTCACCGTGCTGCAGCGGTGCTGCTGGGTGGACGAGGCCCTCGCCAACGACACCTTGGCCGTCCCAGCCCTGCACGAGTCACCGGAGCAGGTGCGTGAGTGGCTGGCGGCCTGGCATACCACGGGTCTGTGGCGGGACGGCCGGCTCCTGGGCATGGTGCGGGCGCGCTGCATCGACACCGACTGGCACGTGGGTCGACTCGGCGTCGTACCCGACCTGAGGGGTGAGGGCCTGGGTCGCTGGCTGCTGCGTACCGCCGAAGCCGCTGTCGAGCCGAATTGCCGCCGCATCGTGCTGTTCACGGGCGCCGACAGTCAGCGGAACATCGGCCTCTACCAGAGCGAGGGATACCAGTCAGTGTCATTCGTCGGCGCCGACGGGACCACCTGTCTCGCCAAGGACGTAACTCCGTAGCCAGCACTTGCGCTGCTCGGTCGCATGCGCTGCCGGACCTGCTCAACTGCGGCGAACGTGGCGTCGTCACTCGCGGCGGCGCGCACGTCGTAGGGCCTTGCCGGGGTCTGTCACGGCCTCGGCGTTGTTCGGACTTGAGGGCGTCCGTTTCGTGTCGCGTCGGGATGGGTTGCCAAGCGAGCACGACATCTGATGATCTTCCGGTTCTCTAGGTCGGATGATCTTCGAGGAGTCGTGCTCGTGTCCGTAACCGTCCCTGACGGACCCCGTTCTTGACCAGCTCGCCGATCTGGCCTTGTGGGAAACTGATCCCGCGTAATGGTCTGCGGGCCACGGTTGTGGCATCGCCGCGCATTCTGCGCTGCGGCTCGCCCGTAACGGCCGGATTCTCGTGATGGCCGCCAGGACGACCTGCAATTGGAGGTCATCCTGCCGACCAGAGGGCCGACGTGGGGTGACGGCATCGTTGACGTCTCACGTCGCAGTTTCCGCGCTGCCAAACGGTGAAGCCGCGGGCGAAGGGCTCAGGCGAGAGGAACCGGGGGCTGGTTGACCAGGGAGGCGTCGCCGCCGAGGATGCGATCGTGGACGCCGGCATTGACGCCTTAGGGGACGCCGAGCGGGATGGCGCTGACCTCGGTCAGACGGGTGTACTGCTCGTCGGTGAGCTGCACGTCCAGGGCGCCGATGTAGTCGTCGAGCTGGCGGGTGTTGCGGGGGCCGATGATCGGGATGTACGGGGTGGTGGCGCGGGCGCCGCGTTCGCGGACCCAGGCCACGGAGACCTGGGCGGGGGTGGCTCCGGTCTCCTTGGCGATGTCCAGGACGGTGTCGACGACCGCGGTCTTCTGATCGTCGGACTCGGTGTGGACCAGGGTCTTCAGGTCGCTGAGGCGGCCCTGGTCGCTGCCGCGGTACTTGCCGGTGAGCAGGCCGCCGCCGAGCGGGGACCACAGAGCGGCACCGAGCCCGAGGCTCTCGGCCATCGGCAGCAGTTCGCGGTCGGCGGTGCGTTCCACGAGGCTGTACTCGATCTGGATGCCGGCGACCGGTGCCCAGTTCTTCAGGTCGGCGAGGGTGACGGCGCGGGAGACGCGCCAGGCGGGGAAGTTGGACAGGGCGGCGTGGAGGATCTTGCCGGAGCTGACCAGGTCGTCGATGCCGCGCAGGATTTCCTCGATCGGCGTCAGGTCGTCGGGGAAGTGGACCCAGTACAGGTCGATGTAGTCGGTGCCGAGGCGCTTCAGGCTCGCGTCCACCGAGTGGATCATGTTCTTGCGGCTGTTGCCGGTCTTGGAGATGTCCACCTGCGGCGTCGAGGCGACGCTGAACTTGCTGGCGACGACGAAGTGGTCACGGTCGGCAGCGATGAACTTGGAGAGGATCTGCTCTGACTCGCCGAGCTGGTAGTTGTCGGCGGTGTCGATGAAGTTGCCGCCGGCCTCGGCGAATGTCGAACATCCGGCGGGACTCGTCCAGGTCGGCGCCGGCGCCCCAGCCAGTGCCGAAGTTGCCGGTACCGAGGGCGTACTCGGAAACGCGGAGTCCGGTCGGGCACAGCAGCACCAGCAGGACACCGAGCCGGACGGTCTGGTCGGCGGGGAGGAACGTGAATATCGCGGCGACGACCAGCGGCACGATCACGAAGTTCACGACCATCGCGGCGGAAAGGAACCGGGCGTGGCGTGGTGTTCGCGTCGCGGGTGACCGTCCCGGTGTGGAGAGGACCTGCCTGGTCCGGCCGGGTGTCACGGTGTGCGGGGAAGCGGTCGGCCGGGGATGCGGCCGGTGGGGTTCATGCGCGGGCGCAGGCCTGGCCGTGGTCGGCATTGGCGGGCGCTGGGGGCCGGAGTGCCTTCGTCCTGCGTGCGGTGGTCTTCCCGATGCGGGTGCGGAGCGCCGTGGGGGCGCGATCCGGGATCCCGGTCGGCCGGGGGTGCGGCCGTGCTGCTGTCCGGGCAGGTGCCGCCGTTCCGGAGTGGGGCGGTCCGGGCCGCGTCAGCTGTGGTTCAGGGACCACTCGACCTGGTCCTCGTACCAGCGGGCGGCACTGACACCGTGCCACGACGCCGCCTCGTCGACCTGGTCCTCGTACCAACGAGCGGCACTGACACCGTGCCACGACGCCGCCTCGTCGACCTGGTCCTCGTACCAACGAGCGGCACTGACACCGTGCCACGACGCCGCCTCGGCCTCGTGTTCCGCGTAGCGGCCGACTCGTTCGCTGCCGGTCACGGAGGGGGCGGACACGTGCTGCGTGTGCTGCACGGGCACCGAAGTCGTGGCTGCCGACGCCGAGCCGCCGGCTCCGAGAAGCGCTCCGCCGGCCAGTGCCGTGGAGGCGAGTGCGATCGAGAGGCGCTTCGTCATGCTGCTCATGGTCATTTCCCTTACAAAACTGCCGCGGCTTCGCCGATCCGGCGGGCGCCGCTTCCATGTGAACCGAGATCCGGAAATCCCGGGTCAGTCGGCTGACTTCAAGGTCATCCGGAGGGGTGCCTCACGTTCGACTCCGCCACCGTACCCGAGGAGTGCCTCATGTTTGCAGTGAGCATCATCACAGCACGTCGGAGGCACGGGATTGCGATCGGAAACATGAAAACAATCCAATTGGAGGGGTGCCTCATGTTACTGTCGAGCCATGAGCCACCACCACGCCCCGTCCCTGAGCGAGCCCCCGGCGAAACCACTGCGCCGTGACGCACAGCGCAACAGGGACGCGATCGTGGCCGCCGCCCGCACCGCCTTCTCCGAGCAGGGCCTCGGGGCGTCCCTGGAGGGCGTCGCCCGCGAGGCCGGCGTCGCGATCGGCACGCTCTACCGCCACTTCCCCACCCGGCTCGCCCTGGTCGAAACGCTTTTCAACGTGAAGTACACGGAACTGCTCATCGCCGCGGAAGAGGCCGCGGTCATGGACGACGCCTGGGAGGGGTTCTGCCGCTACATGGAGAAACTCTGCCAGCTGCAGGCCTGCGACCGCGCCTTCAACGACCTGGTCTCGGCACGGCTGCCCCTTCACGCGGCCGGCCGCGAGATGCACGACCGCGCCAAGGAAATCTGCACCCAGATCATGCGCAACGCCCAGGAACAGGGCATCCTGCGCGGCGACGTCACCGCGCAGGACATCGCCTTCGTGATCTGGTCCCAGGCCGGAATCATCCAGGCCACACGCACCATCGCCCCCCAGGCCTGGCGCCGCCACCTCCACCTGATGCTCGACGCCTTCCGCACCCAGGGCGCCCACGAACTGCCCGAACCTCCCCTGACCAGCGAGCAGGCCGACCAGACCCTCACCACTCTCGAGTGCAACGAAGAGGACTGCCGCGAGCAGCGGCCCTAACCCACCGACACGGCCAACGTGACTCCGGGCTACGAACAGTTGGACATCAACGCGCCGCTCGATAAGGGCGGGTGGGTGACCCTGGCCTCGGGCATGCCCAAGGACTCCGGTGCCCGCGCCATCTCCATCCGGCAGAAGCACGCGGCTCTGCACGTCGCCCGGCTTCGTCCGGCCGAAACGGTACAGGCAGCGACAGCACCCTTCGTGCACCTCATCGTGGCTGAAGGCAGCGCCAGGCCGACCCGACGATCTTCGGTTGCAGGTGGCTCTAGCTCCGGTGGCCTACCTGTGGGAGCAACTCCGCGATGGCCAAAGGGCTGTAGCCCTTCCAGCCGTTGAGCAGGCCCTGGTGGTCCTGTCCGGGATCGTGGATCCGGCGGCCGCCCCGCAGGTGCTCGCCAACCGTCTCGTCGACCGGACCGAACAGGTCCGTGCGCACGGATTTGAGCCAGGGTGCACAAGTCACCTCCAGCCGGCGCGTCCGAGGTCCGCCGCGCCGCTTCCTCGCTGTGGCCAGGAGCGGGCGCGGCGGGCCTCCGATCAACCGTCAAAGGCGCAGGAAGACGTAGTTGCTCAGTTGGCGGTGAAGGCGGGGTAGTCGGTGTAGCCCTCGCTGCGACCGGCGTAGTAGGTGCCCCGGTCGCCGTCGGCCAGCGGGTGGCCCTGCGCGAAGCGCTCGACCAGGTCGGGGTTGGCGATGAAAGGCTCGGCGAAGGAGACCGCGTTGACGATCCCGTGGTCGAGGATCTCGTTGCCGAGGGCCTGGGTGAAGCCGAGGTTGGCGACGATGTTGCCCTGGTAGTGGGCGCGGTACCGGGAAAAGAGGGCGATGCGCTCCTCGATGGTGCCGGGGGTGCCCAGGAGGTGCAGGTAGGCCAGGTTGCTGTCGCTGAGCTTCTTGAACAGCTGGTCGTAGTCGGCGAGTGTCTCCTCGTCCGCGGTGAACGTGGTTCCGTTGGCCCAGCCCGGGGACATCTTCACGCTGATGCGGTCGCTGCCCCACACGTCACCGACGGCGTCGAGGATGTCGAGGAGGAACTGGGCCCGCTTCTCGCTGCTGCCTCCGTAGGCGTCGGTGCGCTGGTTGAGACGTGGGTTGAGGAACTGCGGGATCAAGTGGGACTGCTGGGCGTGGAGTTCCACGCCGTCGAAGCCGGCGCGGCGGGCGTTCTCGGCCGCATGGCGGTAGTCGGCGATGGTGGCGGCGATCTCAGCGGCGGTGTAGGCGCGCGGGGTGACGGTGTCCTTCGGGCCGGAGGGGGTGAAGGACTTCTCGCCGGGGTTGATGGCCGAGGGTCCGGCGGGCAGGCGGCCGCCGAGGTGGTCGGGGTGGGAGGCCGCGCCGAGGTGGCCGAACTGGGAGACGATCCGCCCGCCGGCCTCGTGGACGGCTTCGGTGACCTTCACCCAGCCGGCGGTCTGCGTGTCGCTGTAGATGCCGGGCGCGTGGATGAAGCCGATCGCGTCGGGGCTGACCCAGGTTCCCTCGGTGACGATCAGGCCGGCGCCGGCGCGCTGTGCGTAGTAGGTCGCGTGCAGGTCGGTGGGGGCCAGCTCGGCGTTCTGAGCGCGGGCGCGGGTCATGGGGGCCATGACGACACTGTTGGGGAGCTCCAGCGCGCCGAGGCGGACGGGCTGCAGCAGGGGCTGGGTGGTGGTCATGAGCAACTTCCTTGTACTGAGGGGGGTGGATGAGTACTGAGGGGGGTGGATGAGGAGGAGAGCGAGGAATGGGCGAGGGCCCGGCTCAGTCCTGTTTGAGGGCGTGGAGGCCGGAGAGTGGGCCGCCGAGCTGCATGAGGCGTCCGCCCTCGCGCAAGGAGCCGAGGTCGACGGGGGCGAAGCCGAAGGCGGCGGTGAGGTCCTTGACGGTGGTCTTGGCGTCGGCGTCGTCACCGGCGAGGAACAGCACCTGGCGTCCGGCCTGGTGGCGCGGGTCGGCGGCGATGTACTGGCCGTAGAGGGTGCTGAACGCCTTGACGACGCGGGCTCCGGGCAGCAGTGAGGCGACGTGTTCGCTGCCGGTCAGCTCGCCCAGGTCGGCGATCATCATGGGCGGGGGCGGGGAGACGAACTGGTTGGTGGCGTCGATGACGATGCGCCCGTCGAAGGGTGGCAGGCCGGCTACCGCGTCCGGGATCTGGGGCCAGCCGACTGCGAGCACGACGAGTTCCGCCGCGGCGGCTTCCTTTGGGGTGCAGGCGTGGGCGAGCGGTCCGAGTTCGTCGGCGAGGCCGGCCAGGGAGGCGGGGCCGCGGCTGTTGCTCAGTACGACCTGGTGGCCGTGGGCCACGGCGTGGCGGGCGATGGCCTGGGCGACGGTTCCGGCGCCGAGGGTTCCGATCTTCATGGCGGTGCCCTTCGTGGGGTTCAGGGTGGGGGGCTGGTGAGCAGGACGGTTCCGCTCTTGCCGGGGCGGCGGACATGGTCGATGGCCTTCGCGAAGTCGGCGAGGTCGTAGCCGGCGGCGACCTCGAAGAGTTCCGGGGCGGTCGCGGCCAGACGGGCGGCGAAGGCGACGTCCTCGGCCCGTTCCTCGCTCGTGCGGGCGGCCATCCACCGGCCGATGGACACGCCCCGCACGGTCAGGGCCCGCTCGGTCAGCGCGAGCGACTCCAGCGGCGTACTGCCGGAACCGAGCTGTCCGTAGGTGATCAGCGTGCCGCCGTCGGCGAGCAGCCCGGCCAGCTCACCGGTCAGGAATCCGCCCACCGCGTCCAGTACGACCCGGGCACCCCGGCCGCCGGTCGCGTCCTGGACCTGAGTGCGCCAGTCCGCGTCGGCCGTCGAGATGGTCGGCAGTCCGGGGAAGCGCTGCCGCAAGGTCTGCGCCCCCGTGGCGCTGCGTACCAGGTTGACCAGCTCGATGCCGTGCTTGAGTGCTGCGGCGCTGACCAGCTTTCCCACCGACGAACCGGCGGCCGTCTGCACCACCGGACCGGCCTGGCCGTGCTGGGCGTCCTCGACCGCCCGCAGCAAGGAGAGCAGGGTCAGCGGGTTGACCAGCATCGAAGCCGCGGTCTCGTCGCTGAGGTCCTCGGGCACCGGCACCACAAGATCGGTCGGCGCCGTGACGAGTTCGCTCCACGCGCCCGGCACCGGGAAGAACGCCACCCGCTGACCGGGCCGCAGATCCTGCACACCCTCGCCGACGGTCTCGATGACGCCCATTCCCTCCACGCCGGGAATCCGTGGCGTGGCGAACCGCTGCCGCAGCCCACCCGGAAGGCCCTCCACTCCCGCCAGGTCGCCGGGGTGGATCGGCCGGGACAGCACCCGCACCTGCACCTGCCCGGCCGCGGGCGCAGCAGGGGCCGGCTGCTCGCTCGGGCGTAGTACCTGCCCGGCTTCTCCGTGCTGGTCGTAGGCGATGGCGCGCATGACGCTCCCCTTCCACGAACTATTGATGATGGGCATCATTGAAACTCTCCTGCTATGATGAGAGACATCATTAAAAATGTCAAATCGAGAGCGACGCGAGAGGACGGCCATGCCGCGGATCACCAAGGAGGACAAGGCCCGCAACCGGCAGAACATCCTCGAAGCGGCGAGCCGCATGTTTCGCTCGCAGGGCATCGACGCGGTCGGCATCGCCGAGTTGATGAAGGAAGCCGGACTCACCCACGGCGGCTTCTACAACCACTTCGCCTCCAAGAACGACCTGGCCGTGGAGGTGTGCGGCGCCTCCTACGCCGCCTCGCTCGGGGGCCTGGCCCGGACGATCGAGGACGGTCCGGGCCAGGCAGGCTCTCCGCTGGAGCGGGTCGTGGCCGGGTATCTGTCCACCGCGCACCGTGACGACCCGGACGGCGGCTGTCCCTCCGCCTCCCTGGTCACCGACGCCGGACGGCACAGCGAAGCCGTGCAGAGCGCGTACGCCGAAGGCGTCGAGGGTTACCTCACCGGCTTCGCCGCCGAGTTCCTGCGCGAAGCCGAGGACAAGGGCCACGAGCTCGACCCGGCCGAGGCCCGCCACAGGGCCATCCGCCTGCTCAGCGAAATGGTCGGCGCGCTGATGCTCGCCCGCGCCGTATGCCACGTCGAGCCCGAGCTCTCCGACGAGATCCTGCAGACCGGCCGCAGCCACGCCCTCGACTGATGCGACTCAGGGCCGCTGCGGGACGTGGAGCTGAGGCGTTCGCGATAGACGGCCCGGCCCCGACAGGCGCAGGAATGGACACGCTCCCTACAAGGCTGATCGGCCTGACCTGGTTGAGGGCTCTACTCCCCCGCGCCGTCTTCGTCGAGCTCGATCGCGTCCGGGTCACGCAGCGGACGTAGGCCCACGCACGGCACGGAAGCGCTGAAGCTGCAGCGGCCCAGGACGATGAAGGTCCTTGCCAACGGCTGCAACGATGTTCCCCACGACCGAGCCGGGCCCCTGAGCGCAGTCCACACGTACCTTCTCCGGCAACCCACCCTGCGGCCCGAACGGCTCCTCCCGCACCACCGCCGCGCGCAGCGCGGCCAGGACCGATTCCCGTGACGGATGGCCCGGGGTGACCACCACGCCCATCACCGGGTTCCACGCGCAGTCCACGAACCACGTGATCCACGCATGCGCACGGTGCCCTCGACATCGACGAGGACCGGGGCCTGGACGTGATCGGCCTCCCACACCTGATTCCGCCAGCCCCTAGGACGGGCCAGGAACACATCATGCTTCCGGGCCTCACGCTCACCACCGGCCAGCCTCGCCCGCTCCCCCGCCGTCAGATCACGCCGAATCGCACGATGCAACGTCGGAATCGACGGCGGCGGATCGCCCTCACCCCTCGCCGCACGCGCCGTCAGCTCACGATGGACCGCAGCAACGTTCCCCCTCCACAAGCCGAGCAGGGCACGGACCTCCGGAGTAACCGTGAACCTCCCGTAGTAGCGGACCCGCTCACCAGGCGCCGCCGCCGCAGCTCCGTCCTTCACGGCGGCGGACAGCCACCGCCACACCGCGCGCTCTCGCACACCCAACGCATCCGCCGCCGACCTCACATGCCCGGTAGTGAGCTCCCCCACCGGCGCAGAGCCAGCAGACGGCGCACCGCGGGCCCCCGCAACGCCCGAACCGACTCGACCGGCAAAGCAGCGCCCGTAACCGCGCCCGACCCCGCCGGCGGCTGAGTTCCTTCACCCACCCTTGTGCCGGCCCCGGTTGGGCCAGGCGGAATGAGTCCGAAGGTGGCTGTCCAGAGCCCTGTCCCGCAGGAGTTCACCGCCGGGTTGGACACGTCGACTCCATAAGAGCCGGTCGATGCCGGTGCTCGATGCGCGACATGGCGTATGCAGGCAGAGGTGTCCAGCGGCTGCGTGGACACTTGCAGGGCGCTGTCTGGGGCATCGGCCCGTTCCCGCCGCGGCGGCCGGCGGAAGCGGCCGAAGGGGAGAGATCTTGGCTGTCGACCACCGTGTGTGCTGCGGTCAGGCAGAGCAGGGTGTCCACGGCCAGGGACGAAAAATGGTGCGCCGAACTACCAACGTGAGAAGGATCCTTCTTATGCGTGCTGACCCGGGGGTGGCCAGTGTGGGCAGGAGTCCGAGGGAAAGGACGGCAGCGTGAGAATCATGCTCGACAACAACATCTGGTCCTACCTGGGGGATGAGCGGGCAGGGAAGCGGTTCAGTGCGCTTGCCCATTCCCTTGATCGTCATCACCACCCCCACCGGCCAGATCGGCAGCCAGACCCTCGGTCGTGTCCTGGCGGCCGGAGCGCCGGTCCGCGTGATCGTGCGCGACGCCTCCCGCCTCCCCGCCGAGGTGCGACGTCGGGCCGAGATCGTCGAGGGCTCGCACGGGGATCCCGACGTGGTGGCCAAGGCCTTCAGCGGGGCGGAATCCGTCTTCTGGCTGGTCCCCCCGGACGGCAGGACCGAGAGTCTCGACGCCGCCTTCTCGGGTTTCACCCGGCCCGCCGCCGAGGCCCTGGGCGCGGCCGGCGTACGGCGGGTCGTCGGCATCTCGGCCCTCGGCCGGGGGACCCCGATGGCGGGCCGGGCCGGTCATGTCACCGCGTCGCTCGCCATGGACGACCTACTGGCCGCGACGGGCGTCGCCTACCGGGCGCTGACCATGCCCTCCATCATGGACAACCTGCTTCGCCAGGCCGAACTCATCAGGAACCAGCACATGTTCACCTCACCCGTCTCCGGTGACCGCGTGATGCCGACCTGTGCCGTCCGGGATGTCGCCGCGGTTGCCGCGAACCTGTTGCTGGACGACACCTGGAGCGGCGTCGAGGAGGTTCCCGTTCTCGGCCCGGAGGAATCGGCGCGCGTTCGGCGAGGACGAGCAGTGCATGCCGCAGTTCCGTGCTCAGCTGGGTGAGTCGATGGCTGGACTGGCCGCCCCTGTATATGTGCAGGCGGAAGACGTTGACGGCGTGTCCGTCACGATCGTCGGCGAAGGTCTTCGGGAGCCCGGCGAGCAGTTCGTAGTCGCGCTTGCCGGTCGCCGCGTCGGCCACGGCTTTGAGGGACAGATCATCTAATTCTGCGGCGGACAATGAAGTGTCGACTGCAACAGCATGGGTCGCCAGAGCCGCAAAGAGCTCGATCAGTCGCTCGCCTGCCGTCGTGTCGATGCCCCAGGCCTGCAGGTTCTCGTGGCGACGAGCCTGCCGCCATGGCTCCTGGTCTACCAACGGCAGCAGAACACGGCCCAGATGAGCGCAACGACGCCACAGCATGTCGTGGTCGGGGGGCACGGTCGATCCTCTCGACTCGACGGCGAGTGGAAGGCCTGAGGCCGAGGACCAATTCGACGACCACCAGGCCCTCCAATTTCTCACTACGTGCAGGGCACGTACAGAACATCGCTGTACACGGTGCCGCTGGCGGGGGAGCCGCTCGAGCTCACGAGGGTCCCGTACGTAGTGGGACGGAAGGCGATGCCCTCACTGCGGACGGCCCGGCGGTCTGATCGTGTAGGCGGCCTGGCCGGACGACACCGGACAGCACCAGGCAGCCCTGGCCGTCGCGGAAGACGGGAGGCGAGGGCGGCCGCGACGTCGTTGGACGCGTCCGGGATGACGGGCTGCCAGGAAGGTAGTGCATCTCAAGTCCGGCGGCGAACTGGAGCGTCATGTGCGGCACGGTGCCGGGAAGGGCTTCAGTGCGGCTGATAAGGTCGGTCGGCTTCCGGATGGACTCGTCCCATGAGCCGGTCGGTCGTTGGCCGCCCCGAGGTACCGACGAAACGGGCCCCTGGTAGAGACGAAAGTCGCGGCCAGAGGACCAATGCGCCTTGAGCGCCGGCTTTTCCCTGCGACTCTCGCGCGCCTTCCACTCCGGCAGCTGACCGCGCCTCGGCCCACTCGGCGCTGAACACGGCCGGTCGCGCCCCGACCGCTACGCGCTGGGCGGAGAGCACTCGATGTCGGGGACCGTCGTGGCCGCCGAAGGCGCCTGGTTGGGGGCGGGGTCGGCGCCCTCGTCGAGCCCGCGGGCGGCGTGGACCCGCAGGAGTCCTTCGATGCCACGCAGCAGGGTCTCGCCGGCCAGGACGGGGTCGCCGAGGTAGCCGGCGCTCATCGCGCCGTCGCGGAGCATGACGAAGTGCCGCCCGGCGTAATCGGCGGACGCGTCCGTGATCTCGGCGAACAGTCCGGTGATCGTCTGCAGGAACCACTCGCGGTGCTGCACGACGGCCCGGTGGACCGGATGGCCGGGGGCGGGGAATTCTGCCGCCGCGTTGAGGAAGGCGCATCCGCGGTAGCCGGGCGAGCGGATCTGCTCGACCAGGGACGCACCGATACCTCGCAGGATGCCGTCGGTCGGCGCGTCCGCGGCCATCAGGGCGCCGATCTGGGTGCGGATCGCCTGGTCGACGCTTCCGATGTAGGCGACGGCCAGGTCTTCTTTGCTGCGGAAGTGGCGGTAGAAGGTGGCGTTGGTGACCTTCGCCTCGGCGACCAGGCGGTCGACGCCCACCGTGTGAATGCCCTCGGTGTAGAAGAGCTGCCCGGCGGTACCCAGGAGCCGCTCTCGGGCCTCGGAGACTCTCTTTCCGGTGCCGGCTTCCGTCTGTGTCATGTCGCTCATCATAGCGGATAGAACGATCTCTCTATATCTGATGTAGAACGTTCTCTCTTGTTTTAACGAATAGGGTGTGCCAGGCTACAAACAAGAGAGATCGTTCTCTCTCTCCGAGACAGCCGCCCGTAGCCAACCCCGTACCTCTCCCCGCACTCACTGGAGAACCCCATGGCATCCGTCGCCTCCGCCGAGCACGTCAGCGCCGCGCCCGCGCTGCGCCGGCTGTACGTCATCCGCTTCGTCTTCGCCGCCGCGTGGGCGGTGCTCCTGCTGGTGTCCGGCTCCGACCTCACCACCGGGGCCAAGCTGCTGCTGTTCCTCTATCCCGCCTTCGACGTGGCCGCGGCCGTCGTCGACGCCAGGTCGGCGCGCGCCGCCGGGCCGGTCAAGGGCCTGTACGCCAACATGGCCATCAGCTCGCTCGCCGCCGTCGGCGTCGCGGTCGCCAGCGCCTCGGGCGTCGCCGATGTGCTACGCGTCTGGGGCGCGTGGGCGGTCGTCTCCGGCCTGGTCCAGCTCCTCGTGGGCGTCGCGCGCCGGCCGATGGGCGGCCAGTGGGCCATGATCGTCAGCGGCGGCATCTCGGTGCTGGCCGGCGCATCCTTCTTCCGAGGCGCCTCACAGCATGACCCTTCGCTGACCACCCTCGCCGGCTACGCCACGCTCGGAGGGATCTTCTTCCTCATCTCGGCGTTCCGCCTGTCCCGCTCGACCCGCAGGGGCTGACCGCTGTCGACCAAGGATCGCGGCGACCGGATGCGGCGCGCAAGTCCGGACGCGCCCGACAGGGTCCGGCTCGGCAACACGCGGATGGCGTTCGGCGCCATGAGGCTAGCCGGGCCGGGGATCTGGGGGCCGCCGGGCGGCCCGGGACCACCCGATTCGGCTGGCCCGGGGGCGGTGGAGCTCGGCGTCGATCACATCGACAACGCCATCCAGAAGAACGACGCTCTGTACGGGCACAATCGCTACGCCCTGTTCGCCTTCGGGGGCGACAAGCACCGCACCGATCAGGCGATCTCCTTCCCCTCGGGGAGCAAGCCGAGGTTCCACTCCGACTTCTCGGAGTCCACCGAGCTCAATGACCGGTACATGCCTATCCGCGGTGACGGCACGGTGTCGATCCTCGCGCAGACCCCGCCCGAGTGGTCGAGCACGGGCCAGCCGCTGTGGCTGGACAGCAGGCACGCGGATCTCATGAACGCGAACAAGGCCATCGAGCAGCTCCAGCGCATCTGTGACGACGTTCCGCTCGCCCAAGCGCTGAGTTCCGAGTACCCAGTCGGCGTGGAACTGCCCGATGTCGCCGTCGCCGGCGAGCCGTTCGAGATCTGGGCAACGAACGCCGAGGCCACGATGCGTTTACGAGTGCGGCGCCTCACCGAGAACGGCACGTGCGTGTGGGACGAGGAGATGCGGCCGTGCGGCGACGGGACCTTCCGCGCCGAGGCCCGCGCCGAGGCCGGACGGTGGACACTGGAGGTCTATTCGGCGACGGTCAGCTACGTGTGCCGAGACGTGATCCTGGTCGTGTGACCGCATACGACCCCGGTCCCCCCCTCACGTCGGGGAACCGTGCTCTCGCACCGGGTGCCCAACAATGAGCCCGAGCTGCTGGAACTGACGGGCCTTCGACTACGCAACCTCCAGGGCGGCAGAACATCGCCTTGACCCCTTTGACCTCGTCAAATCGAGCCACACGCACATCCTACGGTCCCCTGCAGCGTCGCTCCGCAGGCCGCTCAAACGCTGAGGCGGCTGCCCCCAAGAGCCCCCCTGCCTCGCCAGCGGCTTGCCGAACACGATTGGGAATCAGTCATATCCGGGCTCGCGGGCTGTTCGGGGTGCGGCTTCTACAGGTCGAACTCAGGTGCTCGATGTCCGTGAAGTGGACCTCTTCCAGGGAGCCGGCGCGGCGGCCGCCGTCCTGGAAGTAGGTCTCCTTGAGGGCTTCGGCGGCGATCTCCCTCAGGCGGTCGTCGTTGGCGCCCTGCTCCTGGGCCTCGAAGAGGCGGGCGGCGTGTCGCGGCGGCAGGGCGACGGTCAGGTGCCGGACCCGGTCCTCATCCGTCGACCCGATCGGCGCGACGTAGCCGAGCCGGGCCCGGGTGTCGATGACGATGCCGCCTGTGCTCGCTGCCTTCTCCCTGGCCTTCGCCCGGATCTGCGGCTGCCACCGCCTCTTGACCTCGGTCTCCAGGCGCGCGGCGAGGTCGGGGCGGGGCTTCTTGATCTGGTCCTTCACGTACCGCTCGACTTTTCTCATCCTTGGTAGGCCGAGTTTTCGACGTGGTGGAGAACGAGGACGGCCTGGACCATTGCGGTCGTCCGGGACGGGCTGCAGCGCAGCTTGGTCAGGATTTTCCAGGTCTTGAGGGTGGCGACGGCGCGTTCGCCGCGGCAGCCGATCCGGGCGTGGGCCTTGTTCACGGCCTTCTGCCGGCGCGACAGCTTCGGCCGGGAGCGGTGCCGCCTGAACGGGATACGCACGGAACCGCCGGCGCCTTGATACGCCTTGTCCGCGAAGGTCATCACGTCAGCGTTGGTCAGCGCGGCGACGATGCCGTGGGTTCGCGCAGCAGTCAGGTTGGCTTCGTCGATCTCTGGGAACAGCGTTTGTCGACGGGTTCCGGAGTCAGTTGGTCATCACTCGGCTCGTGATTGTCGAGCAGAAGTGACGGCGCTGCGCGTGGGGACGGCTACGAAAAGGGAAGGCGGGAACCAACGGGCGTTGGCAGGATGTCCGAGCTCAGCACCCGATGGAAAAGGACCAGCCGACTATGGCTCGTGCCATCACGTTGATCCGCTCTGCCTTCCTGTCCGACGTCGCCGAGTATGCCTACGCGGCTACGGCCCCCGCCGAGTCACGCCTGATCTTCCTCGCCGGGGCGTGTCCGTTGAACGATGACGGCTCCACGGCAGCGATCGGTGACTACGCGGGTCAGGCAATGAAGGCCATCGAGAACATGCAGGCCGCCCTCGCTAGCTCAGGTGCGTCGCTCCAGGACGTCATCAGTACAAGGGTTCTCGTCGCGTCGGCCCGGCGAGAGGACCTGGTGGCTGCCTGGGAAGCAGTCCGGGACTCGTTCGCTGACCATGACGTCCCCAGCACCTCGATGGGCGTCACCGTGCTCGGCTACAAGGACCAACTCGTCGAGATCGAGGCCGTCGCCGCCGTGCTCGATTCTTGAGCCCACTGACGCGCTGCGGCGGCCTGACAGCCCCTGCCACTTGTCGCGCCGCGAAAGGGAGAAAAGGACCAGTCCATGCCCCAACCCACTGCCCCGCTCACCGAGTTCATCCGCGCCTACGAGCAGGCCACCAACAGCCACGACATCACCCAGCTCGTCCCGCTGATCGCTCCCGATGCCGTCTACTGGTTCTCCGACGGATCGCATCGCGGCCGCGAAGCCATCCTCTCCGCCATCGCCAAGACCTTCGCCACCATCCGCGACGAGATCTACCAGATCGACGACCTGGAGTGGATCGCCCACAGCGATGACCACGCGATATGCCGCTACCGGTTCACCTGGACCGGAACCATCGACAGCCAGCCGCGATCAGGAAGCGGCCGCGGCACCAACGTGCTCGTCAACAACGCCGGAACCTGGCAGATGCTCCACGAACACCTCAGCGCATAACCAGGCGGCAGCACCGATCCACAGGAATTGACAATTACTCGCAGCACCATCAGCACCAAGCACGAACCACTACAACTGAGAAAACCTCAGCTCAGAACACACACTGCGCACAAAAACGACCCGCGAAACGAGAAACGCGCGAGCCCGACCATCGACCCGATCGCCGGCTCGACACCCCCGTAGTGGTCGCCGCACAACAACGGATATGACTGGCAGGGCATCTGAGCTGCCGTAATGTGGCCGTTTGCCTGACTGGCCGTGCGGTCCGGGAGGCGCCCCCCGGCTCCGCGCGACCTGGCGCAGCGTTCAGTACTGTTCGGTCTCGACGAAGCCCGCGTCGGCGTCGTCGTCGGCGCCGAAGGCGTCGGCAGCGGCGGTCGGGTCGAATCCGGGCGGGCTGTCCTTGAGGCCCATGCCCATGCCGGCCAGCTTCGCCTTGACCTCGTCGATCGACTTCGCACCGAAGTTGCGGATGTCGAGCAGGTCGGCCTCGGAGCGGGCGACGAGCTCACCGACTGTGTGGACACCCTCGCGCTTGAGGCAGTTGTACGAACGGACCGTGAGCTCGAGCTCCTCGATCGGCAGCGCCAGATCGGCAGCGAGAGCGGTGTCCGTCGGGGACGGGCCCATGTCGATGCCCTCGGCATCGATGTTGAGCTCGCGCGCCAGACCGAACAGCTCGACCAGGGTCTTACCGGCCGACGCCATGGCGTCACGGGGACGCATGGCCTGCTTGGTCTCGACGTCGACGATCAGCTTGTCGAAGTCGGTGCGCTGCTCGACACGGGTCGCCTCGACCTTGTACGTGACCTTGAGCACCGGCGAGTAGATGGAGTCGACCGGGATACGGCCGATCTCCTGGCCCGCCTGCTTGTTCTGGACGGCGGAGACGTAGCCGCGACCGCGCTCGACGGTCAGCTCCATCTCCAGCTTGCCCTTGCTGTTCAGCGTGGCCAGGACCAGGTCCGGGTTGTGGACCTCGACACCGGCCGGCGGGGCGATGTCAGCAGCGGTCACCAGACCGGGACCCTGCTTGCGCAGGTACATCACGACCGGCTCGTCGTGCTCCGAGGAGAGATCCAGCTGCTTGATGTTGAGGATGAGGTCGGTGACGTCCTCCTTGACGCCCGGCACCGTGGTGAACTCGTGCAGGACACCGTCGACACGGACGCTGGTAACCGCAGCACCCGGGATCGAGGACAGGAGCGTACGACGGAGAGAGTTACCGAGGGTGTAACCGAAGCCCGGCTCCAACGGCTCAATGACGAACCGGGAGCGGAACTCGTCGACAACCTCTTCGGTCAACGAAGGACGCTGAGCAATCAGCATGGTGGTGCCTCCAGATTTCGGCGCCCGCTATTTGACGCCGTAGACACCCAACGGTATCGGCAATACGACCTCACAAGAGGCCGCACCGCCCGACACCGCCAGGGGACAGGCGAAGCATGCAAATGGACTCGAGTGATGACATATCGACTGAAGACGTGTCTTCACAGCAGGGCCAGATCCGTCCGTCAAAGCGGAGCTGGCTCAGCGGGAACCTTCGGCCGGTTGCCGGACACGTATAGAGCATGGAACTGAACGATGCTGGTCCCGCCGTACCGGCCGGAGGGATATCTGACCGAGAGCTGTGGGCGAGGGCCGTCGACGGCGACCGGGAGGCGTTCGGTCGGATGTTCGACCGTCATGGGATGGGAAGACCGTCTACAACCACCTGTTCCGGCGCACGGCCGACTGGTCCGAAGCTGAAGACCTCACGTCGACCGTGTTCTTGCACGCCTGGCGTCGGCGATCGGAGACGGTGTTGGACCGAGACTCGGCCCTGCCGTGGCTGCTGGGCATCGCCGACCGCCTGCTGTCGAACACCAGGCGGCGGCTGAGGCGGGCCGAGGCGTTGCTGCGCCGGCTCGTCTCGCATGCCGAGCCGGTGGGCGACCACGCGGACCGCGTCGCCGTCCTGGTCGACGACGAGCGTCGCATGTCGGAAATCCACCGGGCGTTGGCTCGGCTGCCGCGCCACGAACGCGACGTCGTCGAGCTCTGCGTGTGGTCGGGCCTGGATCAGCAGGCGGCTGGGTCCTGAGGAAGCTGATGCGGTCCGGGGGTCTTTGTCGGCTCCGGTCGCGGCCTGGCAGATCAGGGAGTTGATCGCGTAGTGGACCGGCAGGTAGGCCCAGATCTCCTGGTGGACCAGGTCCGGACTCTTGGACCGCAGGACCTTCCCCGGGCCGCGTAGGACGGTCTTCAGCTGGCGTTTGCAGTTTCCTCCTCCCATCTCCGGAGTGGTAGGCGGAGGCCAGTTCGGCGGCGGCCGCAGAGTCCGGCTCGGTGACCGTGGTGATCAGGCAGATGCGTTCCCCGCCGTCTCGGTCGGGGAGTCCTGATGCGGACGTCGGCTGACTCGCGTTAGTTGGCCTCCCCCAGGTAGCTCAGGGCTTGGCAGAAGTCATCGAGGGCAGGGCCGAAAGCGAACTCATCGAAATCCACGTTCGCGATCGACAGATTCGCGTGGACGTCGTGGACGGCGGCCGGAGCAGCACGGAACAGGATGCGCTGGGCGTGAGGGCATAGACCAGTGGGTGTAGGCGCCCCGCGTTGGCCGCCTACACACCCGGCTCTGGCGCTACAGGGCGAGAACGTCCTGAAGGTGCAGCCCCGTCAGGTGGAACACACTGGGTAGCCGGCCACAAGAAGGCAGATGATTCTGCCAGTCTGCGGGCCACGGTGGTGGCGGCGTGCGGTCGTGGAACGCACATCGAGATCCCACAAATGCGGGTCATCATCCAGCGAACACACCGCCACAGCCGGCCCGTCGGGCTGCGGGTTCCCGGCCAGAGCCCTCGCTGCATCCCGACCGTCAACCTCCTTGAGGCAGCTGGGGCTTGATCCTGAAGAGCTCGCCGCCGACCTGGCCGACGAGGTCGTGGCCGTAACTCACGAGCTCGGGAGCGATCCCGCCCTGCACCGGGCTCTTCGGCAGCGGCACCCGGCCGCGCCAGCGCACCGCACCACTGTCCAGTTCGAGGCCCACCAAGTGCCCGGACGGGTCGAGGTAGTACGCATAGTCATCGAGGGAATCCGAACTCGTTGTGCTGCGGCGCGCCTGACACCGTCCACTCCCATGCGGGCCGGCCCAACATCACGACGCCGTGGCGCGTAACCGCGCCACGGCGTCTCAAAGTCTTGGCGAATCGGCCGCACCCAGGTGAGGTGTCACCTGGGTGCGGCCGAGCCGAATCAGCAGGTGGCGTTCAGACCGGCCCAGTCGGCGCGGTCGTTGTAGCCGCCGTCGCCGCCGTCGCCGACCACCAGGTCGAGCACGCGGACGCCAGTCAGATCGATGTCGGCCTGGCGGGTGTCGTCGCGAGTCAGCACACCGCTGTCGAACAGCACCCGGCCGTCACCGATCACCTGGAAGGTCGACGTGCCGCCGTCCGGGCCGACGTTGCGCACCGCGTCGTCGATGCCGACGGTCGCGGTCAGCCGGCTGCACTTGTCGCCGAGGTAGTAGCGGACCGCGGAGGGTGAGGCGACCCCGATACCGGTCGGGTGGACCTGGCCGAGCATGCTGATCGGTGACGAGCCACCGACGCTCAGGTCGACCGTCGGGCTCATCCACCCGCTGGTGGCGCTGATCCACTTGTGGTGCGACAGTACGACGTCGCCGTCCGGCGCTGCCGGTGCGACAATTACCGCCGTGGCCGTCTCCTGCCGCAGGCGTCCCTTGCCGATCACCTTGTACGACGTCTTGCCGGTCAGCGCAGTGCTGCCCGGCGCGGCGGTGACCGGCAGGGTCACCGTGAAGGCGAAGGTCGCGGAATGGTTGGAACGCAGCAGCTTCGGCGCCTTGCCGAGCGGACGGGCCGTCCAGTCGGCGGGCACCGTCAGCTCAACCTGCGGCGTGAACACCGGCTGCGCACCGTCGTTGCGGACGGTGACCTCGACCCGGGCCTGGTCGCCGCCGGCGACCAGCGGGGCGGCCCCGGCCGGCACCGCGTCGCCACCGACCTGCGTCACCTGCGGCAGGCCGGCGACGACGTGCGGAACACCGGGCTTGCCCGTGGCCGGGCCGACCCGGAACAGGGCCGCGCCGTGGGCCGGGACAGCGGCACTGATGGTGCCGGCGCTCTCGGTGACCTGGTTGGTCCAGGCGTTCTTCAGGGTGAACCGATCCCCGGACAGCCCGACCGACGACGCCTTCGTGGTCAGGGTCGTTGGGCTGTCGCCCCGGTTCAGCAGCATCACGGCACGGTCACCGTTGGCCAGCCGCTTCACCCAGGTCTCCGTCGTACCGGCGGGGCCGACGCGGACGGCCTGGATGCCGGCGGTGTCCTGGTTGATCGCGAGTACATCGGGGTCCGCGAGAATGCCGAGCGAGGTCTGGCTGAGCTTACGGACGTCGCTGCCGATCAGCAGCGGCGCGGCCGCCACCGACCAGAGCGTCATCTGGGTACGGAACTCCTCGTCGGTCATCCCCAGCTCAGGTCCGAGGTAGTCCGGGTCGTTGAAGTGCCCCGGCCCGGCGGCCTCGGGGTGCCGCGCGTTCGCGTCGTAGTTCCGCAGCACGTCCTTGAACTTGATCTCGCCGACGAAACCCACATCCGTGTACGTCCGCCAGGACTGCGCGATCGCCGGCGCGTAGGTCCAGGAGTACGTCGACTGCTGCTCATCCGGGTAGTTGCCCCAGTCCGGGGAGGTCACCGGGTTGCAGAGGTTGAAGATCATGGGGCGCCCGCTGGCGTTGTTCCGCAGCGCCTGCGCGAACTCGGTGTAGACGGTCTTCGGGTCGAGGTCCGCGGCGATCCCGCAGAGGTAGTCCACCTTGACCGCGTCGAACTCCCAGGCAGCGAACTGGTCCGCGTCGCGCTGGTAGTAACCGTGACTGCCGAGTCCGCACTTGCCCGGGATGTACGGGCCGGCGTCGGTGTAGATGCCGGCCTTCAGGCCCTTGGCGTGGATGTAGTCGACCAGCGGCTTCAGCCCGTTCGGAAATTGGTCGGGGTTGGCCACCAGGTCGCCGGCCGAGCTGCGTGGGGTCGGCGCCGCCCAATTGCCGTCGATCCAGACGTACTGGTAGCCGGCGTCGCGCAGACCGCTGCTGACCAGGAAGTCCGCTACTGACTTGACCTCGGCCTCGGTCGGATCGCCACCCAGCGCGTAGTAGGTGTTCCAGCCCATGTACGGCGTCGGGCTCAGCACCTGCTGAGGTGCTGGCGCCGTGACGGCGACAGTGCCGGCCGCCGGCCCGGCGTGGGCGGGTGCTGCCACGACCAGCAAGCCGGTCAGGAGGGCGAGGAGGACGGTGAGATGTCGTTTCACATCGGATCCTTCGATCAGGCGTGCCGACCCGTCCTGGTCGTGTGTCTGAGGTACCGCTCCCTCGTGGAGGGTGCGGCCGTCGGCCTTCGGACCAGTCAACGCCCGCGCGCCTGCGGTCGGTTTCCAGGATCTTGCAGCGGTTACCGGCGCGTGTCAATAATAATTCCTAAATTACGAGTTACTAGTAGAGCTTCGTCAGGTACCCCAACTGCCGTCTGCCAGGGAGCGCGTGAACTTGAATCAGGTGTGACACCTGAGGAGATGAGCGAGGTCCGTCCTTGCTGCCGACGGCACCGTCACCGCCGTGCTGGACTGGGGCAACGCACGGTACGGCGACCACCTCTACGATGCGGCCTGGCTCATCTACTGATGGCCGTGGTAGCCGCAGTGGCGCGCCATCGGCATCTACGCCGAACTGCTCGCCCACTGGCACGCCACCGGCCCACTCCCGCCCCACCTGCGCGAGCGCCTCCACGCATACCTTGTGCGGCTCAGCTCAGACGCCGTGCGCCGCGTCCTTGTTGACGATGTCCACCCTGCGCCGCTCGCCTGGGCAGAGCCGGCAGAGGTGTCAGCGTCTTCACACGCAACCGGATGGGGCCACTACCGACGCCGCCGCAAACGCGGTGACTGGCACGCAGCCGCCCAACGCAACCTGTTCAACCGCATGCTGGGGATGCTCTACCACTGCCTACAACACCAAACGCTCTTCAACGAGCAACGCGCCTTCACGCCACTGCGCACGGCCACCGCTTGACGCGTTGGCACCGTGAGATGTCTTTCCAAGGCCCTGACATCCATGCCGGGAGTCGGCGTCAGGACCGGAGCCCGCATCCTGATCGAGGCCGGTGATGGCAGCACCTTCCCGACCGCCGGCCATCTCGCCGCCTTTGCGGGTCTCGCCCCGGCGCCCCGCAGTTCCGGGTCGTCGATCCGCGGCGAACAGCCCTCCCGGAGGGGAAACAAGCTGCTCAAACGGGCCTTCTTCCTCTCCGCGTTCGTGGCCCTGGGCGACCCTGCATCGCGGGCCTACTACGGCAGGAAGATCGCCCAGGGGAAGCACCACACCCAGGCCCTGCTCCGCCTCGCCAGACGCCGGGCCGATGTCCTGTTCGCGATGCTCCGCGACGGAACATTCCACGAACCTCAGCTCGCCGGATCAGCCTGAAGCACCAAGAACTCGCCTGGCCTCGACCCACAGGCGCTCAAACTCCTCCGCGGAGATCTCGGCTGCCTGCGGCTGGTCCTGCCAGCCGTCGAGCACAGCCTCGGCCAGGACTCCGTACTGCCGTTCATAGCGACCCATCGCCGCGAGATCGGCATGATCACGCAAGTGCAGCACCTCTTCCAAAGAGGCAGCCGTCACCGGCCGTGAGTCCTTCCTCTGGACCTCAACGTGACGCGCCGCCCAGCCCTCGTCATCAGCCTCGAAATACAGCCACAGATCTTCGTCCTCGTAGTAGGTGCGGAACCAAGTCGTCATGCCCTCATCCTCACCCAACAGCAGCCCGCACCACCTTGACCAAACAGATAGGGGCACCTCCCGCTCCCTCGAGGTCGCCGACGGGTGGCACCAGCTGCAGAACCTGTCTGCCGCGGTGGAGAAGACTTGCCACCAGCACCGCGATCTCCACCGCACCGATCGGCACCGCTCGCCGTCGCGAGCGCCGACGCATTGAACGCGAGCCCTTCCATGACCACGCCACAGGCCCGCTGATCGTCGTCCTGGGCGAAGCGGCCGGCCACCCCGTCGCACCAGGCGAACTGTCCCTCGCGGGAGCGGAACTGATCGACCTCCTCAAGACCCCGACCATCCGGCTGGACGGCGGCCGAATCGTGCCAGGCCACCTCCCAGGACCAGCAGACCCCCTCCTCACCCGAGCCGCTGCCGCGCTCGTCATGCACAGCGACTGGCTATGGCGCAGAGGCCACTCCCTGACAGACACCTACAAGACCGCGCTCGAAGCACAGGGACTCATCGTCCGCGAAAGCCGCCGGCTCTTCCGCCCCGGGCACAGACCGTTCAATGGCCCGACGGCGGGTCTTGACGTGCCTGTGCCGCCGTCATCGTCAGCCATGATCGTCGGCTGCGTCGGCGCTGGCGAGGCGCGCACCTGGCCATGCAGGCGACTGCGGCGACCGCCGTCTGTCGCCCGCCCTCGTCGAGGAGCTGGAAACCGCTCTGACCGGTTACAACGGCGGCCCCAGGCTCCCGGTGCACACCGACCGGCCACAGCAGTCCGCCGCTCTCACGTCCGACCCCGCAACCGGCTGGCACCGGCCCGGCCTCTGAGGCCGGGCCGGATTCACCTGCGGGCAGCCAGCCCGGGCCCCAGGTCAGGCAGCGGCCAGGCTCTCCTTGAAGAACCCGGTCAGCTTCGCGACCGCGGTCGGCACGTATTCGTCCTTGTCGTAGAGGTCGATGTGCGTGGCACCGTCGATCCAGAACAGCTCCTTGGGCTCACGGGCCCTTTCGATCGCCTCACGGCTGAAGTACGCCGTGTCCGCCACGGTGCCGGCGATCATCAGCAGGGGGCGCGGGGAGATCAGGTCGATCAGGTCGTACGACGAGTACTGGGCGATCTGGTCGACGCTGCGGAGCAGGTACCGGTTGGGAGAGTTCGGGTGCTGCGCGCGCGGGGTGCGGTAGTAGTTGTGGCCCTCCTGGTAGAGGGTCGGCCAGCCGCGGGCCTCTTCCTGGGTCTCCGGGACGACCGGCCCCAGCTGGAAGGTGCCGTCCGTGGCTTCCGCGGTACGGGCCTGGGCCGCGGCGTCGAGCATGTCCCGCAGGACCTGCTCGTCCTGGCCGCCGCCCAGCCCCTCGCGGAACAGGGCGCCGATGTCCGCCGCGCTGACGGTCGCCACCGCCTTGATGCGGTGGTCGGTCGTCGCCGCGAAGGGAACGTAGCCTCCCGCGGCGCAGATGCCGAGCGCGCCGATGCGCTGCGGGTCGACCTCATCGCGGGTGGTCAGGAAGGTTGCCGCGCTCTTGATGTCTTCCGCACGGGCGAACGGGTTCTCCAGGAACCGCGGCTCTCCCGCACTCTCGCCTTGGCAGGCGGCGTCGAAGGCGAGCGTGACGAAGCCCTGTGCGGCGAGCTTCTGCGCGTACAGTCCGGCCGTCTGCTCCTTCACACCGCCGAAGGGGTGCGCGATGAGCACCGCCGGCCGCCGGTCACCTTCCACATGGTCCTCGGGGAAGAACAGGTTTCCGGCAAGCGTGATGCCGTTGCTCTGGAATTCCACACTGATCGGCTTCATTTTCATGCCCTTCTTGATATCGGCAAATTTCCGTGATGGTTTGTGTCTGCGACGCCTCTTGGGGAGGCATTTCCATCACGATCACACGCCGCATGGAGGGCAACAAGAGAGAGCTATTTCCTAGGAAAGGGCGTTCCTGGGAAATATTCCTCCCCCTCGCAGGAGGCGTACCGCCTGCCACACTGGGGACATGGCTACTGCAGACGCACAGCGCAACGAGCTCGGGGAATTCCTCAAGGCGCGGCGGGCCGAACTGGCCCCCGCCCAAGTAGGTCTTCCCCAGTCCGGAGCCGCCCGCCGGGTCCCCGGCCTGCGCCGCGAGGAAGTGGCACACCTGGCTGCCATCAGCACGGACTACTACACCCGCGTCGAGCAAGGCCGGCTCCAGGCATCCGAACCGGTCCTGAGCGCCCTGGCCCGCGCTCTGCACCTCGACGAGGACCAGACCGCCTACGTGAAGGGCCTGCACGGAGCCAAGCGCAGGGGGCGCCCGCAGCGTCGACCCGCCCAGCGAGTCCGTCCGCAGCTGCAGCGGCTGCTGGACCAGCTCACGGACTCGCCCGCCCTGGTCCTGGGGCGGCACATGGACATCCTGGCCTGGAATTCACTCGCGGCTTCTCTCATCACTGATTTTTCTGCCTTGCCACCAGGGGAGCGAAATTATCTCAGACTGGCTTTCGTCGACCCGCATGTGCGTGGACTCTTCGCGGACTGGGAAACAACAGCCCGCACCTGTGTGGCCTACCTCAGAATGGACGCCCTTCAATACCCGGACGATCCCCGTCTCGCCACACTGGTCGGCGAGCTCTCCGTACGTGACCCCGATTTCCGGCAGTGGTGGGCCGCCCACGACGTCGCACACAAGACATGCGGCACCAAGAAACTCAACCACCCCGTCGCCGGAGAGCTGACCCTCGACTGGGAGATCCTCGGCTGCGCCACCGATCCCGACCAGCAGCTCATGGTCATGACCGCCGTGCCGGGATCCGCCGCACAGGAAAGCCTCCGGTTCCTCGCATCCTGGACCGGCCCCGACAACTCTCCGCCGCGGGAACCCAGCGCACCCGCGGCCGACCGGCCCGGTGAAACACACCGCCGCCCTTAGGGTTGCGGCGGCCCGACCGCACCCCGTGCGGCCGATGAAGTCAGCGGCCGCGGGACCGGATTTGATCAGTGGTCGGCTGTCGTGGCGACGGCTTCGTCGTATGCGGCAAGGGTGCGGTACAGGGTCGACGTGCGAGGGCGCCCGGGCGGGCCCGCTTCCCATGCTGCCCCCGAGCACTCCTGCTCCGGTGCGGCCGCGCGGCAGGCGAGGCCGAATGACGTCAGGGCAGCAACACGGTCGGTGGTGATGAACGACTGTGTCTGCCCACGGTCGCGCCGGTCCGACATGGCGTCGACCGCGCGACTCCTCAGCCGCCACCCGTCGGAGCCAGAGCACTCTTCGACATGCCCTCACAGTTCCTGACGTCGGACCTGTTCACGCCGTTGCCGCATCCATTCCGGTGCCGGATGGCGCGGGATCGCAGGCGACGCCACCGTGGTGGAGAAGGGCTACCTGGGGTCCGTGAAAGTCCTCGGATAAGGCGTCGAGCCCGATGCGATTCCGTGTACTTCGCGGACGTGCGCGGCAGCCGGGCGTTCAGATCGCCACCCACCTGGGCCGCTCCGGCCCCGAGACTGCGAGAGGGCGCAGGGCGGTCCGGAAAGGTGCAATCCGCTGGCCGCTTCTCAGGGGGGCGTGGGAGCCTGCGGGTGATGCGGCTCATGTGGCAGCCCTGCGAGCATAGCGGCCCGTTGCAGCACGTCGCGGAGCATGGCGGGGGTCAGGGTCCGGGTCGACATGTTGCGCTGGCTGGGGTGGAATCCGCCGACCAAGTGCACCCGCCGTTCACCGCCAACGTCGGTGAGGAGGACTTCGGCGCCGTGGCCAAAGGCCGGGCGGGGGCGAGGCACCTGCCAGCCTGCACCCGACAGCACGGGGAGCAGCGCCTGCCAGGCAAAGCCGCCGAGCACCACGACAGCCCGCAACGTCGGTCGCAAAAGTGCCAGTTCGCGAACGAGCCACGGGCGGCAGGTGTCGCGCTCGGTGGTGGTGGGTCGGTTATCGGGCGGTGCGCAGTGCACCGGCATTGTGATCCGCACCCCGTACAGTTCCATGCCGTCACCGCGGTGGGTGGCGGTCGGCTGGGAGGCCAGGCCGAGGTCATACAGGACGGCGTACAGGACATCGCCGGACGGGTCGCCGGTGAAGATCCGCCCGGTGCGGTTGCCGCCGTGTGCGGCCGGTGCCAGGCCGACGATGGCCAGCACCGCGTCCGGCGGTCCGAAGCCGGGCACCGGCCTCGCCCAGTACTCCCACTCCCTGTATGCCCGGCGCTTGACCAGGGCGACCTCTTCTCGCCAGGCCACCAGGCGCGGGCAGGCCCGGCAGGAGGCCACGGCGGTGTCCAGCCTGCTCACGTCACGCATCCGGGGTGCGGTCGCGGCCGGGAAGTGCTGCCCGTCCGGGGTGGCAGGGCCGGTGTCGTGCAACGGCGTTCTCCTCTCCTGCGGGCTGAGGGCGCCGGCGCCCTCAGCCCGCAGCGGGTCTCCGGCCGGCCCACCCATCCGGCGATAAAATTGGGCGAGCCGAACACATCCACTCCCACCGGGGCCGTCCCCGCTGTCCGCCGGTCCCGGGCCGGGGCGGCCGATCG
Source organism: Streptomyces sp. NBC_01717 (assembly GCF_036248255.1). Taxonomy (NCBI): domain Bacteria; kingdom Bacillati; phylum Actinomycetota; class Actinomycetes; order Kitasatosporales; family Streptomycetaceae; genus Streptomyces; species Streptomyces sp. NBC_01717. The sequence continues at coordinate 9,223,822 of NZ_CP109178.1, read as the reverse complement.
ATCTGAAGGGTGCCGTCATGGCCGAACAGATCACCTATCGCCGAGTCTACGAGGAGACCGCGCCCAAGGACGGCAAGCGGGTACTCGTCGACCGGATCTGGCCCCGCGGCATGCGCAAGGAGGACGCGCACCTGGACCAGTGGCTGCGTCATGTCGCCCCGTCGAGCGAACTGCGCAGGTGGTACAGCCATGAGCACCGAGTTCCGTCGCCGCTACCTGGCCGAACCACGCGATGCCGGGCACCGCCAGGCGGTCGAGCATCTGCGTGAGGTGGCAACGCATGACAAGCTCATGCTGTTGACCGCCACCAAGGACTTGGACCACAGCCAGGCCGCGGTCCTGGCCGAGTGGCTGACCAAGAAGCGGTGACGAACATGAGTGTTCACAAGGACGGCGATCTGCGGAATTTGATCGTCGACGGTGGGTGCGGCGGAGCGCACGTCGTGTGGCGCTGTGCCGTCGGCGCGGCCTGCACCGTCACGGTCACTCGTCGACCATACCGACTCTCGCTCGGGCCACGCGGTTCTGGTACGTCGGCCGCGCGGACGAATCCAGTCCCACGTGCGACGCCATGCTGGCGGATCCCCCGCCGCCCGGAGACGTGAGAAGGATGATGATGCGAACGAACGTTATCCGCAACGAGCGCATGGCCGTCAGCTACGACGTGGTGAACGGCTGGACGGTTGTTGAGATCGACGGCGATGTGGACGCCCACACCTCCCCCCTGGTCCGTGAAGCAGTGATCAAGCTCGTCGACGAGGGACACCGCCACTTCGTCCTTGATCTGAGCTTCGTTTCCTTCCTGGACTCGATGGGGCTGGGCGTGGTCGTGGCGGTCACGAAACGCATCCGTGAACACGATGGCTCACTACGGATCGCGTCCGCCTCTGGCCGGATAGTCAGGGTCTTCGACATCAGCGGCCTGCGTGAGGCTTACGAGATCCACCCCTCGCCACAGGAGGCGACCCGACACGCTCCCTCGACCGGTGGCCTGGCGCACTGGCCCCACCCGTCAAGCTGAGGAACACTCACTGGCGTGCAGGGTGGGCGTGGACTCTGGCCTCGGAGTCCGACCTTGAGGAAACGTTCGGACAGTTCATCGACCGCATCAATGCCCGGCCCGTGTCACACGTGGCGAAGGCCTTGGAGCCGACGGCTCCAGGGCCTCGAAGGACGTGTCGGCCCTTGGCGATGGACAGCAGCACGCAGAAACTGAAGTGCAAGTCGTCGCAAAGGGCGGCTTGCCCAGGCTCTCCTTCGGCTTACCCGGGTGCGCCCGAACACCTCGCATCACAGATGCGATACACCGTTTCAGCATTGACCATGAGCAATGCGGTGGCCACAGACACATACGACGGCTCTCCCGGGCCAGCAGCGCCGCGAGCAGATTCTTGACGCCGTGCACCAGGACATGCCGCCCCCAGCCCCGACGCCCCCCCCCAACGAGTCGCATCAGCAGCAGCCGCGGGCCCAGCAATGACGGCACCCGGCCTTGCCGCCGAGTGATGCTTGAATGTGCAATCAGAGTGCACACTTTGCCCGGTTTGAGCGAGTGGTGCCCCCACAACTCCGCCTGAACCAGCCAACCAGGGACCACACCGCCCTCACCGCGCCGAAGCGGTCACCTCAGCACACCGCACCAGCCCGGACTGGAAGGACTGATGCAGGCGGTTGCCGCCTCCGGCGGCGACTGAGCTTCAGACAGCGGTCGCGCCACCTGTGCGAGCGGTGGAGCGGGGGTGGAGACACGGTGGTCGCGCAGGAGGGCCCATAGCACGCTGGCGGGGCCAAGGCGATGGCAGCCTGGGCGTTCTTGCATGCCTCGCCGCGCTTCTTGAGGTAGAAATCTCGGTTGGGGCCGTCGCGGATGATGCTGGTTTGTGCGGACAGACAGATAGAACACTCGGCGCAGGCGGCGGCTGTAGCGCTTGGGCCGGTGCAGATGCCCGGTCCGGCGCCCGGAGTCCCGGGGCACGGGCACCAGTCCGGCGGCGGAGGCTAGGTGGCCGACGTCGGCCTGGACCGCCAGATCTCCTGTCGAAACAACGATTTCCGCTCGCGCATGACTAGCTGGCCGCGCATGAACCTGGCTCCACTCATCAGGCCCCTTTGGAATCGGTCATCTAGGGAACCGGGAGGCGCTCTACCGGCGGACCGCCGAGATCAGTCCGCCGGGCCGCTCCTCGCGCTGCGGCGGGGTGCTGATCGGGCGGCCGTAGGCGGCAGCGCGCTCGCGCAGGGTGTGGCTGTCGGCCTCCCAGCCGTGCCCGACCAGCCAGCCCACCGGGTCGTCGGGCATCTCCGAGACCCACATGGACGCCGCCGATCCCTGCGCGGCGTCCGCGCCGAAGCGCTCGATCACGCCGCGCGAGCCCAATGTCAGCCCCATCCGACTGCCTGCCGCCGACTGCGTGCTGATCCGGGCCAACAGCAACTCCACCGCGTCCTCGGGCAGATAGATCAGTAGTCCTTCGGCGATCCACGCGGTCGGCACGGCCGGGTCGTGCCCTGCGGCGGCCAGCGCGCCTGGCCAGTCCTCACGCAGATCCACCGCGACGGTGATCCGCTCGCAGCGTGCGACGGCCCGCTCCTGGCGCAGCACCGAAGCCTTGAAGTCCAGTGGCGCGGCGGTGTCGACCTCGAACAACCGGGTGCCCTCGGGCCAGTCCATCCGGAAGGCCCGGCTGTCCATGCCGGCGCCGAGCAGCACGACCTGCTGGACACCGGACGCGGAGGCCTGCTGCAACAGATCGTCGAGGAATTTCGTCCTGATGACGATGGAGAACGACACGGCCAACCGGCGGCGTCGCGCGGCCTCGTCATCGGGCGGCGGCGAGGAGGGCCACAGGCCGCCGGCGGTGGCGAAGGCCTGTGCCAGTGGGTCGCGGAACAGCGCGTTCTCCCGCTCGGTCTCCAGCGCCCGCACCCTGGCCACCCCCACCGCCGTGGCCCACACTCCCGACGGCTGCACCCGCTCCTGCTCATCAGTCACCGCGCCAGCCTAGATGATCGATTCCAAGGGGCCTGATGAGGGGAGCCAGGTTCATGCGTAGCCAGCCAGTCATGCGCGCACTGGCCGCCTACGACCACTAGAACCACCATTAGGCGGAGATCAACAGTCACCCTGTGTACGCGACCACACGAAGTGGACCAGAGCCCGAGAACGGGAGTCATTTGTCGACGGCTTCGGAAGCCACCGCGTAGCCCCGCCGCTTGATCAATGTCGATGAGTTCGGGAGTCACCGTCACAGCCCGGCGCTGAAGGTCGTCAGCGGGCGCCGGTCGACCGGCCACCGGATGGCGTGCGCGCGGAGCCGTCCGTCGGGTGGCTCCGCGTACGGCGCGTCGGGTTCAGTCGGTGATGTACCAATCGTTCTTGAGGTACTCCAGGGTGTAGCTGCCGAGGTCGCTTTCGGAGAAGGTTGCCGAAGCCCTGACCGCTTCGACAGGCATCTCGATCTTGTAGGGCGTGCGTACGGCGATGCGCTGCGGATCGACGGTCGCGGTCTGCAGAGCCTTCTTCTGCACGGGCGAGATCATCTGGACCACGACGGCGTACGTCGACGTGCACGGGCCGAGCCCCTCGTCCTGCGCCTTCTTCGCGGCGGGCCCGGCCACTTCGCAGACCGTGTCGATGTCCTCACGGCCCAGGGCGTGGAGGTATTGCTCGTACCGCTGGATCGCACCCTCCTTCGTCCTGGGCGCGGGCTGGTCGCCGGTTGGCTCGGCCGACGGCTTCTCGGGTCGAGCAGACACGGACGGCGTGGCCGACGGCTCCTCGGACCGCGTAGACGCGGACGGCTGCGAAGGCTTCGCGTCCGTGTCCTCCTTCGACTTCTCCGGACCGCACGCGCACACCACCAGCGCCACACAGGCCGATACCGCCACGCTCACCATCGTCCGAGCTCTCATTCGGTCCCCTCACCACCGGCCGGCAACACAAGACGTCACGCAGGATCCGGGGCAACGGTTCCCGAGCCGGTCCAGGCGGCACGCCGACCGGTTCACGCGGCCCCGAGTCCACGTGCGCCGCTGCGCGAGGCCACGTGCCGGCCCAGCCCTTCCCCTCGACCAGGCGCTCACCGCCAACACGCACAGCGAGCTCGTGTCGGCTCCGGCCTCGCTCCCGGCGGAGAATGCGGGCGCCACGTCCACGATTGCCGCTGCCGGCGGACGGATCCGACAGCGCGGCATATGGCGGGTACCTCGGAGCCTAAAGGTCGAGTCCGCATTGGGAAGGGTGCATCTGGACCTGTCCCGGGCGGTCTTCGAGCATTCGGTAGTCGACATCGAGTTGCAACTCGGCACCGGCAGGGCGAAGATCACGGCGCCTCGCGACGCCATCGTCGACGTCGAGGATCTGCGCACCGGGTGGAAGGACTCGCTCACAAGACCCGGCGGCGCTCCCGCCCCGGCGGGCCCAGGATCCGGATCTCCGGGACCATGGAGTTCGGGCGGTTGAAGATCCGCCACGCGCGACGTTGAGTTCCATCCGACACCAGGACCACCAATCCAGCGCCTCTTCGTCCCCACTCGACCACAGCTATGACCGCATGGGTTCGGCGCGTTGAGTTCAGGCCGCGGCGGCGAGAAGCCCCGATGCTGAGAGGGACACGCGGGAGCGGTTACGGATGCAGGCCGTGGAGCGCTTCGAGGACGGGCAAAAGAACGGGGAGATCGCTGCCGCGCTGCGGGTGAGCGAGCGGTCGGTGGAGCGGTGGCGCAGGACCTGGTGCGAGCAGGGCGATGACGGGGTGCTGTCGAAGGGCTCGCCAGGTCGACCGCGACTCAGCGAGGCCCAGATCATTTGGCCGGAACGGGAGTTGGCGCCCGGCCCGCTGACACGTGCTGTGGTATCCGCCCCTCGACCCCGACCGGCTGACTGTGCCTGCCCTGGACAGCCACACCGGTAAGGCGCCGGACCTCGACGCCACCGTGCCCGTGGACCACTGGGTCCTGTTCTCCACCGACGAAGCCCCCTCCGACTGGGGCGCGCCCGTCGTGTACCCCGGGGACATGCGCCACCGCCTGCGCGCCTACCTCCCCACCGCCGTCGTCGGCCGGCACTACGGCCGCGGGCAGACTCTGCCCAACGGAGACTTCACCATCAGTCACCGCGACCTGCTCACCGGCGACCTCGACCGCATCGAGCGCCCGCAACCGACTCGTAGCTGAAAGATCAGGCGGGCGGGAGGCGTCACGTCAACCGAACCCGTGATCACCCAATCAAGTTCAGTAGCAACTCGGTGGACGACTACATCTAGGCGTCGCCGGATATCAATCGGCGCGCTTCTTGGCGGGCGCGCGCTCGCCTGCCTGCGGCTTGCATGCGTAACGAGTGGTCCGGTCAAGCCTTTCGAAGCTGCCGATTCCGGCGACCGACACCCGTTCGCCCGCGACAACTGCGCGGACCATGGCGTCGAGGACCGCATCGACCGCGTGGGCAGCCTGCTGCCGCCCACCGAGCTTGTCAGCAATCGCTTCGACGAGCTGAGCCTTGTTCATGTCCATCCCGGTAGGTAGAGGTGGGGAATAATCCGACGGTAGCCACGGCCTCAGCTTCCCGACGGAGGCCTGACCGGGAGCTTTTGCAGTTCGCCCTGTCAGCCCATGCCATGACCTGCCCATGACCATTGGGGGAGGGAAGAAGGGCCCTGTCTGCGCTGCTCGCGGCCGGCGTGGCAGGGTGCGCTCGCAGGTGGGTTGGCGAGCGCAAGCTCGTCGAGGAAGACGGCAACGCCGATAAGCACGGCGGGACACGACCGTCCGCAACTTCTGGAAGCCGGGGAGCCCCGGGGTTTCAGGGAAACCGAAGCCTGTTCAGGGGGAACTCGCGGTTCGGTCCGTGCGCCACCTGGGTGTATCCGTGGGTTCGGCGGGAACTGAGCATGCGTACGTGTGGCGTTCAGGAGGGCCCCTCAGGCCTGAAGGCGCCCACTCTGTGTAGGTCTGCTCACGCTCGCGCGTGCGTGACGACAGCAATACGGCCACCAGCCCCAATATGACGAGGAAGAGCCCCCTGACCACAGGGTCAGCGAGGCTCGGGGAGATTCACGGGATGCCGCACAGCAAACGTCTCCAGACCCAGCTCGGCATCTGGTCTGAGCGCGCCGTACATGAACGCTCCCATCTCGACAAGGAACAGACGGACGGCGAGCCGACCGATCCCGGCCCGGTTCCCGCCGCCCACATCACCTCAGCACGCCCGGCTACCGATGCCCCGCCGACACGTACACGCGTTCGGGTGAGCCCGAGTCCGGAACAGGTCGCACCGCCGCCGGGACACTGGACGTTGCCCGCATCGCCCGTCAACTGCGCGACCGGACCATCAACTGACCAGCCCGCAGTACCCATCCCCACCCCGGGAAACCCACAGCCAGCAATCCAGCCGAAACGCCGCGGCCCGAGCTCGAGCGACGAGCTGGCGGTGGATCGCGGAGGCGTTCCCGTGCCTGTACGCCAGGAGCACCCGGACCGGCCCGGTGATCTCAAAACGCTCCGAACTGTGTGCGCCAGGGCGAGCCGCAGCATCTTCGGAGCGGGAGGCGTCCGACAGCCACCGCCACACCGTCCGCTCCGACACCCCCAGACACTCGACCACAAGGCGCACATGGCCCCGTGTCGGACGGTGCTGCCATCGCAATGCCAGCAGGCGGCGCACGGCCGGCGGCCGCAGCGCGATCAGCGACTGTTCCCCCAGCACTCCGGCCTCGACGGCAGACGGTCCTGCCGGTGTTGTGTCCACATGGTCGGCCCTGCTGTCCACCGTCGCCTCCGGTATCAGGATTCCGTCGCAGTGATGAGGAGGAGACGAATAGTCAGGTGTAGGGGCCCAGCCGGCTGCACGCCCGTTCCAGCAGCGCCATCTTTCACCGCGCCGGGGCCACGCTGAAAGATGGCGTAGACGTGCGAGGTGATCTTCGCCCAGGTCCGGAAGTTACCGCGGGCAGTAGAAGCGTCCGCGCTGACGCCCAACCACTGCCACCAAACCCCGCATTCACCCGTCAGGGGCGTAGACCCGCTTGCCGCAGGCCGATCGCCGCCAGGTCGGCGATGACCTGTTTGTCGCCGCGCCGCCAAGCCTCTGCGAGGCCGCCGGGTGGCGTGGGCAGCGCGGCGAGTTCGCGCTGCGAGCCGGTGAGGACGCGCAGCGCGAGGATGTCGGCGCCACCCGGATCGGCCGCGAGGCGCCGGGTGACGGCGCTGCGGCGGATCCAGCGCAGGCGCAGGGGCAGCCACAGCAGCAGCACGAACACCACCGGGATGACGATCAGGGCGACCGTGGTCAGCGTCGCCACATGGCCCACCGTGTCCTGGAGCGAACGACCTGCGTCGGCCAGCCCGGTGCCGGCCTCGGCGGCGGACCTGAGCGGCTTCTTCAACTGGCCTCCGACAAACGGCACCTTCGAGGCGGCGTCGCCCGCGTCGACGAGTCCGTCGGAGAGGCTGTTGCCGGCACTTTCCGCCTTTCGGCCCGGATAGGCCAGTCGCCCGATCGCGTCGTGCACGGCCAAGGCCAGCTTCACCGCGGCGTAGATCAGGGCCGCCGCGCTCAGGTCTGCGAGGACCTGGCGGCTCCGACGTGCCGGGGTCTGGGCGTAGAGGCGCATGGGCGTGCTCCTTTTCCGGTAGGGCATCGGCGGGCGTCGGCTGCCCGCACGGCTACCCCGATCAGGAGGGCGGGACACCGGCCCACCGCCGGCCCGTGGACCTTCAGAGATAGACCAGGCCCTGCTGCATTTTCGCGCGAAGGCGGTCGGCACCGTCAACCACACCCGTTCGCGAGCCTCATCTGATCCATGTGGGCCTCTCGGTGAGCCAGACCGCTCGACACCGCCACGGCATCGGCGCCGCCCTGCGCCCCGGTGCCCGTCACCGCGACCTCTCGGATCGCGTACCCGAGCGGGACGATAGGAGAAACCCACTGATCAGTGGCGTACTTGCGGCGCACTGTCGCGTACGGACACTACGAAGAAATCCATATCTGCTTCCCGGCCTGCTTCACCGACTTGCAGCCCAAGAACAGCGGCAGCGTAGAACGGCTGACCAGTTCGGCGGCAGCCTCGCGGCCGCATCGTCAGTGAGGCAGCACCTGCCTCCTGTTCAACCGGAGTTACTGCCTGCCCGGCTTGTCCGCGAGGACCTCCGTCCATACAGGCCCAAGGAAAAACACGCTGGGGCTCTGCGTGTGCCGCTGGAGGAGGTCACCACCCGAGCACGGACTTCAGCACCTGTGCCGTCGCCCGGGGGAACGCGGTGTTCCCGTTGTGGCCGCCCGGAAACTCGACCGACTCCGCGCCCAGTCGCGCCGCCAGTGCCAGCGCGCAGCGATAGGTGTGTACCACCGGCCGGGTCGTCCGGCCCGTCGCCGGGATGATCCGCGTTCCGGTCCGCGCTGCAGCCCGCACCGGCTCCGCCGGATCGAGGCCGTCCGTGGTGACGGCCGTGAACTCCGTTCCGATGAAGAACCCGAAGTTGGCCTGTCGGCGGAGCGTGAGCGGCTGAGGGGTGAGGCCCTCCTCGGTCTCGTCGTGCGCCGGGTCGATGCCGAGGTGCCGGGCGATCGCCGGGAACGCCGCCGTCAGGCCACCGGCCGCGTATGCGTCCTGGATGGCCGACAGCTCGGCCACGTGCTCCGCACGGTCTGCCTCGGGCAGCAGGTTCGGCATCACGGGCTCGTGTGCGATCAGTGTGCTCAACATGCCCGGGTGGCGGGCCACGGTCTGGAGGCCGATCGCGGCGCCCATGCTGAACCCGGCCATCAGCGCCGGCCCATCGGTGACCTCGGCGAGCAACCGGGCGACGTCGTCCGCGTGGTCGGCCATGGCGACGGGCCGGGCGGGGTCGTCGAGAGTGCTGCGCGACAGGCCGCGGCGGTCGTAGGTGACGACCGTGAAGGTGTCGACCAGGTACGGGACAAGGTCGACCGTGCGGTCCGCATCACCCTCGCCGCTCTGGGACAGAAGGAGGACGGGGCCGATGCCCTCGACCTGGAAGTGGAGGGTTGCGCCCGGGACGGAGAGGGTGCGGATGGTGGCGGCGGTCGTGGTCATGACGGGTCCCCCTTGCCGACTGTCGTCGGCATCTCCGACTGACACCGCGACAGTAACTCATCGAAATAGATACATCAATATAGATGCATCCATTTCGATGTACCCTTGCGGTCATGAACGGAGTCGAACTGTTCCTCCTGGGACGCACCCTCATGAAGATCGGCGAACAGGCGATGCCCCGGCCGACGTCGGATTCGCAGGGATCGATCCGCTCGGTGGTCGTCGTCCTCGGCGACCTCGTCACCCACCCCGGGACAACGGTCGGCGAAATCGCCGCGCGGACAGGCCTGCCGCAGAGTCAGGTCTCCACCGCCGTTGCCCGGTTGGAGCAGGCGGGCTCGGTCAACACGGAGCCCGACCCGGCCGACCGGCGTCGCCGACTCATCCACCCCACTGCGAAGCCCTCCGCCCGGGTCGCCGAGGTCCGCGCTGCCACCATCGACGACGCCCTTACCACGGCCCTGTCCGGCCCCGACGGCACCGCCCCCGACCCGGACATCCTCATCGAGGTCACGGAGGCCCTGGACCTGCTGGCCCACCGATTGACGCCGTCGGTCGCCGCCCGCGCCCGCGATCTCGATGCCGCGGCAGAACCTCACGCCAAAGCGAAGCCGTAGCCGCCCTCCGGGCCGATCGGCAACGACCGCCCCTGGAACGCTCTGGCTCCGGCGAAGCAGCTGAGCGCATCGAACTGCACTGCTCGGCCACCGCATCCGGGTCGCTCCAGCTGCCCGCGCGACGGGAGCCCACGCCTGCACTATTGCATACAGTATTCAAACTGGATAACGTCTACTCATGCGACTGACGAAGTCCACAGACCTGACGCTCCCCATGACTGGTGCGGAACTCACCACCGCGCGGCGGTGCTGGGCATGACGATCTATGGCGATGACGCGACGATCAGGAAGATTCTCACCACTGCAGGAGACACCTGGGCCGTGGTGGGCCTGTCCGACAACCCCGAACGGGCCGCTTACCGCGTGGCCGAGAAGCTGCAGCGCATCGGCAAGAGAGTAGTGCCCGTGCACCCAAAGGCCGAGACGGTGCACGGTGAGCAGGGCTACGCTTCCCTTGCGGAGATCCCCTTCCAGGTTGATGTCGTGGACGTGTTCGTCAACTCCGCCCTCGCCGGAGGCGTCGCCGACCAGGCTGTGGCGATCGGCGCCAAAGCGGTCTGGTTCCAACTGGGCGTCATAGACGAGGCCGCCTACGCCAGGACTCGCGAGGCCGGCCTGCTGATGGTGATGGACCGCTCCCCCGGACGGGAGATACCCCGGCTGGCGCTGGGCTGACGCTCCCGCAGCCAGCCACTGCGCGACCACACATCACTCACATTCCCAGGAACCGCGAGTCAAGGCGGCGATGACGACACCATTCCCGTCGTCGTACTGGACGATGTGGTGCAGCCCGCACTTCGGAAGCGCGCTGTGTCCGGATCGTGGACCGGACGAATACCCAGTGCACTCCGTCGGCCGAATCGCCAGACTCGCCCGCATGACCACGGAGATCACTCGAATCAATCCCGATCAGCTCCATCCGACGCCCGGCTGTCACCACATCACAGTGGTGGAAGCGGGCCGGACGGCTTTCCTGGCCGGACAGTGCCCTCTCGGCCGCTCCGGCACGCTGGTGGGTCCGGGCGACCTCGATGCGCAGATCGACCAGGTAGCAGCCAATGCCCTCGCCGCCCTCAGTACGGTGGGTGCCCGGCCCGATCAGGTCGTCCGTTCGGTGATCTATGTGGTCAGCGGCAATGCCGCGATCCTGGGCGCCGCCTGGCAACGCCTCACCCGTTCGGCCGTCGGGCCCGCGTTCACCACCGCGAGCACACTGCTCGGCATCGAGCAGCTCGGCTTTCCCGGGCAGCTGATCGAGGTCGACCTCACGGCGGCACTACCCACCTGACCGCTGGTCGGCGAAGACGTGGTGGCGGGCATCAGCCTGTGGATCAAGACGCTCAAACGGCAGATGCTCGGCCGCGTCGGCTTCCGACTCCTCCGTAGGCGTGTCCTGCTCGCCTGTCGGGCGGCTGAGTTGAGGCACTGTGGTGTCGGTCGCCGCCATAGCGAACGTCCGCAATTCGACGGTGGGTTCAGCAGGTATCGAGTAGTGTCCGGGCTTTGATGACTGACTCCTGGGACACCATCGCCAGAGCCGTCAATTCGGTACTTGCTGTAATGACGATTCGATACGGTGCGCCCCTCCAGAACCCGTGACTGATGCGGGGACCGGCCGCCGACAATGATCCGGTTACCCCAACAACTCAGAATCCGAGGTGTTCGCGGCGCGGGAGCCATCCCGAACCCGCGAACCCTCGGATTCTGCTTCTGCGCTAGAAGGCCGCAGTTCGGTCTTCGCTGCGCGGGTCGGTCACCTGGTGTTCGGCGTAGACGCCCGCGCGCGACTCACGACGCCAGGGACGCGCGTAGGTCACTGATTCGGCGGCCGCCTCGGAACTGTCGTCAAGGTTCACGACGGCTACGGATGGCGAGCCGTCCGTGGCGCACCGCTCAAGCCAGTCGCCATTGGGCGCGATGACTCCGGACGGTGCGGTGGCGCTGTGCTGTGTGGGCACCGAGAAGCTGACCCAGTAGCTGTTGACCGCGGCATGGCCTTGGGCTTGCGCGGCGACAGCACCCGGGGAGACGCCGGTCGTCGAGAACAGGACGCAGTCGACATTCAGCTTCTCGTATTCGGCGAACAACTCCGGGTAGTGGATCTCCATGCCGAGCAGGCAGCCGAAGCGCACACCGTCGACGTCGAAGGTCACCGGTGAGATGCCCGGCGAATACATGTACGAGACCTTCGTCTTCGACAGCAGGCGCTCGTCGTAACGCGTGACGACCGCGCCACGATCGGAAATTACGTAGAGGCTGTTGTGCGGGCGGTTCGCCTCGGTCAAGCGGTGCGCCGAGGCAATCACCGTCCACAGCCGCAAATCGCGGGCCAACTCGGCGATCGCGGCCAACTCCGAATGGAGCACCGGCCACTGGCACCGATCCCAGTCCGCCGGGCCGACCACGTCCGGGCCGTCGACGGACATGACAAGCTTGTTGGGAGAACAGATCGCGCCTTCCGGAAAGTGCACGATCCTCGCTCCCCGAGTACTGGCCTCGCGCATCAGAGCACGGACCTCACGGCCGCTCTCACGCAGCGCTTCAGCGTCTCGGGGGTCATCGCGTACGGGGGTCTGCGCTACTGCGAGCCACACGCTCTTGGGATTCCTTGCTTCCGACATGACGTCTCCTGATGGAGTCGGACGGAAGTGCCGGAGGGCGGACGTGTAGGACTCGCCGGTCTTGGCGGCGCGGGCACGCACCTGGCGCTTGAAGTTCCTACCGGCTGTCATCGCGGCCTTCCACGCCTTGAGCGACGGCTCCCCAGCAACCTCGCCCGAGGCGATCGGGCTGCGACAACGACCTGAGACACTGGTCCCTTTGCCTCCGAGGGGAGACCGTGCTGGGGACGGTCGCGGGAGGTTCGGCGTAGGCCACGCAGTCGGTCATCATGCCGTCGCCCGCCGACTCCGTCAACATCCGTCAACCGGTCCAGCGCCCGTCGAATGGCCGGCCGCTGGAGAGAACACGACAGTTCAGCACGCTGAACTTGACAGAGAAAGTGTCACTGAGCGTTTTCATTCTCAGTCTGTGCAGGCCAGGTGCGGGCAGAGGACAGCCTGAACGAGGGCCGCAATCCGGGTCGTCGAGCAGCGAACCTTGCGGAGGAACCGCGAGGCTGCGGACGGCGATGCCTGTTCAAGAGTGCTCGGATTTTCGCGTACGACCGGTTGACCGCCTGCTGCGCGTCGGAAGGCTTCTTCCACTGGCCACGGTAGGGACACGGACCGTGCCTCCGGCGCCCTGGTGGCCCTCGTCGGCCCAGCACGCGATGCCGGCTTTGACGAGAGGTCGCCGATGCCGTGCTCGCGAGCCGCATGGATATCGTGGACGGCTTCGGGGAGAGCAAGAGAGGCCCACAGCAGGCGGCCAGACGGCTCTGCGGTGAACTGCCTGTTCGTCCTGTCTATTGTCAGCCCGGACGGACGGGAAGGCGCACGAACCCTCCGGTGGGCACAGGTGCGAAGACCCACCTCCGGGGGCTCCGCCCGTCTGCCTGCTCAACGCCCATGCCAGAAGGGCAGTTTGCTGAAAAAACCAAGGGGCTCCGCCACGATCACTCCGTAGGATCTACGGTCATGGTTGATCTCTATCCTCCGACCGATCCCTATGACGTCGGTTTTCTCGACGCCGGAGACGGCAATCGCGTCTACTACGAACAGATCGGCAACCCAGAAGGCAAGCCTGCCCTCAGTGTCCACGGCGGCCCGGGGGCGGGCACACCGCAGCGGCCCCCGCGGGCTTGGGACCCTGAGCGCTACCGTGTCGTCCGCTTCGACCAGCGGAACTGCGGTCGTAGCACCCCGCACGCCAGCGACCCGGCGGCCGACATGAGCCTGAACACCACGCAGCACCTGATCGACGACATGGAACAGCTGCGCGAGCACCTCGGCATCGAGAAGTGGTTGCTGTACGGAGCCTCCTGGGGCGCGACGCTCGTCCTGGCCTATGCGCAACAGCATCCCGAGCGGGTCAGCGAGATGGTCATCCCAGCAGTGACGATGACCCGCCGCACCGAGACCGACTGGCTCTACCGGGGTGCCGGGCGGTTCCACCCCGAGGCGTGGGACAGGTTCCGCGACGGCGTTCCCGAGGACGAGCGCGAGGGCGACCTGCTGGCCGCTTACGCACGGCTGATGGAGAACCCTGACCGGGCGATTCGGGAGAAGGCCGCTCTCGGCTGGCTCGCCTGGGAGGACGCGGTCATCTCGAACGAGCCCAACGGCGTACCCGGCATGTACAGCGACCGGGAGGTCGAATCGCAGATCGCGTTCGTACGGATCTGCGCCCACATCTTCAGCAACGGCGCATGGCTGGAGGAGGACCAACTACTGAGGAACGCCCACAAGCTGGCCGGGATCCCGGCGGTGCTGGTCCACGGCCGACACGACATGGGCAGCCCGGTACAGACCGCGTGGGAGCTGGCGAAGGTCTGGCCGGACGCGCGGCTCCACATCATCGAGAACTCAGGGCACGCCGGAAGCGACGCGTTGGGGGCGACGGTCCGGGCGGCCATCGAGGACTTCAAGCACCGGTGATTCTCAGAGCACGCCAAGGCGCCCGAACCCGTCCGTCGACTTCCGCACCACGGCCCGGCGGGTCGGCCACCCGCACCCGAACCGACAGTGAGGATTTGCCAACTTGCCATCGTGGTTGCGCTGTTGGTCTGACGGAAGGGTGAAGCCCCTGGTGGACGAGTTCACGACCAAGCAGCCAGCGACCCCGTCGAAGCCCTATGCGCCCACGGCGCCTTGCACGAACCGCCGAAGGTGCGTACGCACAGCGTCGGGCTGCTCCAACCAGGGCTCGTGCCCTGCGCCCTCGATCCGGGTAAGCGGAATAGCGAGCCGGAGCGCGAGTTCTTCAAGCGCCGACACAGGACGGGGATCGTCGACCCCACCGAGGAGCTCCGCCCGCGCGGGCAGGCGCGCACGGAGATCGGCAAGGTGTCCATCGAGCGGATCCGCGCGTCCTTCCTTGCCGAGTTCGCCGTTCATGGACCAGTTGACCGGGCGACGCCGCCGGGCACTCTGGGCTGCCCAGTGCCACCCGCGTTCGGTGTCGGCGTGGTCGGTGAACCAGGCCAGCGTGAGTAGCTCGACTTCCTGTTCCTCCGTGCGATCCGGTAGCTCCTCCAGCTCGCGGAGCCGCTCCTGCTGCGCTGCGGACATGCGGCGGCCGCGCTCCGCTCGGTCCCCAGTACGCCAATCACCGACGAATGGCCCGCACATCAGCAGGATTGCGGCAACCCGGTGAGAGTGCCTCAGGCAGAACCGGCTCGCCAGATCGGTGCCGTAGGAATGCCCGATCAGCACTGCACCGGGCACGTCCCATGCGGCGAGCAATTCAGCGAGATCGTCGACATGCCGGGCGAAGGAATGGGGGCCACGCCACGGGGACTGGCCCGTGCCACGCTGGTCGTACCGGTACACAGGCGCGAGGTCCGCGATCATGGGGGCAACATCGCCCAGATAGTCCGGCAGACCCGGACCGCCGTGGAGCAGGATCACAGCCGGCTGCCGAGTCGTGTCCCCCAGCGCCATCCAGCGCAACTGCGCCCCGTCGGTCATCGACACGAGCCCCTGCGTCTCCATCAAAGTCACCGCGAAGAATCTACCGGTGTCACTGAAGCTCCGCCCAAGGTAAAGAACAAGCTGAGGCACCGATATCACGGTGCCGAACACCACCCACAAGAACCCACGGATCATCACTCACGGTCGTGAACTTGTTCCGCTTTGACGGACACACTTGGTGTGGTGGTCAGGCCGCGAGTGCGGTCTCGTAGTCGGCGGGGCTGCGGTAGCCGAGGCTGCTGTGCAGTCGGTGCAAGTTGTACCAGCTCTCGATGAAGTCGAAGATCGCGATTCGGGCCGGGGCCCGGCTCGGCGGGGTTTTGTGTCGAGTAGTTCGTGTTTGATCGTCGCGAAGAAGGACTCGACGAGGGCGTTGTCCCAGCACTGGCCGGTGCGGCCGACTGAGAGAAGAACGCCGAACTCGGTTGCCAGAGCCGCGAATTGCTGGATGGTGTATTGGGCGGATTCAACCGGTCGTCGCAACACCTCGATGGTGGAGGTGTAATGGGCAGCCCGACAGGGTGGATGAAGGAACTGACGGGTAGGTCTCCGATGAAGTCACCGGGGGCGCCGTCGTTGCGGCGGGAGGCGATGACGATGACGGTGGCCAGGTAGAGCCAGCCCTCTGCGGTCGGAATGTATGTGATGTCGCCGCACCAGCAGGTGTCGATCGCCGTGGGATCGGGAGTGAAGTCCCGAAGGACAAGGTCGAGCCGGGAGGCGGCTCGCGGATCTCGGCAGAAGCTCGTTCCTTGCGCCTACTCGACGTCCGCATCGGCCGCGGGCGATCGCGTCGTGCTGCCCGCGTCGCAACGGGCACGGATGATGCCCCATCCCACCAGCGCCGCAGCCAGGACCGTGAGCGTGAGGCCGGCCCAGGTGACCGCCTCGCGGAACTCCGTGGTCTGGTAAGTGCTCCAGCTCGATGTGGCGAGATCGCCAGTGAAGAGCGCTGCGAGGATGGTCCCGCTGACAGCGATGCCGACTCCGGTGGTGACTTCGCTGGCGGTGTCCACCAGCGCCGCTCCGATGGTGGTGCGGTTGGTAGGGAGGCCGCGCATCACGTTGGTCCCTGCGACGACACCTACGACGCGCATACCGGCGGCGACGAGCACGAGCGCGAGGGCGATCCACACGTACCCGAAGCGGCCCAGCAGCCCGTAGACGGCGAGCCCGCACACGACAGCACCGGCGCTGAGCCAGGCGGCCTTGTCGAGACCGACGCGCATGACCAGCGGACCGATGAGAGCACCGCCAGCGATGAGCACGACGACCTGCGGCAACATTCCCATAGCCGCTTCGGCGGGCGTCCAGCCCCAATCGAGCTGGAGCTGGAGGGTCACGAGGTAGCCGAGGCCGGCGGTCGCAAGGCCTGCGGCGGCCTTGAACGCCAGGCCGCTCGACACGAGTGGGCGAGCGACGAGTTTGAGATCGAGCAGCGGATAGCGGGCAGACCTCTCGCGGACGACGAACAGCACTGCCATCACGATGGCCGCTGCCGTCGTCAGCCACGGGAGAGGCGATGCGGTGCCCGTGTGGACGAACAGCGTCGGTGCGACCAGCGCGAGCACGATCGTGGCCGTGCCGAGCAGGGCACCCGCGCCATCGATAGGGTCGCGGTGCAGCTCGTCCGCCTTGTCAGCGGGGATACCGCGTCGAATGCCGATGAACGCGAGTGCAGCGATCGGCACGTTCACCAGCAGCAGCACCTGCCACGGAGCGAATGCGAGCACGAAGCCACCTACCGTGGGCCCGATCCCGAGTCCGACCAGGCCCACGGTCGAGATCAGCGTCGTCGCACGGACGCGGAGCCCGTCTTCGTCGAACAGGCGGAACGCCAAGGCGAGGGAGCCCGGCGTCGTCATCGCGGCCGCAACGCCCATCGCCGCGCGGATCGCGATGAGCTGCTCCGCCGTGGTGACGAACGCGGTTGCCAGACTTGCCACACCCAGCAGCACCAGCCCGACCAGCATGACCTTGCGGCGGCCAACCCGGTCAGCCAGCGCGCCGAGGGCCAGCATCAGCCCGCCGAACACGACGGCATACACGCCCGTGACCCACTGCAGAGCAGTCGTCGACGCCGACAGCTCGCGGCCGATGGTCGGCAATGCGACGTTGAGGATCGAGTTGTCCAGCATCTCGAACAGAAACACCGCTGATAGCCCTGCGAGGGCTACCCCCACTTCGCGCAGGGATTGCGGCGCCCGAGAGGCCGCGGTCGGGGCGCCGACATTCTCGACAGCTCCATTGCGACGGACGTTCACTGCACACTCCTTCGATGTGAAGAAGTGGCGGATCGTCCGATACCGCGTATACGCGCGTGGCCCCTACTTCATCAACCGGCGTCGATGCCCAGCAGTGAACACACGTTTTTACTTCCAGTGCTCTGATACTACACACGGCCCCTGGGCGGCTTCCACCTTCCCGCCGTCCTCGGCTGGGCCGCCGCCATCGTGGCCGGTCTGCTCTTCACCAAGGCGTCGACGAGCGACACCGACGTCTGGTTCGCGGGCTCGCTCTCCGACACCTGGTTCGGTGTGAACGGATTGGGCTGGGCGATCTCGATGGCCGTCGGCGCGGTGGTGTACGCGCTGTTCGGCCGACGTACCAGCACCGCGGCAGGCACCGGGAACGAACCCGCCTTCCCCGCTCTTCAGGAGGCCGGACAATGAGCGGCCGTCTCATCCTCGCAGGGAATGTCATCGCCGATCTGGTGATCGAGGTTCCCGCACTGCCCGAACGCGGCGGCGACGTCATCGGCACGCGTACGGAACTGACTGCGGGCGGCGGTTTCAACACCCTGGTCGCGGCCCGCCACCTCGGCGCGGAAGCGGTCTTCGCCGGGCTGCACGGCACGGGGCCGTACGGCGACCTCATACGCGAGGCGCTCGCCGCCGAACAGATCGGAACGCTGCTGCCCGCCCGTACGGACGGCGACACCGGCTTCACCGTGGCCCTGGTCGACGGCGGTGGCGAACGTACCTTCGTCACCAGTTTCGGGGTCGAAGCGGAGCTGACGCGGTCGGATGTCGACGTGATCGCCGCGCAGCTGCGGCCCGGCGGTCTGGTGCAGCTCTCCGGCTACGGGATGGTGATGCCGGTCAACGGTCCGTTGCTGTCACGCTTCACGGCGTTAGTGATCTGGCGAGGGAAGCACGGTCCTGGTCGCGGAACGCGCATGAGCCTGTGCGGTTGCTCGCGGTGTCCGCGCTGACGAAGGGCCAGGACCGGGCAGCGGCCGCGACCCCAGGGTGTCGGGGGCCGTCGAAAACTGGTGGGCGAAGTGACAGTTCGGGGCCCGGGCTCGATGCTGTCCCGGCCTCGCGACCGTCGCGTGGGTGAACACCAGGTCCTGTCCGAAGCCGGGCAGGCCGCCGTCCGGCACGCCGCCACGAGTGCCTGCGCCCCGCCGTCGGCGGGGACCGATGCTGGAGGAGCGGCTACAAGTCTTCGCAGCAGCCGGGCAAACCCCACGAACCCCACAGCGGACACCAGTCGCGCTGCGTGGTGGCGTCGTTGGGGCGTTCGGTGTAGATGGGCACAGCAGGTGATGGCTCGGCGCACAGAATTGCTCGCGCGCGATCGCTCTCCGACTACTGGTCGCGGCCCGCGTCCCCGAGTTCCTTGAGCAGCAGAGTCAGGGTCGCGAGTCGCTCAGGCCCGAGCAGTTCTTCGATCCAACGGCTGGTTTCCTGTGCCTGCTGGCGGCCCAGGGCTGCTCGTTCATGCCCGGCAGGAGTCAGAGCGATCAGTTGCCGACGGCGGTTGTGGACATCCATGGTCTTGGTGATCAGGCCACGGGCCACGAGTCGGTCGAGGAGGGGGGTGAGCGTCGACCGGTCGACTGCGGCGAGGGCGCCGAGAGTCTTCTGGTCGAGGCTTCCGCGCTCATCCAGGACTTGAACCACTGCGAACTGCGGAGGCGTGAGGTCACTGCTGCGAAGTTGCCACGATGCGTTCACCGCCTGCGAGGCACGTCGTAGCTGGTGGGCCATGCCGTCAGCCAGCAAGCCCTCGTATCGCGCTCCGGTAGTCATAGGCCCAGGGTACATCCGTGCACTGTCAGTCGGTACACGGACTATTTGCATTCGGAACCCTCACCTTCTACATTGATCCGTGTACGGACTTACCGTGTACGGAAGGTGGTTCCCATGCCGCGACGGGTGACCTTGGGGATGACCGGAGCAACCGGCGCCGTCTTCGGTGTCGAGCTGCTTCGCCGGCTACAGAACCAGCCGGACGTGGAAACGCATCTCGTTCTGTCTCAATGGGCCAAAGCAACAATCCACCTGGAGACCAACCTATCGGTTCGCAAAGTTACCGACCTGGCAGACGTGTCCTATGCCTGGAATGATCAGGGTGCGGCGATTTCGTCAGGGTCATTTCAGACAGACGGAATGATTATCGCACCGTGCAGCATGAAGACACTCGCCGGAATTCGAGCCGGATACGCCGATGGTCTCATTCCCCGCGCCGCCGACGTCACGTTGAAAGAGCGGCGCCCCCTGGTACTCGTGCCGAGGGAGACCCCGCTCAGCGAAATCCATCTCGAGAACATGCTGGCGCTCTCCCGCATGGGAGCGAGGATCGTTCCGCCTATGCCGGCTTTCTATAGCCGCCCAAAAACTATCGACGAGCTCGTTGAGCATGTGGTTGTCCGAGTGCTGGATCAGCTGGACATCCAGGTGCCATCGACGCAGCGATGGGACGGAATGCCTCGCCCATCCGAATTGAAAGGCGTAAGGAACTGATGACCGAAATCAATGACCTCCGGTCCTACATCTCCGCGCTCGAAGCGCTGGGAGATGTTCAGCGCATCTCGCGCGTGATCGATCCGAATCTGGAAGCGTCAGCTGTCACACGGCGGTCCACCGAGAACGGCCGGCCCGCCCCGTTCTTCGAACACCTCAGCGGAGTCGATGAGGGGTTCCGCATGATCGGAGCCCCGGGCGCCCTGTCGAGCGTTCCCGGGTATCCGCTGGCGCGGGTCTCCCTCTCTCTCGGCCTGCCGTACACGACGACCACTGCCGAGCTGGTCGAACATCTCAGGCAGGCAGGAACCAAGCAACTGCTCCCGCCGCGGCGTGTGACAGCCGACTCGGCACCCTGCAAGCAGAACATCCTGATGGGTGAAGAGGCGCGTCTCGACCGATTCCCGATCCCGTTCGTTCACCAGAGCGACGGCGGCCCCTACGTCAACACGTGGGGTGTGATCGTCGCCAAGACACCGGACGGCCGGTGGACGAACTGGTCAATTTCTCGCATCATGATGGTCGACGAGCGGCACATGACCGGACTGGTGCTGCCGAGTCAGCATCTCGGCATGATCTGGCGTGAGTGGGAGGCCATCGGCGAGCCGATGCCCTACGCCCTCGTTCAGGGAGGCGACCCAGGCGTACCCATCGTCGGTGGGATGACCGTTCCGACCGAGGTCGACGAGGGCGCGTTTCTCGGGGCGGTGCTGGGCAAGGCGGTCGACGTGGTGAAGTGCGAGACCAACGATCTGGAGGTGCCTGCCTCCGCCGAGGTCGTCATCGAGGGGCACCTGTCCGCAACGCGTGATGCCGTGGAGGGCCCGTTCGCGGAGTTCCACGGCTGGGCACTGCCCGAGACGTCGCCGCAACCGCTCTTCAGCATCGAAGCGATCACGTACCGGGACGGCCCCATCTGGCCGCTGGCCGCCGCCGGACGGCCTGTGGACGACTCGCACGTCGCTCCGGCTGCGGGCATCTCAGCAGAGGTCGTCGCGGTCTTGCAGGAGGCTGGTCTGCCGATCACGACGGCCTGGCTACCTCTCGGCGCCGCCTGCTTCTGGACGGTGATCACGGTCCCGCAGAACTGGCGCGACTTGTTGCCGGGTATGGACACCGCGCGATTCGTGCACCGCATCGGTGAAGTACTGAACGGCACCCGGGTTGGCCGACTCTCCCCCGTCGTCTATGTCCTCGACGACGACGTGGATCCGTCGAATGACTCGGATCTCCTGTGGGCGCTTGCCACCAGGGTGCATCCGTCACTCCGTCAAGAGCAGTGGCACGGACCGATCATGCCGTGGTACCCGTGCTTCCTAGAGGAGGAACTGCACAACGGCTGGGGAGCCGTCGTCGTGCACGACGCCCTGCTCCCGGCGGTGGGTGGCGGACGCGTCCCTCCCGCGACATTCGACGGTGTCTTCCCGGCAGCGGTGCGCGCCAAGGTCCTGGCCGCCGAGTCCGAGTTGGCAGGCGACACCGGTTCTGCCGCATCGAGCTGACTGCGGTGCCATAGACCTCTGGGGTGCAACCGCCAGGTGGCCCGCCATACAACCAGCATGATCGGTTGTCAGGCTCGTCGGGACCCTCAACCTCCCGTCACAACGGGCTGGACCGCCGTCGGACAGAGTCCCAGAACAGACACAACGGAAAACCAGACGGCGCCGTCCACGGCTCGCCCCCTGATCGTTCACATCTTGGCGGTCAGGGGGCGGCGTCGGACCAGCCCGGTCGGTTGAGGCGCGGGAGCCGGGTGGATCTCCCGCACGGGCTCGTTCTCAGACGGCGCAATTGGAGCCGCATCAAAGGAAGTTCAGATGCCTGTCCACAACCTTCACCGAGGAAGGAGCGGTGCTCGTGTCTCATGCAGGTGGGACGTAGAACACGCCGGTACACGCCCAGCCGGTTCGGATATTTTTGATACCTCGCTGAGCGGTGGACGCCGCCTGGGTGAATGAGAATCGTAAGAAGCCGCTGGTCGAGTGATCCATGGGATTTGACGATCGCATGGCGAGGTACCGATCAGCATGCGTGTCGGACCGAAGCGGGAAACGGTCCTCAACCTCACGCGTCGAGCCATCACTTGTTGGGCACGAGACAGTGCGATTGCCGACCCGATGCGTCGAGAAAGGTACAGTCGTGACCCAGCAGAATGTGACAGTTGCTGTCACGGGAGCGGGCGGCACCGGTGTGGCCAAGGCGTTGCTTGCCGCACTTCAGCAGGACGACCGGGTCGGCCATATCAATCTTCTGGTGTCGGCCAACGGGCGCAAACTAGTGGCCTTCGAATTCCAGACCAGTGAAGATCCGGACTCGGTGGTCCAGGCCCTGGAGGCGACATCGCCGAAAGTACGCTTCCTGGATCCGGCCGACATGTCCGGACCAGTGACCAGCGGCAGCTACCCGAGCGACGCAATGATCATCTTGCCATGCGCGGCCGGCGTACTCGGACGCATCGCTCACGGCCAGACCGAGAGCCTCATCGAGCGAGCCGCGGACGTGATGTTGAAGCAACGGCGCAAACTCGTCCTCTGCCTGCGGGAAGCCCCTCTGAACCTCATCCACCTGCGCAACATGGTCGCTATCACAGAGGCCGGAGCCACCGTGTACCCCATGATCCCCACGTACTACAACGTGCCGGAGACACTCGCGCAACTGCGGGACGAGTTCGTCGAACGCGTCTTGCAGTTCCTGGGCCTTCCCGGCACAGATCGCTACCAGTGGGACGGCACCGACACCGCGGCGCGACGCGAGCACACTCAAGCACGCTAGCGGACTGGCCAGGGGCTCCGAAAACACGACGCGTCGGCGAACTCAAGTGGCTTCGCGCTGGGGTGCTCCCTGTCGGTTCCGCGCCGGGTCCGGACAGATCGACCACGACGGTCGCAGCACGCTTGGCGCGCAGGCACGCCGCTCCCAGGGCCCAGGCCATCGGCGGGAAGGCCGCCGATCGAGCGCATGACGCACGCGAGCGCGCAGATTCCAATGATCACGAAGACATGGGTCGCCCTGCGCGAGAGCCACACCAAGGCGTGAGCTCCGTATGCACGGGAACCGACTGGGTGCAAGATGCCGAGGTGGGTTCCCAGATGGCTCCCGAGGGAGCTCTGTTCAGAGAACCACGGGCCGTAGCCCCGGCCCCGGCATTACGCCTCGTACCGGCTCAGCCATTCCTTCTCCTGACCCGGGTCGGGCAGGACCCGGCCGGCCTCGACAGCGGAACGCGCGGGACTGTCCTGGATCACCACCAGGATGCGGTGCTCGGGTATCCCGGTGATGCGGGACACCGCCGCCGACAGCTCGAGTGCCAAGCGGGTCGTCTCCTCCTGCGGGTGGCCGCGGCGCGCCCAGCCGCTGATCAGGAGCGGCGCCCCTGGTTCCCCGCCGACGTAGACGCTGTCCTGAGGCAGTTCGGAGAAGAGCACGTTGACGTACGTGGGCGAGACGTGATTGATCTCCGCGTGGATCCTGGTGATCTCGGCGGCCAGGTCGCCCTTGGCACCGGCCCTCAGCGTTCCCTGGGCGGTGGTGCAGGTATAGATGGGCACGTCGACTCCTGAGATGAAGGACCTGTGGGCGTGCCCCCGGGCATCGGGTGCACGGCTGGGTTGGGGATGGTTCGTCCTGGAGGAGGGGCCTCCGGGGTGGTGGCTGATGACGGGGCCCTCGTGGTGTGTGGGGGTGATTTGGATCTGTCCGGTCGATCACGGCGGAGACGCCGGTGTGGCACACACATCTGCGGCGTTGTCATCGATTACCGACTCCCCACGCTCGGCTTCGTTCGCAGGAGGGGGACCCTCATCGCGTCGACGCCGTCCTGTGCCGTGCAGCTGCGGGCACCACACCCCCGCACACCGGAACTGACAAGGCGCCGCCGTCTTCCGCCACCGTCACAGACGGGACAGGTCCTCATTGCTGTGGTCGGTGAGGGTCTTGAGGTCCGTGACCGTGTAGGCGAGGTCGAAGTGGAATCCCATGCCGGTGCGCTGGACAGGCAGGTCGGCCAGTTCTTCGCCGTGGGCGGGGAGGAAGGCGAGGTCGGCGGTGCCGGCCCAGGCGTCGCTGACGGCGGCGTCGTCCAGCACGGACATGACCAGTTCGTGGACGGCGGGCTTGTCGTGTTGCCCAGCGGCCAGGCGGGGGAAGTGGCGGAGGTTGACCACGGGGCGGTTCATCAGGGCGGCAGGGTCAGGGACCGGCTGCTCGAGGGTGATCCTGGCTTCGGCAATGCGCTGTCCGGCGGCGGAGGCGGTGGCGCCGAACTGCCCGCCAGGGCCGAGAACAGGAGTGCCGGGCCCGCCGACGGAGTAGACGCGGGTCTGGTGGACGGCACCGAGCTTCTTGGGAAAACCCTGGACCCAGCCGCGGGCCATGGCGGAGTCGTTGTCCACGTAGATGTAGGGGCACCAGGCCACTGGGGCGCCGTTGTAGTGGGCGTCCAAGGTGACGAGGAACTCCCGGTACTGCGAGCGTGCAGGGTCCAGGTACTCCAGGCCCGTGGAGGAGTACTGCCAGTCGATGAACATCGCGACGCCGCGGCCGGCGGAGTCCGGGTCGGGGGTCAGACCCTCGGGCAGAGTCGCTGCGGCGGCGGCCGGGTCGGTGAAGAACTCCACACCCACCACGGTGCCCGCGTAGTGCCACGGCGGGGCGGGCGCCAGGTTCGCGATGCCACGGGGAGACAGGGGGACGGTGTAACCCTTCATGCCACGTCCTTCGGGAAGAGACAGACCGAAACGATACGTATCGTTTCATTGATGAACGCGACGATAGCACGCCTTGACGCATGAACGAAACGATACGTATCGTTCCGAACATGGGACTCGTCTTCTCCTCAGGTTCGGTGGCCGGTGGGCCGCGTTCTGTTTCAAAGATCCTCGACGCGACACGGGATGTCCTGTCGGGACAGGGATACCCGGCACTGACCATCGAAGCCGTCGCGGCGGCCGCGGGCGTCGGCAAATCGACCATCTACCGCTGGTGGCCCAGCAAGGAGGCACTCGTCGCCGACGCGCTCGCCGAGATCTTCCGCGCCGAGGAGATCCCCGATCAAGGCGACACCCACGCCGAACTGCGCCACGCCGTCGACATGACCATCGACAACTACGCGAACGAGGACATGGCCGCCTCGCTGCCCGCACTCGCCGGCGGCCTTCTCCCCCACCCCGAACTCATGGCTCGTTTCCGGGAGGCTTTCCTCTCCCGGAAACGCGAGAACATCGCCGCAGCACTGCACCGCGGAATCCGACGCGGCGACCTGCCCCAAGACCTCGACACCGACCTCGTTCAGGACATTTGGGCCGGCACCATCCTCTACCGACGACTCATGACCGGCTCCCCCCTCGACGCCGACCTCGCCGAACACCTTGTCCAACTCGTCACCAACACTCCCCCGCTGCTCCCCCGCCGAGAGGCGGGGGTGCGTCCACTTACGGACCCGTGAACCGGGCGACTGCGCTCGAGCTGTGACCGGATGGGCGATCTACGGCCACCGGCTGCCGTCAATGCCTCGGTGGGACCGTCGAGGCCCGGCTCCGGCGCCCGCTCGGAGGGCGACCTGGTCGCCGTCATGGGAAGCGTCGGCGGCGGTCTGTTCGTCGGTGAGTGCGGGCCATCGGGCCGACGTGCCAGTCACGGCGCGCCCCGACCCAGCCGTCTCCCGCCCAAGCAATGAGGTGTCGTCAGCATTTGCCCCGGTGTCTCCGACGGCACCATGGCACGGCGCCGGGTGGAGAGCTGCCGAGTTCAGCGTTGTTGGTCGCGTCCACCGAGCTCATCTGCTCGACGACCTCGTCAACGAGTACGAGCAGAACCTGGCCCACCCTCAACCACGCCCCTGGTCGACAACTCGAACTGGGGCTTTCCCCCAGGACAGCCCCCGGCACCCCAGGGCCACCGCTCTGTGGAACCGAGGCTGCCGCAAGGGTGGCGAAGGTTCAAGCACGTCATGACACGGATGTTCCAAGTGGCCGCGCCAAGACCGTCTCGCGTCCGCCTCAATTGGTTGCTCGGTGTACGGCCGACCGAGCGGATGCCGCCGCCCTCGCCGCGTGGCCGTGCTGCTCCTGACATGCGCATCTCTACGATCCAGCTGACGGGCTGTTGGCCGTCGTCGTGACTTCGTGGCCGGGCGCAGGTCTTGCCCGGCCACACACTTCCCTGGGGAGAGATGTGACCCGGCTCAATACCCACTTCTCGCTGCCCTCGCTGGTTGTCGGCGTGGTCTTCGCCGCCGCCTCGCTGGCCGGTGGCTCGGGTTGTGCACCGACGGGACACTCCCACGCCACGCACCAGCCCGCAGCGCAGGACGGCGCCACACCTGCGGGCCTGGCCCCCCGACTGCAGGACCCCCCGGAACTCGTCAGCCGCAACGGCACCCTCAAGGCCACCCTTGTCGTGGAACGACGCAAGGTCCAGGTCGGCGACCATCAGTTGTACGCAACAACCTACAACGGGGCGTACATGCCGCCCACCTTGCGCGCACGACCCGGCGACCGCATCGACCTCACGATGACCAACCGCATCAACGAGGACACCAACCTGCACACGCACGGCCTCCACGTCTCACCGCGCGCGCCTGCCGACGACATCTTCATCGCCATCAAGTACAACCACTCGTACCACTACTCGTACCGAATGCCGCTCAACCAGCCCACCGGCACCTACTGGTACCACTCACACGCCGACATGATGTCCGCCCCCCAGGTCGCAGGCGGCGAGTCCGGCATCATCATCGTCGACGGACTCCAGCACTACCTGCCCCCGTCATTGCGCCACATCACCGAGCACACGCTCGCGCTCAAGGACTTCCAGATCCAGGGCGACTCGATCAAGACCCATCCCCTGAGCATCGGCGCACCCACCAACCGCACGGTCAACGGCCAGAAGAACCCCATCATTCGCATCCGGCCGGGAGAGACACAGCTGTGGCGGCTGGCCAACATCGGCGCCAACATCTACTACAAGCTTCACCTCCCGGGCGCCCGCTTCCATGTGATCGCCCAGGACGGCATTCCCGTCCGTAAGGTCTATGCCCAGGACACGCTGATCATCGCCGCCGGCGCCCGCTTCGACGTCCTCGTCCAGGGCGGCAACCCGGGCACGACCCGGCTGGAAACCCTCCCCTACAACACCGGTACCGCGGGAAACCAGTTCCCCCAAGCGGTCCTCGCGACCGTCGTCACCGACGGACCGTCCATGACCCAGGCCACCATCCCCACCAGCTTCGCCTCACACGAAGACCTGAGCCACGCAACGATCGCTGCCCGCAAGACCGTGGTCTACACGGAAAACAAAGCGGGCACGAAGTTCTTCATCAACGGCCGGATGTACGACCCGGACCGGATCGACTTCACCTCCACTTTCGGCACCGTCGAGGAGTGGAGCGTCCGCAACGACACGAACGAGGACCACAGCTTCCACATCCACACCAACGACTTCCAGCTGATGAGCACCGATGGGAAAACCCACGACCCCTCCCACGGCTGGTACGACACAGTGAACGTGCCCGCGCGTGGAGAGATCGTCTTCCGCATCCACTTCATCGACTTCACCGGCAAGACCGTCCTGCACTGCCACATCCTCAACCACGAGGACATGGGCATGATGGCCGTCCTCGACATCGTCGACAAAAGCCGCGATTCGCAAAACTGACAGCCGACGACAGGGCAAGGTACGGTACCGGGCCGTTGTGAGGAGCCCACCTCCGGCGATCGCTCCCGGCCCGTCGGACAGGGCAGTCCTGTCAGGTGGCGCGCAGTCCGCCGTCGACGAACTGCTCAGTGCTCGCGCGGTTCCGCACCGGCTGTAGCCCTCGGTAAGGAGGGCGTCGATGCGGGCGCGCTTCTGCCGGGTGCGATCGGCGAACCGCTGCCCGGTAGGCCACGCCTGTGCGGCAGCCTTCAGATTCCCGGCACGAGGTCGATCAATCGGCGTGCGGCGGGCCCTGTTCGATCCGGTTCGGGTACGGCGATCGAGGCACGCCAGACCGGGGTGGTCGCGGCCGGCAGGCGCAGGCAACGCAGGGAAGCCGCCTGTGGCTTGTGGGCGATGGGCTCGGGTACCAGGGCGATGCCCAGGCTGTGCCCCACCATGTCGATGAGGCTGTGTACGTCGTTCACCTCCAGGGACACCTGCCGCTTCACCCCGGCCTCGCCGAAGGCCCGGTCAGCCAGAGCGCGAGCTCCCCAGTCAGGAGTGAAGTCCACGAACGCCTCGCCGTTCAGCTCCTCCCATTCGACCTGTTCGCGGGCTGCGAGCCGGTGCTCGGGGTGGCACATCAGGACCATCGGCTCGTCTGCCAGCGGCAGCAGGCTCATGCCCTGCAGCGGTTTCCCGCACAGCGCGACGAATGCGAGGTCCAGCCGGCCAGCGGCGACGTCGTCGGCCAGAGTCTGCGAGCCCGCCTGCCGGAGCTGGATCTCCACGCCGGGGTGGAGGCTGCGAAAACGGGCCAGCAGCGCGGGAACGTCCACGGCGCTGAGCATGCACTGCTCACTGCCGACAGCCAGGGTGCCGCGCAGCAGTCCTTGTACGGCGTCCACAGCCTCCCTCGCTGCGCGCACACCCGCCAGGGTGCGGTGCGCCTCGGCCAGCAGAGCACGCCCGGCGTCGGTCAGTTCAACGTTGCGGGTGTTGCGCAGGAAGAGCCGGGCGCCCAGCTCCTTCTCCAGGGAGCGGACCGATGCCGACAGGCCGGACTGGGAGACGAGCAGCCGCTCGGCGGCGCGGGTGAAGTGGCGCTCCTCGGCGACTGCGACGAAATACTCCAGGTGTCTCAGTTCCATGATTCAGAAGCCTAGACGCTGAATGGCTTCGTTTTCTTCTATTGGACGCAAATTGTGAGCCGGGGGCACGCTGCTGAGAGCGCGCGCCGCGGCAGCAGCGTGCGGCACCAGGTTCCAGGTTCCAGGAAAGGCTTACGTCACCATGCAGACTCGCCGTATCGGCTCTGTCCAGGTCAGCGCCATTGGGCTGGGGGGAATGCCGATGTCGATCGAAGGCAGGCCTGATCAAGCTCGCTCCATCGCCACCATCCATGCCGCGCTGGACGCCGGTGTGACTCTCGTCGACACCGCTGACGCTTACCACGTCGGCGCCGATGAGGTCGGGCACAACGAAACCCTCATCGCCAAGGCCCTCTCCACGCACAGCGCCGGTTCTGAGGTGCTGGTGGCTACCAAGGGCGGTCACTTGCGGCCAGGTGACGGCACCTGGACGGTCAACGGTTCGCCCGAGCACATCAAGCGTGCCTGCGAGCTGTCTCTGACTCGGCTGGGCGTGGAGGCGATTGGTCTCTACCAGTTCCACCGCCCTGATCCCCAGGTGCCCTACGCCGACTCCATCGGAGCCCTGGCCGACTTGCTCGACGCAGGAAAGATCCGGATGGCTGGGATCTCCAACGCGAATCCGGATCAGATCCGGCTCGCCCACAAGATCCTCGGTGGCCGACTGGCCAGTGTCCAGAATCAGTATTCTCCCGCTTTTCCCTCCAGCCGTCCGGAACTGGATCTCTGCACCGAACTGGGTATCGCCTTCCTGCCCTGGAGTCCGCTCGGCGGGATCTCCAACGCCCGTCGTCTGGGCCTCAAGTACCTGCCCTTCACCACCGTGGCGCAGACATATGGCGTCAGCCCCCAACGAGTCTGCCTCGCCTGGATGCTGGCGACCTCGCCCGTCGTAATCCCGATTCCCGGCTCCAGCCGCCCCGCGACTGCGGTCGACTCAGCAGCAGCAGCCGACCTGATCCTGACCCCGGAAGAGTTCGCCCGACTCGACGCCATCTGAACCTTCTCCGGCTCAGACCCCGAGTCCAGGGATCGAGACCCGGACCCATACCTGCACGCTCGAGCCGCACGGAGGCAACCATGCACGGCCTGGGACTCCATCTCTGGCCCGGCGGGCCACTACCGACCTGCGCAAGAGCTGCAAGCCGGTGATCGGCTACAACTACATCACGTCGATCACGGCTCGTAGCTGCTGATCGTCAGCGACGTACGCTCGGTGGAGGAGCCGGCGATCAGGAGGTGGGCGGTGCAGCGGATGTATCTGCTTTGGAAGATTGCGGCGGCAGGATTCGCCGTGGACCAGATCACGAAGGCGATCGCCGCGGTTGTCGTCGAGGGCCATGAACCCAGGCACCTGCTGGGCGGTGCGGTGACCTTCACCGCTTTCCGAAACTCCGGAGCGGCCGGTTCCTTCGCGCCCCGCGCAACCCTGGTCTTCACGCTCCTGGCTATCGTCGTGCTCATCCTCATCGCCCGGGTCGCCCCCTCCATCCGGTCCACCGGCTGGGCGGTCGGCCTCGGACTGATCTCCGCGGGCGCCGGCGGCAACCTCGCCGACCGCATATTCCGCACCCCCGGATTCGGTCGTGGCGCCGTGCTGGACTTCATCCAGATCGGCGAGTCAGGGATCTTCAACCTCGCCGACCAGTGTGTGACCGCCGGTGCCGCAGTCGTCCTCATCCAGACCTTCCGTGGTGTTCCCATGCGCACCGTCGTTACGAGCGGCCTCGGGAGTCGTGCGCTGGAGCGGTGACAACGCAGCGCAGACCGCTGCCCCCCGGCCGACGCACCGGGAGCTGCCCCGGGGGAAGCGGGCCCGGCTGTCGGCGGTGCGGATACCGCGAGCGGGATGTCCTGCCCGTCGACGATGATGTGGTGCTTGCTGTCCGGACGTGCGCGGTCGGCCGGGCTGGGCCCGCTTTTGGGCCGAGCCCGGCCCGCGCGGACGCGCGAGGAATCGATCACCGCCCGGAAGCAGTCCAGCTTTCTTCCTGCCCGAGCGCCGCCGGGGACGCTCCTCTGCGCCCGTACTGGTAGTCCCGGCTATGGCACGTTGTGGACTGTGTCTTCCTCAACCTGGCGCGAGCTGCTCGTTCGCACGAGTCCTGATGCGGACGTCGGCTGACTCGCGTCAGTCGGCCTCCCCCAGGTAGCTCAGGGCTTGACAGAAGTCATCGAGGGCGGGCCCGAACTCGCCGGCGGCGGTGTGGAACGTCGATCGGTCTATCAGGATCTTGGCCAGTGTCGGGGTTCCGTCTGCCGGGTGGTGCTGGGACAGCCGGCGGGCCAGGCTCACTCCGTCATCGAACAGGGGGCGCACTCGATCCGCGAACAAATGGGTCCGGTGCTCCCAGTAGACAGCGGAGCGGACGGTCAGGACCCGGTGCAGTCGGACCAGTTCGGCCAGGTGCAGGTCCGGATCTTCGGTGGCTCGCGGAGCAAGGGTGTCCACTCTTTCCCGCAGAGCGATACGGCTGTCGAAGTAGCGCCGCTTGGCATCGGGGGACCACTGCATGGGCGTCGCCCCCGAAGGCGGACGCGGTCCACCGGACGTCGGCCGCTCGCTGTCTGCGCCGGAGAAGGACAGCAGAACCGCCCAGTAGGACGCCTGATAGCCACTCCAGGACTTGCGCTCACCCGTGGCGGCCAACCCCGTCAGCAAGGCAAGTGCCTCTTGCCGTACGGCGGCCGCCTGCTCGCCTCGGCCGCAGGTGTCGAGCATCTGTGCATACCCGATCAGTGAGTAGAGATGGCAGGCCATCGGGCCACGGTCGTTCGCGGCCTCAACCGCTTGCATGCTGACGAGAGTCTCGAACGCGGCGAGTGCTTCGCCGGACCGGCCGGCGTCATCGAGAGCGGCGATCCACTCCAGGAGTGACCAGGCGAGACCCCCACTACCGGGCCCGTCGGGCAGGATCGCCGCCACCCACTCGGTGAGGGCATCGGCAGCCTCGGCACAGCGGCCTTCCTCGGAGAGACCGGCAGCCCAGTCACGCAGCCCCTTTACCGCAGGGTCTCGGGACAGTTCGGCCTGCGCGCGGCCGATGGCGAGCATCTCGGCGCGCATGGCGAGCCCTTCGGCGCGTCGGCCCAGGGTGTACAGCTCTCTCTGGCACGAGTCGAGTGCCTCGTACAGAAGATCCCCACGAGCAGGTTCGGCCGGATCGATGGCCCGCGCCGCAGCCACCGCCTCCTCGCGCAATGCGAGACAGGCTGCATGCCGTTCGCCCGCGCTGGTGTCGTAACTCAGGCGTTGCAGGGCTTTGACCAAGCGCGGCAGGTAGGAGACGGGGCTGACCTGGGCTAGCACCCGGTAGGCGTCGACTTCCTCACGTGGAGTGCGGCGTCCCGACGCGAGCAGTACATTCCGCGCCCGCACGATGTCGTCCTGATCGACTTTCCCCGAGAGATTCATAACGGAGATTCTGGGTGTCCCGGAGAAGGCCGAACAAGCCCGCTGACCTGTGCCGTTCGTCCTACGAAATCACCCTCTGACCTGTCATGATGGGTGTGTCATCACTCCCTTGGCTTCGTTCGACTTCAGCGACAGCGTTCGGCATGCTCTCCACGAGGCCGTCCGTGGAGCCGAAGTGCAGGTAGATCGTCTCGCCGTCCTTGACGACGTAGCCCCTGAGACCTCGAAGTCGCCCGCAGAGCTGTGACTTTGGTCAGTAGGTGTCACCTGATCGAGCTTTCTGTCGCTTGGCGTGCTCGGTGTACGTGGACGAGTCGCTGGGGCCGGGGCCGAGGGATTCACCCGCTATCGCGACCCCGTCGCGGCATACACGGACGACGCCTGGCAGCGGGACAGCGACGGCAACACCCGGCATACGCAGCGGGAGCGGGCCATCGCCGTCGCGGACGTCACCTGCAAGCGCCGCCACCATGGCCGAGCTCTGGCACGCCGTACGGGCGCAGAAGCAGGCCGCGGACATCGCACGGCATCGCGACCGCTACGCCGCCGGGCTGCAGGCGCTGCGGACGTACCGGGCCAACATCGCCGAGGTACTGGAGAAGGTGGATCGTTCGGGCTGACCGATGCCTGACGTAGGTACTCTTGTGAGGGCTCAATGCCTCCTGGCCGGGCTCTCACGTCTGGTCAAATGACGCAGCTCCCCGCCCTCAGCGGGGTGGTACCGGTCCGGGCCCACGGTGCCCGGGCTGAACATCCGCC
The DNA here is from genome assembly GCF_036248255.1 of Streptomyces sp. NBC_01717. Taxonomy (NCBI): domain Bacteria; kingdom Bacillati; phylum Actinomycetota; class Actinomycetes; order Kitasatosporales; family Streptomycetaceae; genus Streptomyces; species Streptomyces sp. NBC_01717. Next base: position 9,190,868 of record NZ_CP109178.1, on the reverse strand, counting down.
TGACAGCGGATGACTTCTGACCAGGGCAATGGGCGGCAGTTCGGCTCGAAGGACAGGGTGGGGTTGCCTCTCCACCTGACCGCCGGAGGCGCTACTCCGTGCCAAGATCTCCGCCTGAAGGCTGTGCGTGACCTTCGCGCCGAGGGGCAAGGGGCACTCTCAGGATGATGGTGGTGCCCTTCCCAGGAACGCTGCGGAGCGTGAGCCGGGCGTCGATGAGGTCTGCGCGCTCGTGCATGGCGGAGAGCCCCACTCCCCGCACGGTGGAGGCCGGGGGTGTGGCCGCGCGCAGGGTCGGCCAGCGTCTGGAGTCCGGTGGCTGGGACATTCCGTGCCCGTCGTCGGTAACGGTCAGCGTCATCACATGGCGGCCCGCCTCCATACCGACAGTGATCCGAGTGGGTTGGGCGTGTTTCACCGCGTTGGTCAGGGCCTCCTGCACGATGCGGTACACGTGGGCCTGTGCTTCTGAGGTCAGCCGGTCGCTGATGCCGGTGTCCTGCGGATCGATCCGGAGATCGACGCGGATACCGAAGGTCTCCGAGGTGCGTCGGCACAGCGCCTCCAGGGCCGCGCGCAGTCCCAGTTCGTCCAGGACCAAAGGACGCAGATCCGTGATCAGGTGGCGCAGCGAGGTGATCTGGTTACCCACCAGCGAGCGTGCCTGCTCGATGGCGCTGCGCATGGCCTCGGAGCGGCCGTCGGCGGCCGCGGCGGAGAGCACCACCTGCACGGCGCCGAGTTCCTGGAGGGTGTCGTCGTGCAGTTCACGGGCCCAGCGGCGGCGTTCGCGCTCTGCGCCGTCATGGCGGGCTCGGACACGTTCACGTTGCAGGCCCCGGTCACGGTGGGTTGCGCTGCGGATGGTGGAGGCCGTGTACGCGACCAGGAGAAGCGGGAGCACGTGGAGGGCGTTCAGCAGCGGTTGCTCAGTGATGCGGACCAGGCTGGCCACGGCGAGCATGAGCGCGATGGCGCCGGCCACGACCATCCAGGTCCGGCGTCCCGCGGTGTACAGCGGCGCTGCCGCCAGATACGGGGTGGCCGCGGCCAGGGACAGGGCCAGCTCGGAGGGCAGCGGCTGGTCGGTGATCTCCAGGGCCGCCGCGGCCGCGAGCAGACAGGTTCCCGCTACCTGCAGGGCAAGGCCCCATCGGGACCGGCGCAGTCCCCTCATGTCACCAGGCCACGCTCGCGGGCCGCGGCGATGAGCTCTGCCCGGGTGTCCTTGCCGAGCTTGTCCCGGATCCGGGCACGATGGGTTTCCACCGTCCGGACCGAGACATAAAGACGCTGTGCGATCTCCTGATTGGTGTGGCCCAGCGCCAGCAGCGACAGGACCTCGGCCTCGCGTGGGGTCAGCGACTCCTGGTCCACCGGGCCCGGCGCCTCGACGGCGAGCCTGGCTCCCAGCACCGGCTGGACGTACGTCGCACCGCCGGCGACCTGGTGTACGGCGGCCCTCAGCTCCTCGGCGGCTGCCTCCTTGAGCAGGTAACCGGCCGCGCCGGTGCGCAGCGCCTCCCGGGCGAACGCCGGATCCTCCTGCATCGTGAGGACCAGGATCCGCGTGCCGGGTGAAACGGTGAGCAGCTCGGGAATCATGGGCAGACTCGACTGGCCGGCCATGGTCAGGTCCAGGACCAGCACCCGCGGACGGGTCCGGCGAACGGCATCGAGGGTGTCAGGGACTGTGGCGCTCTCGGCGACAATCCGGAAGGCCGGGTCCTGGGCCAGCAACAACCGCATTCCGGCCCGGACCACCAGATGATCGTCGGCCAGTACGACGGTGGTCCCCGGGGGCCCTTGCCGGGACGGGGGGGAGCTGGGGGCATCCATAGCTGCAACGGTAGATCCGCTGTGACGGTCAGGCAGCCGCTGTCGGCGCATGTGCGGGAAACCCGCAGGAAGGTGCGCGGGGATGGCGCAGCCGCGGACGGAAATACCTGCGGTGCAGGTGCAGGGTCCTACGGATACGCAGTGCGGGTCGGCACCGATGTGCCCGACGTCGTCGGGGCGGATGCTCAAAGGGATTGCTTCTGCATCCTCTCTCCCTTGAGGCAGCTCCTCATGACCCGATCCGCTCTCCCACTCCCCCGTGTCGGCACCGGCACCCGCAGGCCGGGGCGTCCAGCCACTCAGGTGGGTACCGACGGCGGCCGCGGGTGGCATCTGTGGCACCTCCCGTGCCGCCTGCCGGCGGGCGGCATCCTCACTCAGGCTGCGGTCCCGGTGGCGCTGATCACAGCCATCACTCTGTGCGCCACCTTCGCCCCTATGACCATCCATCTGTCCCCTCTTCTGGTCGCTGCGCCCACCTCCACGGCGGCGTTCGCCGGCTCCCGTTTCATCGCGGGTACCGCCCTGGCCGCGAGCGCGGCAATGTTTGTCATCGACCGCCATGACGGCCTGCTGCATTCGCCACTCCTGCCGATCCACATCGGCGCCCTGCTGGTGGTGTCGGGTTTCGTCGTCGTCGCCCGGGCGCTGCACGACCGTGACCTGAGGGAACTGACCCAGGTACGCGCGGTGGCCGAGGTGGCCCAGCGGGTCGTGCTGCGCCCCCTGCCCCGGCAGCTGGGTCCGCTGCGCGTCGCCTGTACGTACCGGGCGGCCGCGGCGCACGCCCAGGTGGGCGGCGACCTGTACGCCGTCGCCCGGACCGGCCGGACGACCCGGTTCCTCATCGGCGATGTCCGTGGCAAGGGCCTGCCCGCCGTGGAGGACGCCTCCGCCCTTCTCGGCGCCTTCCGCGAGGCCGCTTACCAGCACGCCACCCTTCCTGAACTGACCGCCGCCCTGGAGAGCAGCGTGCGCAGGCACTTGGCGCAGCTCACCGACAGCGACCCCGAGAGCAGCGAACGCTTCATCACCGCGCTCCTGGTAGAAATCCCCGACGAGGCTCCTCTCGTCCAGGTCATCAGCTGCGGGCACCCCTCACCCCTGAGGGACCACCGCGGCAAGGTGGCCGCCCTGCCCATACCTCATCCCGCACCACCCCTTGGGCTGGCGAGCACATCTCCCGGCACCTACAACGTCGACACCTTCGAGTTCAGCCCTGCAGACACCCTGCTGCTCTACACCGACGGCGTCATCGAAGCCCGCAACATCACCGGCGGCTTCTATCCGATCCTCGAGCGGGCCTCCACCTGGCCTTGGGAATGCCCGCACAGCCTGCTGCGGCACATCAACCACGACGTGGACACCCACACCGGCGGACGCCTGCAGGACGACCTCGCCCTGGTGGCCATCCAGCGCACCTCCGCGCCGGACACCGGCCAGGGTCCGGACTCCCCCCCAGCGCCCCCACCCCGCGCAGGCCACGCCGTGACGCGCCGGATGTTCCCGGCGCGACACACCATCCATGGAAAGGCGAATGACAATGATGACCGTCACTCGACTGAACGAGGGGCTGTGTGCGCTGCTCATCGCCTACGTCGGTGCGTCGTGCGCCGTGCAGCTCCAGGATTCCGCAGGCGGTCTTGTCCGCTGGTCGGGGTTCTCCGTGCTCGTCCCCGTCGCGGCCGCCGCCTTTCTGCCTCTGCGGCGTTCCCTGATCATCGGAGGCTCCACGCTGGCTGTCACCGTCGCCATCTACGGCTTCGCCATCCACGGGGTATCGGAAGGCGGTCGGGCGGTCGTCATCACCGCGGTCGCGCTGTCCTTCGCCTTCGGCCTCGTCATCTGCTGGGCGCGGCCGCGTCTGCTGCACACGCCCGCCACCGCCACGCGAAACCCGCCCAGCCTGCCCTGCCCGCCCGGCACGCAGCCCGGCAGCGCCCCCGGCACACCGCGTGCGGTTCCGGCCTCACCACGCGGCGTCCTTCCCGAAGCGTTGCCGCAACCGGCGGTGGTGGAGCTGGCCGGCTACTACCGGACCGGGTCCGGCCGGCTCGGCACGCGTGCCCATTGGCTCGACGCCATCCCGTTGTCCGGCACCCGGGTCGGACTGGTCGCCGGCGCCGTATCCGGGCCGGGCGCTGACGCCACCGCCTCCGAACTCCGCACCGCGGTACGCACCCTGGCCGACATCGACCTGCAGCCCGAGGAACTGCTCACCCACCTCGACGATGTCCTGGCCCGTCTCCGCCCCGACAACCGTCCCGGTCACGACACCCGGCCCACCGGCACCGTCAGCGCCCAATGCCTGTACGCGGTCTACGATCCCGCGTCCTGCCGCTGCACACTCGCCGGCGCCGGAAGCCCCTCACCCGCCCTCATCGCACCCGACGGCACGGTCACAGTCATCGACCTGCCCGAAGGCCCACCCCTGGGACAGACAGACCTGCCCTTCGAAGCCACCGAGATAGACCTGCCCGAGGGCAGCCTGCTCCTGCTGTACACCAACACCGGCAACGGCGCCCATGAACCCGGCGGCGAGGAGCTGCTCAGTGCACTCGCCCAGCCTCAGTCCTGCCTGGACGCCACCTGCCGAGCCGCCCTCGACGCCCTGCTCCACGCTCACCACGACCAGGCCGCTGTCCTCGCCGTCCGCACCCACGCTCTGGACACCCGCTCCGTCGCCACCTGGGACCTGCCGGCCGACCCGGCCGCCGTCTCCCACGCCCGCACCCACATCGCGGAAAAACTGACCGCCTGGGGCCTGACGGATGCCGCCCCAACCACCGAACTCATCGTCAGCGAACTGGTCACCAACGCCATCCGCCACGCCCAACCCCCCATCCAGCTGCGCCTGATCAACCACGCCGGGAGCCTGGTCTGCGAGGTCGCCGACGGCAGCAGTACTTCACCACACCTGCGCCGGGCCCGCACCCTCGACGAAAACGGACGCGGACTGTTCATCGTCGCTCAACTCGCCGAACGCTGGGGAACCCGCCACAACCACCACGGCAAGACCATCTGGGCCGAGCACACACCCGCACCCGACCAGCCCACCACCGCGGCCTGAGCTCGTCCTACCTTCCGGGCGCGGCACAGACGCAGCCGGCGATTTTTGTGTGAGCCCCTCAGACCTGCGTGCCGGCCGGTTCCAGTCGCACCACGATGCCCTTCGAAATCGTGGTGCTGCTGACGTCGGCCACACCGCCCTCGCCGATGACGGGCCTCTCCATCAACGCGCTTCTGAGCTGGAAGCGTTCGCCGGCAGCCCGTCCAGCGCTGCGGGGAGGCCAGCGGACTGCTGCGGTCGGCCACGCGGGGTGCGTAGGCGTCCCAGAACCACTTCATGGCCGCGTGAGCCGGCAGTTTTCGGCGAAGCGGTCGTGGCTGCTGGAGTGTCCGGGCACGGCGCGTGTAGAGGTCAGGCGGAGGAAGTCAGCCGGTCCCGTTCGTGAAGCACGTACAGGGCGGCCAGGGAGGGAGCGATCAGCACGGCCGCAGTGCAGGCCACAGCGACCAGCACCCACAAGGTCGAGTCGGGAGCCGCGGCCTGGGTCAAGGACAGGTGGGTGCCCAGGAGGTACGGATACTGGGCGACGCCCCATCCGGCGATCACCGTGGCCACGGCCAGCGACGCCAACGACCGCGACAGGCGCGCCCGACGGGCCTTGAGCGTGGCCAGGGCTGCGAGTCCGGCTGCGGCGGACACGACCAGCAGAGCCAGTCCGCGGGTACTGAGTTGGTGGAACAGACGCGGTGCGTCCACATGCAGGACGAAGACGCCTGCCAGTCAGACGATGCCCACCGCGATACCTGCCGCCAGTGCCCTCCGCCGGAAGTACAGGTGCAGAGCCTCATCCGGATACGGATGCGTGGCAGCCGAGGAGAGGAAAACGGCAGCGAGGTAGGCGCATACGACGACCGCCAGGACACCTCCCAGAACACCGGTGGGGTTGAGCCAGCTGGACAGTGGGGCGCCGCCGCCGGCACTGGGGACGCGGCCGGAGGCGACGGCCCCTGCGATGCCGCCGAAGCAGAACGGCGTCAGCACCGAGGAGACCGCGAAGATGACCCCGGTGAGACGCTGCTGCGCGGTGCGCAGTGTCACTTTGCGGAAGGCGAAGCCGGACCCGCGCAGGACGATGCCGAGTGCCGCGAGGCCGAGCGGGATGTACAACGTCGTGGTGATGGCGGCGAAGGCGGGCGGAAAACCCGTCCACAGCACTACCAGGCAATAGATGAGCCAGGTGTGGTTCGCTTCCCAGACCGGGCCGATGGACCGGTCGATGAGCGAGCGGGGGGCGCTGCCCCGTTCGGCTCCGCCCGCGGTCAGATCCCAGAACCCGGCGCCGAAGTCGGCACCACCGAAGACGGCGTAGGCGATGACTCCAACGAACAGGATGACGCCGATCGCATCGGTCATGGCGTTCGGCTTTCCGGGCTCGCGGCGGAGACAACAGGGACTTCGGGTCCGTAGGGGACCTGGACGTCGTCGTCGCCCTGAGCCGCCCATCGCCGGCGCAAGGCACGCAGAACCAGCAGGGCACCTGTACCAACGGTGGCGTAGATGATCACGGTCGCGCCGAAGAAGGGCCACAGGTTGCCGTGGGTGGTGACGGCGTCCCGTGTCAGCAGCAGTCCGACCACGGTCCACGGCTGCCGTCCGACTTCGGTGACCACCCAGCCGCTTTCCAGGGAGACCAGCGCTACCACGCCCGACAGCGCGGCGCACCGCAGGAACCAGACGTTGGTGGGGACGCGGCGGTGGCGCCACCACAGCCAGGCGAACCATACGGACAGGGCCAGCAGAACCATGGAGGCGCCCACCATGATGTCGAACGCCAAGTGCACGATGCTCACGCCCGCGTCGCTGGGGCGCACCGGTGCGGGGATTGCGTCGAGCCCGTCGATATGGGTGCTGGGGCGGAACCCGGCCAGCAGCGATGCCATGTCCGGGATCGGCAGCCCGTAGCGGACCTTCCCGTCGATCAGGACACCACCGAGTGTTTCGGGGACGTGATCGCCGGAGTCGGGAAGCAGTTCGATGGCGGCGAACTTCGCCGGTTCGGAGTGGAATACCTGACGGGCGACCAGGTCCCCGACGAAGATCTGCACGGGTACGGTGACGGCGGCCACGACGAAGCCGATGAGGAAGCCGGTGCGGTGGTAGGCGTCCTGTCTTCCTTTGAGCATCCCCGCCGCGTACACCCCGGCCACGACGAAGCCGGCGACGATGTAGGCCGCCAGCAGCATGTGGATCGTCTCGAACCAGAACGCGCCGTTGAAGAACACCTTGGCCGGGCTGACGTCGACGATGCGGCCCGCACGCATGGTGATGCCGCCGGGCTGGTTCATCCAGGCGTTGGCAGCCACCACGGCCGAGGCACCGCCGAGGCTGGAGATCACCACCGGGACACCGGTCCAGAAGTGTGCCCAAGGCGACAGCCGGTCCCATCCGTAGATGTAGAAGGACATGAAGATCGCTTCGAGGAAGAAGAAGATTCCCTCGATGGCGAACGGGAACCCGAAGGCGGCGCCGTACCGCCCCATCAGTCCGGGCCACAGGATGCCCAGTTCGAAGGTGAGTACGGTGCCGGACACGGCTCCCACCGCGAACAGCACTGCGGCAACCTTCGACCAGCGGCGTGCCAGGAGCATGGCCTGCTTGTCGCCGCGGCGCAGTCCTCGATGGTTGGCGAGGAGCATCAGGAAGGTGAAGGCCACACCGAACGGCACGATGATGATGTGGAAGCCGAGGGTGAAGGCCATCTGTTCACGAGCTGGCAGCAACTGTGACGGCTCACCTGCGGACGCCAGCGCCTGCAGCACTGCGGTGGTGGCGCATGAGGCTGACGGCATGCCCCGCATCCTCGCGCCCGGTGTGATCGGGGCGCGTGCCGACACGGCCCCACCAGGCTCTTTAACCCGAGCGGATCACCCCAAGACCCTCGCCCCCCTGGGGCCTGGCGCGGTTAGGGAACCGGCGACGCTCGGAGGAGGCTCGGTGAAGCAGCCGCACACCTCGAGGCCGGCCCAGGCCTGGCGGATCAGGGACTGCTCGAAGTTGCCCGAGCCCCTTCCGCGTGCTCGTCGGTCATGAGCACAGGTTGTGCCGGAGCGCGGCGCCGCACTCCCCTACTCCCGTGCGGATCCCGCCGGTGTGATGGGGCGGGCCAGGTTCCAGACCCCTGACGACGGCGACGGTCACCAGCGCGTAGGCCACGTGCGGAACGATGTCGGCCTCTGCGAACGGCCCAGCGCGTGCTCAAAGTTGACGTACCGGTTCCGGCAGGTCTTGATGCCACCCCCGCCGCTCTCGCCGATTGCGGGCGCGTCCTGCCCACGTCCCGGCGACGCCGGACCGCGGGAGTGCTCCGCAGGCTTGGGGTGCAGCGGGAGCGGCACCGTCACCGGGGTGAATCGCACCCATGGCCGACGGGCGGCCGCGTCCGCGCGCATCCTCGCCACGCCAACCTGGCGGCTGACTTGATACGCCGACAGCATTGCCTCGGCCAGGCGGGACTCTCTCAGGATGTCGCGCGGACAAAGCGGAGGGATGCGGTGACGGTGGTGCGGCCGCGGATCATGCCCAGCTGGTTCCATCCCATGCTGAACTGCTCCCGGTCCACGGTGAACTCCGCCGTGAGCGTGACTGCGTCGGCGCTCGCCTCGGTGAGGTGAGCGGTGAAGGCCTGTGGACGGCTGATGCCCCGCGCGGTCAGCTGACCGGCGACCTGGACCGTCTTGTCGTCCCCGGTAGTCGCGCTGCCCACGGCGAAGGTGAGCTCGGGGTGCCGGTCCGCGTCGAAGAAGTCGGCGGATCGCAGGTGCGTGTCGCGCTTGGCGTTCTTGGTGTCCAGGGAGGTGGCGTCCAAGGTGATCGAACCGCTCGCGGAACCGTCGGGGCCGACCTCACCCCCACCCGCGAGACCGGTGAAGTTGCCCTTCACGGTGACCATGCCCCACATCGTCTTGTGTCGGACACCGACAGTGGAACGGGCGGGGTCGAGCTGCCAGGTGCCGGTTTCGACTGCACTGGACATGCGGTCCTCCTGATGGGATGCCTGAGGTGAACGGACCGGAGGCGGGGCGCGACGCCCCCCAGTCGTCCAAATTTGGATGACTGGGGGCTAGCCGATACTCCAAATTTGAACAACAGGTACACTGGAATCATGGCAATTGTCCCCGTCCCCGCCGACCTGCCCGGACATGACGCGACCGGCGGGTCCGCCTTGCTGCCGCCCGAACTCCGGGCCTGGATGGGGCTGCTGGCCGCGGCCGGCGCGATCGAGCAGCAACTGCGCTCCCGCGTGAAGGAGTCGCTCGGGGTCTCCCACGACGAGTTCCTCGTGCTATGCCTCCTGGCCGACGGGCCCGCCACCGGCCTGCGCATGACGCAGATCGCCGAACGCCTCGGCCGCCCCAAGACCCGACTCACCTACCAGGTCGCCTGCCTCCAGCACGCCGGACTGATCACCCGCAGCACCGCCTGCGGCGACCGGCGGGGCATCCAGGTGACGCTCACCGACAAGGCACGGCAACTCCTCCGAGACGCCTCCGGCGCGCTGGCCGACGCCGTCACCCGAGCCATCAAGAGCCTGGAGGGCCAGCACGACTGCGCGATGATGCACAGCCTGCTACCGAAGTCGACGGATGCCGAGGACAACACGTAGTGCCCGGGGCCCCAGGCCCGGCCTCGACCCTCTCAATCACAACTCTCCGGAACCCGACCCGCCCATCACAGCCGGTCCAACGGCCCTCGGAGACGGAACCGGGCATCGCCCGCATCACCGCCAGCGTCACTGAGCTGTGGGACGATACCCACCGTCGGGCGCCAGAGCGCGAGTTGCGTGGAAGCCTCCGCTGCGCGTTGTCGGCTGGTCCGCGCCGAGGGGGAGCAGGACCGAGGGCAAACCGCGGGCGAACGCTCCCATGAGGCTGCCGGAGCCGCCGTGCGAGACGACCAGATCGCACTCGGGCAGAATCAGCTCCTGCGAAATGAACTGTTCAACCCGGATGTGGTCAGGCAACGGCCCGATCTCGGTGGGGGCGACGCACGCACCGATGGTCACCACCACGCTCTGGAGTCCAGCCAGCACCCGGCGAATCGGTGCCGAGCGCCTGCGTGATCAGCAACCGCTCAGGCTGCCGGACGATACCTCGCTACCCGGTTCCCTCAAGGCCCTCAACACCCTCCACATCCCTGTCGGTCACCCCACGCCCGAGAGAGCAGATCGGCAGTGGAGACGGTGCCATGCGGCACCTGCAGTTGCCGGACATCGTTTCTGACGCCTGGTCGAGTCGAACGTTGTCAGTACGCCCCGAACGACCAGAAGACGCCCACCTCGTTGTCGGTCACCGCGATCAGGCCCAGGTCCTCGAAGAGGTCAACGCCGTTGAGGTACTCGGAGGTGACGAAGCCATGGGATTTGGTGCCCTGGAGGCCTGCTGCGAGGAAGTCCGGGGCCGGGTCAGAGGCGGCGGCTGTCGCGTTGGTCCAGTAGCGCGCGGTGGGCCCGTACCGGTCGAGCAGGGTTCGGGCATCCGCCAGCACGGCGTCCCGGTCCGGGCGGGAGCGGACGGGGGCGGGCTCCGACTGCCATTCCTCGGCCATGATGGCGAGCGCGGCGACTGCCGCCTCCGCTTCCAGGGCGTACAGGTGGTCGGGGAACTCTGATGCGCTCGGGGGGTCGAAGGGGTACGCAGGCACTGTGTGGCGGGCGGCGTTGGTGCGGTCATAGTCCAGTCGGACCCAGCCCCTGGGGTCAGGGACCGACCGGTGCAGCACGGCGTGGACGTCGTGCGCCCAGTGCTCGTGCAGCCGGGGGCCGGTAGCCACGAAGGTGTACGTGTCGTCGAGCAGCCGCAGCGCCGCCGCGTTCCAGGGACAGCGACGGGAGCGGAACTCCGCCACCAGGCCGCCGACTTGGCGGACGAAGGTGTCCTTCGGTTCGCAGGGGATACGTAGGAGCTGGTCGAGGGCCCAGCGGGCGAGCTCGCCCCCTCCTTCCGCTGCAAGGCAGACCGGCCCCTGCGGGAGCGGGAGGTCTGTTCCGTCCCAGAGCGCCTCGAGGTGCGCGTCGAGCAGGTCCAGGGCGGTGCGGTCGGCAGGCAGAGGCATTTCGCCACTCTAGGCCGTCTCTTTCGGGCTGTGCCGGTCTGGGGTGATCGGCAAGACGCGCGCTGCGGCGAACGATCCGGAGGAGCGACGACACCGTGTCTCAGTCGGCCCGAGGCAAGCACAGTGCTGTCGAAACTCGGGTTTTGGCCCGACTTTTGTGGTGTTGCCACGGTGAGTGATCGCCGCTGGTCGAGCGTACGAAGGATCAGCTGCACACTTTGGCGCCATTGGGTTGCGGCGGTGCTGTCTACCCAGCCCTGGGCCAGCTCGGATCCGTCGCCGAGGACGTGATGAAGCGCGCCGCGGGCCAGGGCAGGCAACGAGGCCGGCAGTTGGGGCAGGGGCCGTCCGGCCCGTCCTCGGGGTCGATCACCACCGAACTCTGGGCAGCGATCAAAGCAGGAGCCGCAACTGCCTCCGACGCGTCCCCACCATCAACGCCCTGTTCATCACTCGGCGTGAACGGTCCTCCCGAGAGACTTGACGGGGTTTGTCCTGCCCGAGTTCGGCAGGCTGCGGGAGACCGGTGGCCAGTGGGCGCCGTATCACGGGCCGGCAGTCCATTGCCGAGCCCGGACGGCGGGGATAGCTCGCTCGGCGGCTCAGTGGACAGAGGCACCGACCTCTGCTGCCGGTCAAGAGCGAGGGTGTTGTTTGGGTGAGGCGTACTCAAGGGGAGAGCCGGAGTGTGCCAATGGCCACGCCTGCCCCCGAGTCCCCGTCCGTCGATCCGGCCACGATGCTCGAAGACGCGGCGGCGTTCAGCGCGGAATCACCCAGCTCGGCGCCCAGGTCCCGGCGGCGTCGTGGCCGGCCGCGGTGGCGGCGAGGTAGGCGCGGAGGGTGGCCAGCGCCGGGTGGGGGTTGTCGCGGTGCCAGAGGAGCGAGTGCGGGTAGACGGGCGTCGGATCGGTCACCGGGATACGGCGCAGCCCGTGGCCGGCGGGCCAGACGAGGCGGGTGTGCCCGCCCATGAAGGTGGCCAGGGCCGGGGTGTCGGCGATGGTGTCGAGGAGCGCGTCGGAGCCGAAGTTGGGGCCGGTCGCCTCGATCGTGAGGCCGAACTCGGCGACGAGGTCGTCGTAGTAGGCGGCCCACTCGGTACCGGGGACGATGCCGGGCATCCAGATCCGGTGCCCGGCAAGCTGAGCGAGGGGCACCGACCGGGCGGCCGTCAGCGCGTGGGCGGGACCGGTGAGGAGCTGGAGCGGCTCGTCGAGCACCCGGACGGACTCGATGTCCTCGGGAAGGGGCCGGCCGGGCACGGCGACGGCACGGAAGGACGCGTCGATCGCACCGGACCGAATGGCGGCGACGGCCGTCTCGATGTCGAACAGCATCACCACGTCCAGGTCGATCTCGGGGTGCGCGCGGTGGAAGCCGCGCAGCAGCCCCGCCGCCGCGCCGCGCGAGGCGATCACGTCGACTCGCAGCGGACGGCGGCCGGTGCGCACGGACGCGACCGCGCGCTCGGCGACGCGCAGCAGCTCGCGCGCGTGGGGAAGGAACGCCTGCCCGTCGATGGTCAGCTCGGCGCCGCGCGCGGTGCGCGTGAACAGCCGCACGCCGAGGGTGCGCTCCAGCGCGGCGATGCGCTTGGAGACGGCCTGCTGGGTGACTGCCAGCTCGGCGGCGGCCTCCTGGAACTGCCCCGCGTCGGCGGCGGCGACGAACGTCCGGACGGTGTCGAGATCCATGCAGACACCCTATGGACACAACCGTTGGTTGTGGCCGATGGCTCTGCGGTTGTTTGATTCCTGGTTGTGATGCTCGCTTTGATGCTTCCGATCGCGGATCGGTTGTGCAGGGTGAGTGGCGAGGGGCGTCGGGCATGAGGAGCGGGCACCGGCTGGGAGATCTGCTCGGACAACAGCTGGGGCGGCGGTTCGGGTGGCTCTGGGGAGCGTACGGGACCAGCGCGCTCGGCACGTGGCTCGCCTTCGGTGCGTTCCCGCTGATCGCCATCCGGGTGCTGCACGCCGGACCGGCCGAGGTCGCCGCGCTCTCCTCCGTGGGGGCTGCGGTGGGCGCGGCCGTGGCGGTGCCGCTCGGCCCGTGGGTGGAGTTCCGCCGCAAGCGGCCGGTACTGATCGCGATGGACCTGGTGCGGTTCGCGGCGCTGCTGACGATCCCCGCCGCGTTCGCGCTCGGTGTCCTCACGTTCCTTCAGCTCCTGCTGGTCTCGGTCGTCGTCGCGGCGGCCGACATCACCTTCCGCGCCGCCTCCGGCGCGTACTTGAAGACGCTGCTGCCGGCCAAGGACCTCCTCGTCGCCAACGCGCGGTTCGAGTCCACGGCCTGGACGACCACGATCATCGGACCACCGCTGGGCGGCGCGGCGATCGGGCTCCTCGGTCCGGTGGCGACGGTGGTCGCCGACGCGGTCAGCTACCTGCTCTCGGCCCTGGGCATCCGGGCGACCGGCGGGCACGAGCAGCGACCCGAGCGCCGGGAGGCCGCGCGCATGCGGGCCGGGGACCTGCTCGACGGCTGGCGGTACCTCCTCGCCGACACGACACTGCGACCGCTGTTCTTCAACACTGCCCTGTTCAACGGCCTGGTGATGGCCGCCGAGCCACTGCTGGCCGTCCTGATGCTCGGCCAACTCGGGTTCGCACCGTGGCAGTACGGCCTCGCCTTCGCCGCGCCCTCGATCGGCGGGCTGCTCGGATCGCGGCTGGCCCGGCCTCTCGTCACCCGGTTCGGGCAGCACCGGGTCCTGATCGTGACCGGGGCGCTGCGCGCGCTCTGGCCCATCGGCCTCGCCTTTCTGGGGCCGGGCACCGGAGGGCTGCTGCTGGTGATGGGCATCGAGCTCGGACTCATCTTCTGCTGCGGGGTCTTCAACCCCGTCTACGCCACCTACCGCCTCGAACGCACCGCGACCGACCGGATCACCCGCACACTGTCCGCCTGGGCGGTGACGACCAAGGCCACGACCGCGCTCCTGACAGCCGTCTGGGGCGTGCTCGGCGTGCTGCTCGGCCCGCGCACAGCCATCGGCCTGGCCGGCGTGCTCCTGTTGGCAACCCCGCTGCTGCTCCCCCGCCGCGCGGCAGCGCCATTCTCCGAGCCGACACCGAGCCGCACCTGACAGGCCGCCACGGCCGTCACCTCGGTGGGGCTGCGCCGCCCTCCGTCGGATCGGTTTGTCCCTCGGCGTACAGCTCGGACATGAGCGCGACGACCTCCACCGTGGCCGGTGCGCCCGGCGAATCCCGCACTCCACAGCCACAGTCACCGAGGCCGCCAGTTCGTACGCTCCCTGCACCGCGACGTCCGGCGCCATGTGGCCCACCTCAGCTCCGACCCCCGAGCGGCCGATGAACTCACTCAGGACACGTTGAAGGTGCGTGACTTCCGGCAGCCAGGGAGCCTGCTTGCCGACGCAGTTGGGCGCGGGTCGTGGCCTCGGGTGCGGGAACAGCATCCGGTACGCGCAGGCGCTGGAGCCCGTCGAGGGTGACGACCACGTCGGTGACGGTGTCGGGGCCCTTGTCGGTCATGGTGAGGGGCGCCTCGGCGCACTGTCCCTATCCAGGTCATGAATGGCACCATTGCTGCTCATGACGTCCGGGCCCACCTTCCGCCTCGCGCGTGCCGCGGTGTTCGCGGCCGTGTGTGTGGCGGCGACGGGTCTTGGCCACGCCCTGATGTCACGAACGGTGCCGGGTTGGGCAGTGGGGTATGCGTTCGCCGCCACGACCGCCGGAGCCTGGTGGGTGGCCGGACGCGGCGAGCGCGGTGCCCCAGCGGTGACAGGCGCCACGGTAGTGGCCCAGTTCGCCCTGCACGGCTGGTTCAGCCTTGCCCAGGCCTTCGCCGCCGCCCCCACCAGTACCGGCGGGATGACTGTCGGTCATCAGGCCATGGATGCGATGCCCATGACCTCCGCAGCCATGGGTGGCTGGTCCACCGGCATGGCCTCCGCCCACGCCCTCGCCGCAGTGCTGAGCGGGCTGTGGCTTTGGCGCGGCGAGGCCGCGGCTTTCCAACTCGCCCGCTCCCTGGCCCTGTTCGTCTTCGCTCCCCTGCATCGGGCCTGGCGCGTCCACGTCGCCGTCAGTACACCCCCCGTCCCCGCAAGCCCCGCGTCCTTCCACATCCCCTCGCGCCTGCCCCATCAGCCGGCCCTGGGGCACAGCGTCACGCGGCGGGGCCCACCGAAGCCGACGATCTGCTCCTGACCGTCCGTCCCGCTCCGTCGCGGTGACGGGCGCAGTCCGGCGTGCCCGCACGCACCGCCTGCCCGGCGCCTTCGGGCGCTTCGGCTGCGGCAGCCGTGTCACGCCGTACCGCCTTTGAGGCGGACCGAATCGTCTATTTCGTGGGCGCCCGCGCCCCTGCGCGCCGGGTGCCGATTGGGGATGCACGCATGTCTTCAACACAGGAACAAGCACCGAGAGACGACCGCGAGGAGGCCGTAATGGCCGTGGCGGAAACCGTCGGCCCCACCGAGCCGTCGCCCGCCGCGGAAACCGGCCCCTCGCAGCCAGGTCCTTCGTGGAGGGGCGTACGAGCCCTGCTCGTCCGGCTGCACTTCTACGCCGGGGTATTCGTCGCCCCCTTCCTGCTCGTGGCCGCGCTGACCGGGCTGGCCTACACCTTCACCCCTCAGCTCGACCAGCTCGTCTACGGCGAGCAGCTCCGGGTGGAGCAGGTCGGCAACGGGCCGCGCCCGCTCACGGAACAAATCGCGGCGGCCCGGGACGCCCACCCGGAAGGCACGCTGGCTTCGGTGATCACCCCGCCGGGCCCGGAGGACACCACGCGGGTGGTGCTGTCGCTGCCGGAGCTGGGCGACAAACAGCGCACCGTCTTCGTCGACCCCTACACCGCCAAGGTCCAGGGCGAACTGACGACCTGGTACGGCTCGACGCCTCTCACCACATGGCTGGACGACCTGCACCGCAATCTGCACCTCGGCGAGACCGGCCGCCTCTACTCGGAGGTCGCCGCGAGCTGGCTCTGGGTGATCGTCGCAGGGGGGCTCGTCCTGTGGCTGGGACGCGCCCGGGGACAGCGCGCCAAGTCGGCGCGCGGCGTTCTGCTGCCCGATCGCTCTGCCCGGGGCGTACGGCGCACTCGCAGCTGGCACGCGGCGACCGGCGTGTGGCTCGCCATCGGCCTGTTCTTCCTCAGCGCCACCGGCCTGACCTGGTCCCACTACGCCGGGGACCACTTCGGGCAGCTGCTGGACGCAGCCAAGGGCCACGCGGCCGAGCTGGTCACCACACTGCCCGGCGGGGCCGAAACAACCGAGGGTGAGCACGCGGGACACGCCGGACACGGCACAGGCCACGACTCGGCGTCGACGGACCCGGCCGAATTCGACGCAGTCCTCGCTGTGGCCCGCGACGCCGGGCTGGGCGGCCGGGTGGAGCTGACGCCGCCCGCGGACGCGGTGAGCGCCTGGACCGTGGCTCAGGCCGACAACCGCTGGCCGGTGCACTACGACCAGGTCGCCGTCGACCCCGCCAAGGGCGAGGTCACCGCCGAGAGCCGGTGGACCGACTATCCCGCCCTGGCCAAGCTCAGCAAGCTCGGCGTCCAAGGCCACATGGGCCTGCTCTTCGGCCTCGCCAACCAGGTTCTGCTGGCACTGATCGCGCTCGGCCTGATGTTCGTCATCGTGTGGGGTTACCGCATGTGGTGGCAGCGCCGCCCCATGCGTGACGACCGCACCGCGGTCCTCGGCAAGGCCCCGGCACGGGGTACGTGGCGGCAGCTGCCCCTGCCGGTGCTGATCATCGGCATCCCGGCCGTCGCCGCCCTCGGCTGGGCACTGCCCGTTCTGGGGATCACGCTGATCGCATTCCTCATCCTGGACGTGGCGGCCGGGCTCGTCCGGCGAGGCCGCGTCACGTAACGCCGAAGCCGGGAAGACACCATCTGCCTCCGGCCCGGCACGCATCGTGCCGGGCCGGAGTCGGTAGTTCGCTGTGGCGGTTCTTCGTTCTGTTCAGTGCACCGTGGTCGGAGCACGTGATCGGACGAAGGCCGCTTGCATATCCCGGGCCAGGCCCTGGACAAGCTCCTGATCATCCCTTGAGCGGACGGCGTGCACACGGGTGAGACACGGGCGGCGTACCGGCCGACAGCGTTGGCAGGCGGGTCGTGGTCTGCTGCTGTGGGGACACGCGTACTTGCAAGCTGCGCAGTCGTTGCTCTGGTACTTACGGGCTTACCCCGGCATTCGTTGCACTTGATGGCCTGTCAGGACGTGCAGCCTGGGCAACGCTCTGCCGGCGCTGGGGAGGGCCAGGTCTGATGGTCCCGCCTTCCCTGGCGATCATCCGAGTAGCGCGCTCGCGTCGATGAGCCGGACCCGGAGCGAGTCGTCACCTGCGAGAGGGAAGAAGGTATTCCACCAATGAAAATCGATCTGAGCGGACGCACGGCATTGGTCACCGGTTCGACCGCCGGGATCGGGGAGGCCACGGCACGGGCCCTGGCCGAGGCAGGCGCCGATATCGTGGTCAACGGCCGGAACGCCGACCGGGTGTCCGAAGCCGCGAACCGCTTGGGCGGGCGCGGGATCGCCGCCGACGTGGGTACTGCGGAAGGCGCCGCCGCCCTCATCGAGCAGCTGCCCGATGTCGATATCCTCGTGAACAACACCGGAACCTTCGCCGCGCAGCCGGTGTTCGAGATCCCGGACGAGGAGTGGTTGCGTTTCTACCAGGTCAACGTCCTCTCCGGAGTGCGTCTCGCGCGCCACTACACACCGCGCATGGTCACCCGGGGCTGGGGCCGGGTCGTGTTCGTCAGCAGTGAGGCCGGGATCCAGACTCCGACGAACATGGTCCACTACGGCATGACCAAGACGGCGCAGCTCGCGGTGTCGCGCGGCATGGCGCAGGAGGTCTCCGGTAGCGGCGTGACGGTGAACTGCGTGCTGCCGGGCCCCACCCTCAGCGACGGAGTGCTGGAGATGTGGGCCAACCTCTATCCGGGCCTCGACCGCGCCGAGCAGGAGCACAGGTTCGTCGCCGACGGTCGTGCGGCCACCTCCCTGCTGGGCCGGCTGATCCGGCCGGAGGAGGTAGCGAGCCTGATCACCTACGTCGCTTCGGACCAGGCGTCGGCATCCACCGGCGCGGCGCTGAGTGTTGACGGGGGGCTTGTTCCCACCATCTTCCCCTGACCCCGGCACACCCCGAGGCGTGGGCCGTTGAGTCGGTGAAGGGCAGTGTGAGCAACCTGGCCCCGTGCAGCATCGGACGAACCGGCCGCCCTGGCCCGCACCCCGAGCTCAGCGGCTGGCGGAGCCGTGCCCGGCCCGGCCTCGGGCCCGCGCCCTGTCGCGGAGCCACGCAGCTGCCCCCACCAGCACCGCCGCCCCCAGCCCGTACAGGGGCAGCCACAGAGTCGTCGTGCCCGCCAGGCACTCGGCAACGGCCTTGCGGGCCTGGACCTCCTGCGCGAACGCCAGGGCAGCACCGTCGCTGCCGGCCAGGTTCCCCAGCGCGGCCTTCACCTGGAGAGCCTCGTACCTGCCCGCCAGCTCGCACTCGCTGCGCGTGCCCGGCATCGGGAACAGCCAGGCCCGGCGCTGCAGCAGGGGTGCAAGTGCGATCGCCACACACAGGCCGACGACCAGGGCGTACGCGACCAGGCCGCGCATGTACGCCGAGCGAATGTCCGACGTCCACTCCGCCCGTCGCTGGAAGGCGATCATCACTGCAAGGAGCGTCACCCCGATGAACGTGGCGAACCACTGCCACGAGCCCTGGGCGAGCGCGAACGTCAGCACCGCGGCGAGTCCGATGCCGACGACCCCGGGAGCGGGAACGTCATCGCCTGCTGCGACGGATGCCGGCCTCGGGGTCACTCGGGGGCTGGGATCACTCACGGGCCTCTCCTGCAGGGGAGGCATCAGCATCCGCCGCGGGACGCCGCGGCCCTGGGCACCATGCCGTACGGGCCCGGCGCCTCGCCCGGATAGCCCGCACCTGGTCGGCCGCGCGGGCCACAGGCCGGGGGCACGCCTGGCCCGAGGGTGGCCTCGCGGTCAACATCATCGGGTGCTGACCGGCGCCGCCACCGCAGCGTGTCACAGCGTCGCGGACGTCACTTCCCCGGAGGCGCTGCCCGCAAGCCACTGGTCCCATCCCAGGTTGAAGTCGGCGTAGCCGTTGTCGGCCGGCGCCTTGGCACGGGGCGAGCCGGTGATGGTGACCGGGTCGCCCTGCTTCACCTGGCCGTAGAACCACTTGGCGTCCGACAGGGACAGGTGGACGCAGCCGTGCGAGCCGCGGGCGCTGCCGCTGCCCGGATTCGGGTCGCCGGTCGAGTAGTGCACGTATGTGCCGGACTGGGTGAGGTGGACGTCCCAGGGCAACGTCAGGTCGTAGTAGTTGGGGCTGCCCTTGTCGCAGCTGATGCCGACGCTGCAGGAGGTCATGTGGACCTTCTCCTGCTTGTCGATGACGGCCATCGTGCCGTTCCACGTCGGATACTGGGCGCTGCCCGCATTGATCGACAGGGTGCGCACCACCTTGCCGTTCCGGGTCACCTTCATGGTGTGGCCGGTCACCGAGACATCCGCGCGCACGTCGTCACCGATCTTGAAGGTGTGCGTGTAGCCGTGCACGCCGTAACGTCCGTTGCCGTTGCTGACGCCCTTCATGTCGGCGTCGATCTTCACCGTCGTACCGGAGGGCCAGTACGTCTTCGGTCGCCAGTCGGCGCGCTTGTCGCCGAACCAGTGCCAGGCCCCGGACACCGGCTGCGATGCGCTCACCTTCATGTGCTTCTCCACCGTGGCCCGCGCCTTGGCCGCCACCGGGTTCGTGAAGATCACCGAGATCGGCATACCCACACCGACCGTGGTTCCCGTCTGTGGCGTGATCGTCTCCAGCAGCATCGGCGGCCCCGCGGGCTTCGTCGGTGACGGCGAGACACTCGCGCTCGGCTTGTCCGACGCCTTTGCGTCGTCCCCGCTCGCCTTATGACTGCCGCCCCCGCCGCAGGCACTCGCGCCCACCAGCATCACACTCGTGACGAGTGCGATCCCTATGCCACCCTTGCGCCGTCCCACGACCTGCCCCGCTCTCTCGCTCCACAGCCCTGACGGACCCGACTCACTGTCAGACGGCCACGGGGCGGGCCGCAGTTGCGTGCGTCGCGTAAAACCTGTCTCAAGTCTCGTTGCGCACCGCCGGATCGGGACGACGAGGGAGACGTTCCTGGCCGCCGAAGCGGCCGGGTGGTGTCGCGGCGGTGTCTGGGCAGTCCGGCGGCAGCTTGCGTCGTGAGGGAACCACGGCTCTGGGCGGGCTCGTGTCCTGGTACGGGTGGAAGGGAAACCGGGCGAGGTTCGCGGGGGGGATCATGCAGATCATCGAGGTGACCGGGTATGCCGTCCGATCTGCTGTGATCACCATGAGGCGGACGGGGACGCCACTTGAATTCGTGATCTTCCCGATGGTGCATGTGGCTTCACCGACGTTCTACTCCCAGGTCCGCATCAGGCTCAGGGAATGCGACCTCATAGTCGTCGAGGGAATCCGAGGGAAGTCGGTCGGAGTGAGTGCCCTCACGCTTGCTTACCGGTTCGCCCCACGCCGACGGCGCAACGGCCTGCAGGAGCAGCGCGAAGAGCTGCTGCTTCCCGAGGGCGTGCAGGTTATCAATCCGGATGTGACCGCGGCGGAGGCGATCGCGGACCTGAAGACACTGCCGCGGTGGACGTACTTGCTGCTCATGGTCGCGGCTCCCGTGATGGGCCTGGTGTTCGCGCTGCGCGGTCCGCGCGCCTTCCTCGATGAAGACCTGGTGGTCGAGGACCTGCCGTCGACGCTGCGGGCGGAGATGATGGCCGACGACCCTGTGGAGCACGCGATGAGCGATCGGCGCGACCAGCGGTTGCTCGACGCGCTCGGCGAGATCCACGCGGAGCGCGGCGACGAGCCGATCCGGGTGGCCATCGTCTACGGAGCCGGCCACGTCCCGGCAATCGTGTCGGGGCTGAGGAATCGTTACGGGTACCGGCCACGTGAAGCGGAATGGCTTACCGTCCTTGTCCCCGCGTAGACCGCCGGGCAGAACCGCGTGGCAGAGTCGGCACATCCGCGGCGTGGCGTACGTGGTTGAGTCAGGGCGCAGGGCCAGCTGTCCGCTCTCCGCGGGGAGGAGGTGGGACCCACGCTCAGCCGCCGGTTTCGTGCATACGACACGACTCGTCAGGAGACGCAGCTCCGCCGGAACGGCGCAATGATCTTCCGCACGGCCTCGACGGCGCCCCAGTCGTCGTCGTCATGGGCGATGACGCTGAGGAGTTCCCGGAGATGGAGGAGGGGCATCCGTTCCTCCCAGCCGTCCTGCAGAGGGGCGATCTCCTGATACGCGGCGAAGAAACGCTCCGAGGCGGCCGCTCGCGGTGAGCACCACAGCATGCTGAGGTCGGCTTCGGGCCAGTTGTACGACACGGCGGGGTCGATGAGCACGGGGGCACCGTCGCTGGTGGCGACGACATTCTCCTGCCACAGATCGCCGTGGGTCAGGCACGGGGGCTGGGGCGGAACCAGCTCGGGCAGGGCCGCGCACAGCCGTTCCAGGGCTTGACGCTCCTCGCGGTTGAATGCGGCCTCGACCAGCGGTTCCGGGAGCCAGCGCAGGATGCGCCGTTCCCCGAAAAAGGTGTGGCCGTCCGTCTCCCAGGTGTTGTCCTGACGCAGTCGGCCCAGCCAGCCGTCGCGGTGCCAGCCGAACCGGTCGGAGACGGTGGACATGTGCAGGGTGGCGAGCATGGAGGCGAGTTGTTCCCAGAAGTGCTCGTCGTCCCGGCGCGGCTGCATCTTCTCGAGTACGAGCAGACGCGGAGAGGCACACAACACATCCGGTGTGTTCACCCCGCCGAGATTGTGGAGTTCGGACAGACCGGTGGATTCAACCGGGAATATGTCCCGATCCGGCCCGAGCAGGGTCTTTGCAAATAACTCGGTGCCGTCCTGAAGCGTCACCAGACCCGCGATGGCGACAACTCCACCGACGGCCTCTTTCACCTCTTTTGCGGCGTACCCCGCTTCACGAAGCCGATCCGCAAGTATCTCCTCATGCAACACCCACAAATTCATAACATTTTTCCCGTTCACCGACCAGAGATCAGCCGCGAGGAGAGCTGGGAGCAGCGGTTCTGGGGGTTTCCCGCGCGTAGCGAGGGGGACCATCCCGGCGGGTGCGGGGAGCAGGGCACCCAACTGGGCTGGCTCCACATGATGTTGGGACCATGCCCGCGGGCGCGGGGAGCAACTGTCCGGCATCCACACCGCTGCCGTCACACTGCCGGGCGGCCGTCCACCGCGTGACCTTTTGCGCAGCCGGGCGGTCCGGCTGTCGGTCTTCTCCGGGATGGTGTGGCGGATGCCCCGGTCCCGCGAGTAGCGGCGGCACGAGCTGTTGCCGTACGCCTTGTCGGCCGCGGCGCTGTCCGGCTTCTTGTAGGGCCTGCCCCGGCCCGGTCCGCGGAGCACGGAATATGAAGTAATCGCATGATCGGCCGAACAGGCTCTGGGACACGCCTTACGCAGCCGGCCCTCGGCGCACACCGGTGTCCGCATTCATCACCCTCACCGACGGCGAGTTCGACGCGCTCAGCAGCCCCGTCTGACCGACGCTGGATGCCGACACCGGATACCGGACCACTCTCGAAGGACAGCTCATGAAGATCGGCATCATCGGAGCAGGCAATATCGGCGGCAATCTCACCCGCCGCCTCACCACCCTCGGGCACGACGTGTCCGTGGCCAACTCCCGCGGCCCCGAGACCTTGGCTGCCCTGGCCGAGGAAACCGGTGCCACCCCGGTCATTGCCGCCGAAGCCGCCCGCGGCGCGGAAATCGTCGTGGTGACCATCCCTCTCAGGAGGGTCCCCGGCCTGCCCTCCGACCTCTTCGACGGCGCGGCCGAGGGATTCGCCGTCATCGACACCGGCAACTACTACCCCAAGGAGCGCGACGGACGGATCGCCGCGATCGAGGACGACGGCCTGACCGAGAGCCGCTGGACCGAGCAGAACCTCGGCCATCCGGTCGTCAAGGCGTTCAACGGCACCTTCGCCCAGGACATCCTCGCCATGCCGCGGCCGGCCGGGCACCGCGAGCGGATCGCGCTGCCCGTCGCCTCGGACGACGAGACCTCCAAGGCAAAGGTCCGCGCCCTGATCGACGAACTCGGCTTCGACACCGTCGATGCCGGTGGCATCGATGACTCCTGGCGCCAGCAGCCCGGCAGCCCGGTCTACGGGCTCCGCGCCGACGTCGACGGCGTGACGAAGGCTCTCGCCGACGCCTCACCCGAGCGCAAGTCGGACTTCCGGGCTTGAGGACTGTCCGCGGCCGGGTATCGGGACGGTGCGTCACGAACCGGGTGTGCCCAGAGTGAGGGCGCGGGTGTCAGCCGTCTGCTCGGGCCGCCTGTTGCTATTGGTACGTAAGGTCAGAATGGGTGCACGGGATGTTCCTGGAGAGGTTGTTCGGTCATCGTCTCCGGGCCCGCGCCCGGCAAAGGCCGAGTGCGGTGGCCCCTCCCCTGGCCGACATCGTCCCCTCTGCCGTGGGAGAGCCGGCCCACTACAAGATCCCGCCCCGCCTGCGGCTCATGGACACCTTCCCGGCAACCGTCAGCGGTACGGCGGTCGGAATCCGGGTAGCGGCGGCGCGGGACCTTGCGGCCGGGTGATGAGCCGGATCAGCGGATCTCGGTTACCCGGTGTTCCCTGAGCGCTGCGCAGTTGGAGTTTTCCACCGACACGTACACGTTGGCGATGTTGCCGCCCCAACTCACACAGTGCGCCTTGCCGTAGACGTAGCCCGGCCCCGCGTACGACGTGTACATCCCGGAGTCCCCCGCCCACTCGTCGGTGTCGGGGACGTAGATGTACGTGGACATGTCCTTGGCCGTGCCCGGGTTGGCACGGATGGTCGCGACGCAGTTCTTGCCGTTCGACGAGTTGTACGTCAGATAGACGGTACCCAGCGAGCCGACAGGCACCGAGTTCACGGTCTTGTAGGCGGCGCCGCAGACGCGCTGCGGTGTGACGTTGGGCGCGGCAGAGGCGGTCGTGCCGAACACGGCCGTGGCGCCCACCATCAGTGTGGATAACGCCCCGACAGCCGCGACATTACGCATGCTTCCCATATTTCCCCCTTGTTTCTCCGAGAGCGGTTTACTCCCACTTGATGTGACCCCCGAGCGGCAAGGATGGTTGTGCCGGGTGCACATCGCGTGAGGAAGTTCCTCCACCGCGGTCGCCCAGGCCACCTTCGCCCGCGCCACCTCCGACCGGCGCAACCTACGCACCGCCTACCGTGGCTCGCCCGGCAGCAATAAGCCGCCGCTCGGTCGTGCCGAGGCCGTCCGATTCGCCTCCCAGCTCGAGTCTGCGCTGCACGTCTCGAAGGTCATCGCCCATGACCAGCGCTGGCCGATGACCCGAACGCAGTCGCCGAGTACGGCTGGAAGTGCGATCCGGCAGCCGTCGGTCGCCCCGAGCCACGGGGTGGTTCACCAGAGGGCCGCACCAGTCGTTGCAGCGGACGCCCATCCCAGCCCTCCTGTGCAACCGGGGCCCAGTGGCGCTGCGGCCGAGTTGCCGGTCAAGACCCCCCTTTTCGGCCGCCTCTGCGCTCAGCTGACGGCAGAGCCGAACCGCCTTGCCAGCGGGCTGAGCAGTTTCTGCTGATCTTCACCAACCCATGCTCCGTGGCCGTCCGGCCACAGCGGCACGGCGGGCATGTCCAGTTCCTCGCAGCCCGACGGCGGCCTTGATGACCGAGTTGACATCAGTCACGGCTGCGGCCCTGTCACAAATCAGAGCACTGTCCGGTCCATTACTCAAAAGGTACAAATCGGGCCGGATTGATGCCTTCATTCCGCCCCGTCGGTCCCGGTCGACACAGTCGTCCGCGCACCGGTTTCCTGCACCTCCATGCCGCCTCTCCCCACCTACCTGAGGGCAACACTGCGATGATCAGCTACGGCAACGTAACACTCAGTGATCGACTGAACACGTATGAGACCTCGGAGTCGGCAGTCGCGATGTTCGACGGGCAGGGGACGGTGGTCGCATGGACGCAGGCCGCCGAGCGGCTCGTCGGGTACTCCGCCAGGGACGCGGTGGGCCGCTCGACGGCACTCGTTCTGCCATTTTCCGAGGAAGCGCCGACGATATCGGCGTTCATCGAGCAGTGCCGTGCTCAAAATGGCTGGTCGGGCACGACTGCGGTGCGCCACCGAGACGGCCACATGCTCAACATCAACCTGCGGATCTCGATGTTGCGGGGGCAGGACGGAACAGTCCGGTGGCTCATCTCCGTGACCGACATCGGCACGCCCTCCAGGGAGGCAGTGGACGGATCGGTGCGGGAGGCGCTGCTCACCCGCGCACCGATCGGCATCGTCGTTCGTGACTCGCAGCTGCGCTGCACCTGGGTGAACGACACGATGGAGCGCCACGACGGCATTTCCAGTGACCGACGGCTCGGACGCCGATTCACCGATGCGCGACCCGATGTCAAGGCCGAAGCAGTCGAGGCAGTGATGCGGCAGGTACTCCACAGCGGCACCACCAAGGTCCACCAGTACCGGACGTGGCCGTCTACGAATCCACGCCAGGAGCACACCATGGCGGCTTCGTTCTTCTGCCTTCAGGACGCCGACGGCCAAGCACTGGGGGTGTGCACCATCAACGTCGATGTCACCGAGAGCCGGCAGGCGCTCGAGCGCCTCGCCATCCTCAGCGAGGCCAGTACGCGCCTCGGCAGCACCCTGGACGTGATGCAGACCAGCCAGGAACTGGCCGACCTGGCCGTGCCCCTGCTCGCCGACTACGCCATCGTCGACCTGGAGCAGTCGGTCCCGTTCGGCGAGGGGCCCCCGGTCCGCATCGGCCCGATGGACGGGCGCCTCCCCGCGTTCCGACGTGCCGGTCTGGCCTCGATCCACCAAGGGGTCCCGGAATCCGCGTGGATGCGGGGTGAGTCGGTCCCCGTGACGCCCACCTCACCCGTCACCGGCGTCCTGCGCAGCGGGAAGTCCCACCTGGAGGCGGTCCTGGACACCGCTCCGGGCACGTGGATCGACGAGGACCCGGCACGAGCGCAGAAGATCCGTGAGAACAGCATGCACTCCCTGATGATCGTACCCATCCGGGCGCGGCGCGCCCTGCTGGGCGTGGCGTTGTTCGTACGCACCGAGGACCCGGTGCCGTTCCAGGAGTTCGATCTGCTCCTCGCCGAAGAACTCGTCTCTCGCGCTGCGATGTCGATTGACAACGCTCGCCAGTACGCGCGCGAACACACCGCGGCCCTCGCGCTGCAACGCAACCTGCTCCCTCACCGTTTGAAGGGCGGCGCGGCCGTCGAGGCTGCCTCACGCTACCTGCCCGCCGACATGGACCACGGCGTCGGAGGCGACTGGTTCGATGTGATCCCGCTGTCCGGCGCCCGGGTGGCTCTCGTCGTCGGCGATGTGGTCGGACACGGCATCAACGCCGCCGCGACCATGGGCAGGCTCCGCACCGCCGTTCACACGCTCGCCGACATGGAGCTGCCCCCTGACGAACTGCTGGCCCACCTCGATGACACGGTCCAGCGACTGGCCGAGGAAGACGCCGACGCCCCGGACCAGACCCGCACGGTGGTCGGCGCCACCTGTCTGTACGCCGTCTACGACCCGGTCACCCGGAAGTGCACCATGGCGCGGGCCGGGCACCCGCCGCCCGCGATCGTCGACCCGCAGGGCCGAATCACCTTCCCTGATCTTCCCACCGGAACCCCGCTCGGCACCGGACTGGGGGTCCCCTTCGAGGCCGTGGAGGTGGAACTGCCCGAGGGAAGTCTCATCGCTCTGTACACCGACGGCCTGATCGAGTCCCGCGAGCACGACATCGACGTGGGAATGGATCGCCTGGGCGCCGCCCTGGCACAACCGGATCGGTCCCTGGAGGACCTCTGCACCCGCGCGACGGAGACCATCCCGGGGCAGGCACCGTGCGACGACGTCACCTTGCTCCTCGTCCGCACCCGCTCGATCAGCCCGGCCAAGGTCGCTTCCTGGACGCTGCCGAGTGACGAGACCGCAGTCCGCGACGCCCGATACCTGGCATCCTGTCAGCTGGCCGACTGGGGCCTGGACGGTCTCGAGGACACCACGAAGCTGATCATCAGCGAACTGGTCACCAACGCTGTCCGCCACGGCTCCGGCCTGATCGGTCTGCGTCTGATCCAGCATCAAGTCCTGACCTGCGAAGTGTTCGACACCGACGTCGGCTCCCCGCAGCTGCGTCGCGCACGCACCACCGACGAGAACGGCCGCGGCCTCTTCCTGGTCGGTCAGCTGTCCCGCAGATGGGGCGCCCGCTCGGTATCGGGCGGCAAGGTCGTCTGGGCCGAGGAGGACCTGGCCCCCGGCATGCCGAAGGCCCGTGCGTGTGAGGGTGCGCCTGTAGCAGAGGTCGGGGTCGGGTGAGGCCCCGCCGGGGCGTTGTCGTCCCGGCCGTCCTCGTACGGCATGCAGCCGAGCATCTTTGCCGCGCGTCCCAATGCGTGGTCGATTCGTCGCGGGACGCCGAGTCCACTGCCGACCTTCAACACGTACCGACCGGGCCATCAGCATCTGCCGCACAGCAGGGGACCTCACTTGGAGGTACGGCGATGGCATGGCCACGGAGACCCACATCACACAGCCCTTGGCGTCACACTTTGCCGGGCTGCCCGGTCACCGTTGTGTATCTGCAACTGGGTTAGGAGATCCCATGGAATCGCGTCTCAACTACTACGCCAGTCCCCTCGCGGCCAAGGTGTTGAAGCACCTCGTCTCGGCCAGCAAAGTGCTGGCGGACTCGGCGCTGCCGGACACCGTTCAGCATCTGGTGGAGATCCGGGCCAGCCAGGTCAACGGCTGCGGCTTCTGCACCGACATGCACACCAAGGAGGCAACGCACGCCGGGGAGACCTCGGTGCGGCTCAACCTGATCGCCGCCTGGCGTGAGGCAACGGTCTTCACCGAGGCCGAGCGCGCCGCGCTGGAACTGACCGAGCAGGGCACCCGGATCGCTGACGCGGCCGGTGGGGTGACCGACGAGGCCTGGGCGAACGCCGCCAAGCACTTCGATGAGGACCAGCTCGTCGCGCTGATGTCTCTCATCGCCATCATCAACAGCTACAACCGCATCAACATCATCAACCAGCAGCCGGCCGGCAGCTATCAGGTTGGCCAGTTCGGCTGAGCGACGGCGTACGGTCCGGCCGGACGTATACGGTCCGGCCGGACGCGTACGACCGGGAGGCGGATATCGAACGGCCCAAAATGGTGAATGGGGGGCACTACTCCGCACCCACTTCGGTGTGGAGCAACACGGCGTCCCTGCAAGCCTTTCCGGGCCTGAAGTCATGCATGCAGCGAGCTGCGCTCAGGTCCGTCATCGCGTGTCCGCGGGGACGGTTGTGCACCACGCGGTACACCACCAACGACCCGCCGCGCGGCGCAGTTACACCGGGGTGAGCTGTGCACCGAATCGGACCGTGTCTCAGCGCCGGCAGGACGTTCGGACACCCGACAGGGGCTGCTGACCACGGTCAGAACCGGGGCACCCGGCGGCGCGAACATGGTCACCACCGGCCGCGACTGCGCGTCCGGAAGGTTGTTGGCGCACTGGTAGTGGATCACGTCGCCCCCGGGCTCGAGAAGGGCGTCACCGGCCTTTACCGGATACGTCCCGCGGGGATGTCCTGGACGGCCGAGACGGGGGCGGGGGTGTCCGGCTTCTACATCGTGCTCTCCTTCGCTTCTGTGTTTCCGATGACGGAAAAGCTACGTTGCGTTTTAGCATTCCCCAATCCGCTCGTTGCGCACAATCACCAACAGTGCAGGTGAAAGACGAGAGTCGTTGCAACAATCATCCGATTAACGCAACGACATTCGACGACTCATTGCAATGAATTGAAGGTGAACGCTATAGTGGAGACATCGCAGCCCGACGAAGGAGACCGTGATGCCGGGAGGCAGACTCACCCAGCCCGAACGCCAGCAGATCGCGCTGGGACTGGCCGACGGCCTCGCCTACGCGGAGATCGCCAGACGCCTGGACCGCCCGACCTCGACAATCACGCGGGAGGTGATGCGCAACGGCGGCCCCACCACCTACCGCGCCGAACTGGCCCACCGCGCCACCGAACGCCGCGCCCACCGACGCAGGCGGGCCGCGCCCCGGGAAGCGGAAGCACCCCCGCAGCCCCACGGACGCGACGCCGAAGCGGTGCGCGAGTACGAAGAGGTGTTCACCAACGTCATCATGGCTACGGGCGCGCCCACGATGATGTCCCGGGTGATGGCCTGCCTCACCCTCACCGACACCGGCAGCCTCACCGCAGCCGAACTCGTCCAGCGCCTCCAGGTCAGCCCGGCGTCGGTCTCCAAAGCGATCGCCTTCCTCGAGAGCCAGGGCCTCGTCCGCCGGGAACGCGACGAACGCCGCCGCGACCGCTACGTCGTCGACGACGACGTCTGGTACCAGTCCATGATGGCCAGCGCCCGGTCCACCGCCCAACTCGTCGAAACCTCACGGCAGGGCGTCGCCATCCTCGGCCCCGGCACCCCCGCCGCCACCCGCCTCGAGAACATCGCCCGCTTCCTCGACTTCGTCTCCGAAAGCATCGCCCGCGCCGCAGAACAAGCCCGCGAAATCCTCCACACGAAACCCGAAACAACCCCGGACAGCACCACCTGAACCACGTTCAGATCGCCGACACACAACCAACGGTGCGCCCTCGGACAGCCCTGCCTGGAGCCGCAGCGCATTGGCTGCATTGACCAAAACGGCCCGGATGAGCGCATCGTGCGTGGTCGTAAACGAGCTCGACACACACGTCGGACGTACGTGGCGCCACGAACCGGTCCGGGTCCCACGAGTCCAGGACCGCGGGCGACCAGCGAGACCGGACGATGCACAGCCATCGCAGCGAGCAGCCCGCCCCGAGCCTGGCTACTCGGACCAGGACTTCGGGGAGAAGCGTTGTTCCGCTTGGTCATCCGTAGCTGTTGCTGAGCACCCAGCAGGCCCAGACGCCGACAGCGACCGGCACGGTGATAGCGACCAAACCGAGAAGGATCCCGGCCCGCGCGCGGCGGCGGTCAGCCACCTCCTGCCCCCTCATGTCGCGCAGGGCGCCGACGCCGGAGACGACCGCGCAGATACCCACGGGCACGATCAGGTAGACGGGGAAGTACCGGATCCAGTTCGGGAAAACGGACGGCAGCCAGGGGCAGCCGAACATGGCCACGGCAGCGGCGCCCAGGAGCAGCGAGCACGCACCAGTCCTCCTACGCGCGGCAGCCACCTGCGGCCGGCAGGCTGAAGCGAAAGCACTGGTGAGATCCCGAACCGAACTCATGATCCGGACAGTAAAGGACCACAACCACCTCGCGCCTGAGGGCAACTACTCAGATCCGCATGAGTAGGTGTCGGGCCAGGTATGTGTCGCAACCGGGGCCAACGGGTCACGCCCGTCCGCGTACCGGCGCGAAACGACTCCGGCGTGACGGAGGCGCCTTCCACGACGACGCGATACCGCCAGACCCCTGCTCGGCGGAGACGGCCGGTTGTACGCTGTCCGTCGCCCAACATGCCCCCATATGCTCCTCACTGGCCAGCCCGCCCGTCTCAGGAGGTGTCGTGCCAAGCATCACGAAGTTTTGCTACACCTGCGACTCCGACGAACCACATCGTCCCCTCACATCCCTGGAGAAGTCCTGGCTCAAGGAGCGCACAAGCCGGAAGAATGTCGAGGGGTTCTTCATGTGCAAGGCGCCCAACTGTCGCAATGTGCGCTCCGGATTCAACAAGCGCCCCTTCGACCCAGTCATCCGTGTACCCCTGCCCGACTGACCCACCAAGGACGGAGACGACGTAGACGCCCAGGACGACCCCCTCCCGCCACAGGTGGCTGCGATGGCGCACAGGGCGACCGGTTGTTCAACAGCAGCCCCCTCGCCCTGCGAGCCGATCGCGTTCCTCACCAGCATGGCCGGGTGCGCATGTTCGCCGGGGTGACGCCGTGCCGGCCGGAGCGGTGGCGCGGTCGGAGAGGTCGAGGTCCTCGGGGTTGTTCAGGCCATCGGTCAGCAGTCCGTACGAACGGCGCGCATCCCGGCTCACCGCCAGGGCGCCGGGGACGAGAAGGCAGCCGTGTCCCATGCTGATGCCGGCACCCGCACCACACGCAGTGTCAGCCGGAGGCCACCCCCAGCAGGGGCGCCGCGACATACAGCGTGCCACCGCCCTGTGTGAGCGGTGGCACGCCGGGCCAGAAGCATCAGTGGTGGGGTCGGGTCAGCGGCGGTAGCCCCAGGAGTGGGTGTCCACGGTGCGGCCGTGGTCGTCGCGCAGGGTGGCCTTGTCGGCGTAGTTGCTCCAGATGTAGTCCCGGCTGTCCTGGTAGACGTCCCGGCGGGTGTCATTGCCGCGCCCGGTGTGGACACGGACCGTGGCCCGGCCTGCCAGGCGCAGGTCGTCGAACCGGTACAGGTTGCCGCTCCGGTCCGTGAGCGACCATCCGCGGAGATTGACCGCGCGGCGGCCGGTGTTGGTGACCTCGACCCACTCCCTGTTCAGGGACTGGTTCGACCAGTCGTCACGGCCGGGACTGTCGTACTGGATGTCGCCGAGGACAACGGTGGAGTACGACTGGTGGCGGCCGTGCCCGTGACCGTTGTCGCTGTCGGCGGAAGCAGGCATCGCCACCACGGCGACGACGGAACCGGCCGCCAGAGCGGTAGCGGCAATACGGCGGACGGTACGAGAAGCAGACATTGACGTCCCCTCAGGTGAAGGCGCCCAGGACCCGGTCAAGGGCCATGCTGCGCGGTGCGGGTCCCGGCCCCTCAGGCCGAGAACCCACACCCTGCGACAACTCCCCCACCGCCGACAGCGACACCAGTTCGTGTTACTTAATGCGGACATTTCCGTAACGCGCGGTTGCATGGATCAGGCACCGCGCCCGGGCGTGCCCCTGACACCGGCTGCCGGATGCACGCACCCGCCCCACAGCCGACAGCAAGCCACTTTCATCTCCCCCACACGCCTTGCCACACCGCCCCGTGAGCCACCCGTCCGGCAGCACACCCATCGGTAACAGCCACAACACCGCCCAATTCAGACGCACATCGCATGACCACACACCCGATCGACGCAGCCCGGTTTGTCGAGGTCCCGACCAGCACGCAACCGGCCTGTGCCCGACGGGTGGTCAGGGGGTGCGGCAATCGCGAACGGGAACGGCGCGCGGCCTCCAAGGCCGGACGGGGGCATCCGAGGTCACCGGCGGAGCGGCCCGCAGCCCTGCCACGAAACGGTCCGGCTGCGGGATCGCCCCGGGTTCATCGGGTCTGGTCAGTCGGTCGGATCAGGATCTCGTTGACGGCGACATGTTCGGGCTGGGTGACCGCGTAGACGACTGCGGCGGCGATGTCCTCGGGCTGGAGGGTTCGCATCGACTCGGCCATGCTCTTGGCCGCGGCCTGGATGGCCGGGTCCGTGATGTGGCTGGTGAGCTCGGTGGCGACGAATCCAGGCTCGATGACGACGACGCGCACGCCCTGCGCGGTGACCTCCTGCCGCAGCGCTTCGGAGAAGGCGTTGATGCCGAACTTCGTAGCCGCGTACACGCCGCTCGTGGCTGATGCCGCCCGTCCCGAGGTCGAGGAGACCTGCACCACCGAGCCCTTGGCCTCAAGCAGGTGAGGCAGAGCCGCGTGGACCATGTACATCGATCCGAGCAGGTTGGTCTCGACCATACGAGTCCACTCGGAGGTGTCCGCGCCGAGGATCGGACTGCTGAGCATGACGCCCGCATTGTTCACGAGGACGTCGAGGGCTCCGAAGTGCTCAACGGTTGCCGCGATCGCATCATTCACCGACCGGCGGTCGGTGACATCCAGCTCGAGCAGGAGCATCTCGCCGGAGGCGTCCTCTGTCAGGGCCTTCAGTCGATCGGCCCGCCGAGCTCCGACTGCGACCCGGGCTCCCGACTTCGACAGGGCGAGTGCGGTGGCCCGACCGATGCCCGAGGACGCGCCGGTGACGAGGACGACTTTTCCTTCCAGGGTGGTGCTCACGTTTTCCCTCCCGGGGAGTTGGTGGTTCGGAGCCCGGGCCGCCAGGTTTGCCAGGCAGCAGGCGCCGATGAAAGAAAAGATGACCGCTGGGTCACCTTGAGCGTAACAGCTAATCTGACCCATCGGTCATGTTGTGATACGGTACACAGCGGAGGGAGGCACCGATGACTGATGCGACAACCACTCCCGGCCAGCGGGCGGACATGGTGCGCAATCGACGCCTCCTGCTGGACGCCGCGGCCGCAGCCTTCGCCGAACACGGCCTGGAAGCGTCGATGGGCGAGATCGCCCAGCGCGCAGGCCTCGCAAAGGGCACCGTGTTCCGGCACTTCCCCACCAAGGAAGACCTATTGGCAGCGATCATGCTCCGGCTGCTGGACCGGCTCGCCGGCTCGGCGGGCCGACTTCTCGACGCCGACGACGCGCCCGCGGCGCTACGGGAGTTCATGACCAACGGCGTCGAGGCACTGGCCGCCGACCGCGCCTTCTGCGAAGTGATCGGGCGCCCGTCACTGCAGCACTCCGAGGTGCGGGATGCAATCGCAGAACTCTGCGTCGCCGTGGAGGCACTCACCGCTCGCGCACGCGACCAAGGCGCCATCCGCGGCGACATCACCGGAACGGACATCGTGTTGCTGCTCGGCGGCATCCACCAGACAGCAGCGCCCTTGCTCGCTACGCAGCCGCAAGCCTGGCGCCGCTACCTCGAACTGGCCCTCGACGGGCTGCGCACCGCCACCCCGAGCGCACTGCCACATCGGCCGCCCCTCCGTCCGGAGCTCACCGACTCTGCACTCACCTGACCGGTCGTTGATGGTGGCGAGCCTTTCGACCAGCCAGCATTGACGTCGCCGTCCCGGGCCCGGGTGAGAAGACCTTGAACCATCCGATCGCCGGCGAGCTCACCCTCGACTGGTCCTTCCTCACCAGCACCGCCGACCCCGACCAGCAGCTCATCACGCTGACCGCCGAGCCCGGCACACCCAGTCACGACTGTCTGGCCTGGACACAGGACTCCGAGGCGTCGTAGTTGCGGACCAAGGCGGAGAAGGGACCGCTGGGACGCTCCCAGACCAACCACACCAAGCAGGAAGCCACCCAGGCTGGCGCCTTCCTCGCATCGCTCGCCAGACGAGGACGTGCCATCGGGCAGTGCCGGCAGGCCGATATCGATGCCTGGCACACCGAGCATCTGGCCACCCGCCCTCCGGCCCAGTCATTCCTGCGGTGGTGCATGAAGACCGGCCGGACGCCCCGCCTCACGCTGCCGCCCGCGGCCATCACTCAGGAATCGGAACCGCTGCACCAGCACCGCCGGCACGCGATGCTCCGCCAGGTCCTCAATGACAACTCCTTGGCCCTGCGGGCCCGGGTCGCCACTGCGCTCGTTCTCCTCTATACGCAACCGGTCAGCCGCAACGTCCGCCTCACCATCGACGAGGTCACCGTCACCGTCCAGTTGGGAGACCCGCCGCCCCCACTGCCGGAGCCGGTCGCCGACCTGTTGAGGGCCCACATGCAGTCCCGCCAATACCTGCCCTGTGCCAGCAGCAGGAACCCACGGTGGCTCTTCCCCGGCCGTCAGCCCGGACAGCCGATGAACCCGGTCAGCCTCCAAGTCCACTTGCGGAAGATCGGCGTCCCGCCGCAGCGCGGCAGGACCTCCGCGATCCGCCAACTTGTCCTCCAAGCCACGGCCCCCGTCATCGCGAAGGCGCTCGGTTACCACGACAAGACAGCCGCACGGCTGGTCACCGAAGCAGGCGGAACCTGGAGCCGATACGGCCCCGGCTAGCATGAAAGGCACAGATGACTGACAATGCCGGGATGACCCGACCCAGAATCCGTGTCGCCGCATACGTAATCCGGAACCGCGCCGTCCCCGAAGTTCTGGTGTTCGACCACATCGGTATGCCCGAGGCCGGCACCCAAGTCTCTTCGTGACCGTCCACGCGGCTTGCGCACCGTAAGGTGATGCCGCTCGTACCGGCCGAGCTTCCTCACGTTCGCCAGCGAGCAGGTGGTGGTCGGTAGTGCCTGACCGACGAGGCTCTCGGGCTGCTGAGCGCGATGTCCACTCACCAGCACGAGAGCCTCGTCCGTCGTCTGCTCCTGGAGCGCGGTGTGCCCGTATGGGAGGGGACGCAGCCGGGAGGCCACGCGGCCACCGCTGCTCTGACGCCGTCCTTCAACCGTCCCGTCGGGGTCTTGACCCGGGACTCAGCAGGCGCCTGCGGCCGCTCAGATGCCGGGGAGCGCGGTCCGGGTGTAGGTCAGTCCCGCGCTGGTGCCGCCTGGGCTGGTGACGGTGACCTGGACGGCTCCAGCCGATCCGGTGGGGGCGGTGGCGGTGATCTGCGTGGCGGACACGATCGTGAACGCGGTTGCTGTGGTGCCGAAGCGGACAGCTGTCACGTCGCCGAGGTTGGTTCCGGTGAGTGTCACCGTGGTGCCGCCCGTGGTGGGTCCTTGGTTGGGAGACAGCCCCGTCAGGGTGGGTAGCGCGACGTATTGGAAGGCCACCCCTCCCCCGGTGCCGCCTGGGGTGATGACCGTGATCTGGCTGAGCCCCGTGG
Organism: Streptomyces sp. NBC_01717; assembly: GCF_036248255.1. NCBI lineage: Bacteria > Bacillati > Actinomycetota > Actinomycetes > Kitasatosporales > Streptomycetaceae > Streptomyces > Streptomyces sp. NBC_01717. The sequence goes on along the minus strand of NZ_CP109178.1, from coordinate 9,155,213 downwards.
ATCCGGGAGGGGCGGTGGCACTGATCTGTGTGGCAGACACGACCGAGAACGCAGCTGGTGTGGCACCGAAACGGACGGTGGTGGCGTTGAGCAGGTTGGTTCCGGTGAGTGTCACCGTGGTGCCGCCCGTGGTGGGTCCTTGACCGGGAGACACGGCTGTCAGGGTCGGCAGCGCGACGTAGTAGTAGGGCAGCCCTTCGCTGGTTCCGCCGGGGCCGGTGACGGTGACCTGGGCCGGTCCCGGGGTTCCGGCAGGGGCCGAGGGGGCGGTGGAGCTGATCTGCGTGGCGGACGGGGCCGAGAACGAAGCCGTTGCAGTTCCGAAGCGGACGGTTGTCGCTTGGCTGAAGTTGGTTCCGGTGAGTGTCACCGTGGTGCCGCCCGCCATGGGTCCTTGACCGGGAGACACGCCCGTCAGGGTCGGCAGTGCGATGTAGAAGTAGGACAGCCCTCCGCTGATGCCGCCTGGGCTGATGGCGGTGACCTGGACGGTTCCCTCGGATCCGGGAGGGGCGGTGGCGGTGATCTGCGTGGCGGACACGATCGTGAACGCGGTTGCTGTGGTGCCGAAGCGGACAGCTGTCACGTCGCCGAGGTCGGTCCCGGTGAGTGTCACCGTGGTGCCGCCCGCGGTCGGTCCTTGATTGGGAGACAGGCTCGTCAGACCAGGTGTCGTCATGGTGCCTCTTCGCAACGGTGAACGGATACGGCCATTGGTGGAACGGTGGCGGCCCGGGCGCCTTCCGGGTGCCCGGGCCGCCTGCTCGTCCGGCGTGTGCCGGGAAGAGAGCGTCGGTCAGATTCCGGCGCCCGCCACGTAGGTGAAACCGGCGGCTGCGGTGGCGCTTCCGCCGGTTGTGCTGACGACGACATCGACCGCGCCCGCGCTGCCGGGCGGTGTGACCGCTGACACCGTGGTGCTGTTGATCACCCCGAACGGCGCGGTCACGCCGTCGAAGGTGACCGACTCGGTGGTGGACAGGTCGGTTCCGGTGATCGTGACCGCGGTGCCTCCGGAGGTCGAACCTGACGTCGGTGCCAGCGAGGTGATCGTGGGTGGATCTACGTAGGTGTAGGAGAACCCGTTGTTCGCACCGCCCGTGGTGGTGACGCTCACGCCGACCGAGCCGCTGCTGCCGGCAGGAACGGTGACGCTCAGCAGGCTGTCGGAGGTGACGGTCGGGGTTGCGTTGTTGCCCCCGAAGGCGACGGACGATGCGGTTGCGAGACCGGTGCCGCTGATGGTGACGGTGTTACCGCCGGCCGAGGGCCCCGAAGCAGCACTCAGCGAGGCCTTGAACGGCGCGCCGATGTAATAGAAGTTGAGCGGGTTGCTCGCGCCTGCGGCCGTGGTCACCGTGACGGGGACCGTACCGCTGCCCGAGGGGGAGGTCACGGTCACGGAAGTCGGGGTGTTGGCGGTGATTGTGGCCGGCTTGCTTCCGAACCTCACGGAAGAAGCACCAGCAAGGTTGACCCCGGTGATGGTGACGGTTGTGCCGCCGCCCGTGGATCCCTGGTTCGGAGAAATGGGCATGGTGACCTCCTAGAGGGCAAACCAATGGTTTGGACGAGGTGTTGCTCTGCCCGGCGAGCCATGTGTCGTTGCTCGTCAGCAACGCGTGCACCGCATTGAAATTGGCGGTACACAGGGGAAACCGGGTGCTCCCTGCATGAGCTCGTATTCCGTGGGGTCGACGGCTGTCGACCGGATTCACATGCTTGCCCCTGGACGCGGGGCACCAAGGAGTAGGTTGGGGAGGGGGAATGACACCGCCGTCGGCGGAGCCTGGCCGTTCGAACGTGCCGCGCCGTCGCCGGCCCAGTCGTGGGAGTGGGCCTACCGTGCAGCTCAGCTGTGTCTATTGACCCATCTGTGCCAGCCTGGGCACAACCCCCTCATGACGGGATCATGAGAATTGCTGATTTCCGTCTCGCTCTCGTTCGCTAATCTCGAACGAATCTGCAAGGTCGAGGAGTGCAGAGAGATGCACTTGCAATTTCGGTGCGGCAGAGAATCGTTACTCCGCTCCTTGCCCGTTGCCTCGGATGCGGAGCCGGCCTTCGTCCGGAGCAACGTCAGAATTCCTCAAGTGCGCTCCAAATAGAGCGAGTTATGCAACGCGTAGACAGACCATCCGATCGACCGATCACTCCCGACACGGAAATGGATGTCTTCCGTACGGAAGGCACACCATGCGGGGCGACCAATCGATTTTCGGCCGCCGCGAACGTGCATGATCTGTCGCGTGCGCGCAAGGTGGGCGGCTTTGGAATCACGCCGTCTGCCGTGCGAGCCTTCCACACCAGGCGGGTGCCGGATGGTCTGCCACCCACCGCGGGGCCCAGGAGGTGCTGGAGGCCCAGGTGGTCATGCGTCGTCGCCTTCGTCGGGGCAATCAGGTGGGCGGCCGTGACCCGGGCATGGTGTTCTCATCACGCGGCTGCCCTTGCGGGCTGGTCGGCTCTTGGCGGGCGAGTTGCTGCTTCAGCCCGTACCGTGCGCGGATACCGGCTGCGGCCAGTACTGCCATCGTGGCGGCGGCCGTTGTGGCGGCAACGAAGCCGCCAGGCGCACCGAATGTGTCAACTGCCCAGCCGGAGGCTGCCGCCGCACCGGCCGCGCCCGCCGCGCCGGCGGAGTTCAGCCAGGTGAACGCCTGGGTCAGGACGGCCCGGTGGACGGCAGATTTAGCCAGCAACGAGAAGAGCACCAAGATGGGAGGGACTGCCGCGCCGGTCAACACCATCACGAACCCGAGCCCGAGCGGTGAGCCGGCCGCGAACAGCAACAGGCTGCCGATAGCCAGCCCGGCCGTGCCCGCCGCCAGCTGCACCTGCGGCTCGGCGCGCCACCGGCGTAGCCCGTACAGCCAGCCGGCGAGCAGGCCGCTGCTGCTGGACACAGCGAAGAGCGGAGCGGCTGCGTCGGGCGCGCCGTGTTCCACCGCGAAGGCTGTCACCGATACCTGCATGGCGCCGAAGTACACGCCGATAGCGAGGTTATGGCCGACCAGCACCGCAAATCCGGGCCGCAGCAGTGAGCCGCGTGCTCGAGTGCGTTCGGCGAAGGGGGACACCGGTGGTGCGGTGCGATGCTGCGCGGCGAAGGCCAGTCCGCCAACCACTACCAGCACGGCGGCAAGTACCGTGCCGAGCGCCGGATACCCGCCCGCTCCGATAGTACTGACCAGGGCCGGGCCGGCCAGGTAGCCCAGCGCGTTGCTGAGCGACTCCAGCGCGAACGCTGTGGGCAGCCCCGCCGCCCGGTCGCCGCGCAGCAGCGCCGACCAGCGGGCCGCGGACAGTGCGCTGAGCTGCGGGATGGTCGCGCCGACCAGCACCCCGCCCGCTGTCATCAGCCAGCTCGGGCTTCCGTCCGCGACCAGCGTCAGCAGTGTGGCCACCGAGGCGGCGTGGGCGAGTAGCGCGGGTGGCAGTACCCGGGTCTGGCCGAAGCGATCGATCAACCGGGCGAGTTGGGGCCCGGCCAGAGCCTCGGCGACGGCGAAGCCGCCGGTCACCAGACCGGCATCGGCATAGGAGTCGGTCTGACCGTGCACCAGCCAGACGATTCCGAGGCTGGTCATCGCGATGCCGACGCGGCCGACGGCGGCCGTCAGAAAGAAGGCTGCGGCGCCGGGAGTGCGCAGCAGGGTGCGGTAGGTCGCCGACGACACGGCGGGGCCCTTTCGCTGCCCGGCGGGGCGGACCACATGGGGTCGTCGGTGTCCGGAATTCACCGACCCGTGGTCGTCACCTGGAACCGTCCAGTGCTGGCGTGGAGCGGGGACACGCACCCCACGCCGACTCCGTCACCGGGCAGAAGTCTCACGAATGGTCTCGACCGGTCTCAGCCGTTCGAATGCGGTGACTGTAGGCGCCCCGAGTCGGCCTGTCCAGACGAATCGGCGCATGTCTTGATTGTCCTGGCCCAGTAGGTCCAGGCCGCGACCGAAGCGGTCGCGGACGCCGGACGCGACGGACGATCTACCCGAGGCGCTGCTCCCGCGCGGCGCGACCAGCCTTGTGTCGGCTCCCGCCCGGCGGAGGAAAACGTCGACATCACGGGCCGGCCGCCCCCCACTTCCTAACCGGCAGAGCTCCGGTGTTGCGAGAAGTCGGCGCCCTGCACGCCCCACCGAGAAGCGATCTCGGTGGGGGTCTGAAGTCAGGCTGCAGGCCGGGGCACCCAGGGAGAAGTCAGGTGGCGGAGATCAGGTCGCGCGCTGCGGCCCGCACCGCGTTGTAGGCCTGCTCCAGCATCTCGGGAGAGGTCGTCACCCGGGGCAGGTCGTCAGGGGTGTGGAACTCGCGGAAGTTCCCTGCCAGGGACAGCAGCGGGGCCGACGGCCCCAGGACCGTGTTCCACACCGCGCCTTCACCGGGGAACTTGGCCGCCTGGTTGAACCTCGCGGCGGCGAGGTCGGCGGCGAGCCCGGGAACCGCGTCGAAACCCGGATTGCTTGCCGCGCCCCGGGGCACCAATGCAAAGCGCCCGTCGGGCCCGACGGCGGCTGCGGCGAGCGCGGAACCCAGGTGGAACACCGCGCGTGGCTCGAGATCGAACTCGTCGGCCAGATAGGCCCGGACACCGTAGTTGTTCAGCTCGTGGCCCGTGTTGCCGAGGAAGAACACCGGGTGTTCGCGTGAAAGCTCGGCGGCCAGTGCCAACGCCAGCGCGATGCCGGTCCCGCGCTCGGCTGCGCAGGTGAACCATCCGCTCAGGGGGGTGGTGACGACGATGGGGTCGGATATCGGCTTCCGGGTGCCGAACCAACCCGTCAGGCAGAACGAACGTGCGGGAATGGTCCGCGCCGTGAAGTCGACGTCGGCGCCGTACTCCTGGATTCGGTCCGCGACACGTCCAGGGACGAGCAGCGTCGGGACGCCGGTCTTCTCGACATCGGGGTCGCTGTTGTAGCCGACCAGCCCGTCGTACGACGGGTAGCCACCGGCGGTCGTACTGGTCGTGGGCAGCAACGCCACCGCGGCTCCGGACCGGGCGGCCTCGGCCACCGCTGCGAGCACCGCCGGGTCGCTTCCGTCCTTGCTGGTCGTCACAGGCCGCACGAACTCCGCGCGGCCATTCACCCGGCCGACGCCTTCGTAGTACAGCGGAACGGTCGGCACGCGAACCTTCCCGACCCGGACCTCGGCCTTCCACTGGTAGTGCGGATAGTTGTAGCCCCACAGGCCGGTGACCGCACCCCGATCCCGCAACTCGCGCTCGAGCCACGTGAGGGCAGCCGACTCCTCCCGAGTCCCGGTCCGGTGGATCGGCCACCGGCTGTAGCCCTCGACGATCGAGTAGAGCGACGCGCCGACGCCGCTCCCGTCACGCGAGGCGCCGCGCGCACGGTGAGCGGCGTCGGCACGAGCCGGGGCAGTACCGAAGGCTGCGATACCGGCAACCGCGGCTCCGGCAGCGAGCACTGTCCGGCGAGTCGGACGCCCGGGAAAGTTCGAACTGGTCGAGGTCATTCACTGCTCCGTCAGGTTCTTGATCGGCCGCACGTCGTAGACCGCAGGGCGAAAGGCCAGCAGGAAACCCAGCTCAGCGGCTTCTTGATCTTTCATGCCCGGCGCCTCGACGGCAACGCCACAGCCGGAGATTTCACGCGTTGGCAATCGTTGGGGTTCGGCTGGTGGTCAACCCGAGCGCGCAGGTGGCCCGGGCGTCGCTCTCCGCGGCGTCGGTAGTTCCTGACCCTGCCCCGTGTCTGATGCGGGCGAAGCCCCAACTCTCAAGTCAGGTCGGTCGCGACGCGACGGTGTGGGTCAGACGGGTAGCAGCGCCCGCGTCCGACGCGCGAGGTCCTACGTGAGCTGTCGGCTGACGCAGCGAGCGTGCGCGCGGGGGCACCTCCCAGCTGCCACGTCCCCCTTCCTTGGTCTGTGGTTCCGGCGGCGCGGCCCTGTCGCCACCCGCCAGAAGTGGCTTCCCCGGCATCGCGAGCGCCTCTCCTGCGGTACCCGCCATCGCATTCCGCTACCGGGTGCGGTACGAAGTCCGGTGTGAACGATCAGACTCAGCGCGCGACCGTTCGCGTGTTCATCGCCCTCGCCCCGCCCGACCACGCGAAAGAAGAACTGGCCCGGGAGCTGCGCCCCGCCTATGACACACACCCGCACATGCGGTGGAACCGCATTGAAGACTGGCACATCACCCTGGCGTTCCTCGGGGAGCTACCGGCCGAGACGGTCCCGCTCCTGCGGCCGCCTCTCGCCGACCTCGCAGCGGACCACCAACCACTCTGTTTGGCACTACGCGGCAGCGGAACCTTCGACGACCGGGTGCTGTGGAGCGGAATCGACGGGGACCTCGATGAGCTGCACATGCTCGCCGCCGATGTGCGTACCGCCATCAAGGACTGCGGGGTCGCCGTCGAGGATCGGCCTCTGCGCCCCCATCTGACGTTGGCCCGCGCCCGCCGAGGAGATCGATCCTCGGCAGGAGAAATCGCCGAAGGGTTCGCCGGATTCACCGGACGGCGATGGCCTGCCGAACGTCTGCACCTGGTCGGCAGCAACGTCGGCCGTAGCCGCGGACCGATCCACTACCGCGACATCGAGGCTTGGTCCCTCGGCAACGGGAACTCCGCTGGATCTTGAACGAACCAACGGCGGCCTGGGGAATCGTGATCACCTCGGGCGCCCCCTCAGAACTCGCGCATCAGGCGCTGGGCGATGACAGCACCGTGGCGGCGCGGGCCCGGCAGACGGTCGATGACGCGGACGGGGCGGCGTACGCCGACGCGGTGTCGGAGTACGCCGCCCTTGGAGTGGGACGAACTGCGGGCCGCAGCCGGCAAGCTGCTGACCGGCCCTTCTCCCGCTACTTCGGGTCGCGGTTGAACAGCGACTTGCACCAGAAGTAGCCGAGGACGGCCAGCCCCAGGCACCAGACGATGGTGATCCACCCGTTGTTGCCGATCTCGGTGCCGAGCAGCAGCCCGCGCAGGGTCTCGATGGCCGGGGTGAACGGCTGGTACTCGGCGATCGGCTGGAACCACCCCGGCATCGCGTCGACCGGGACGAAGGCGCTGGAGATGAGCGGCAGGAAGACCAGCGGCAGCGCGTTGTTGCTGGCCGCCTCGGCGCTCGGGCTGACCATGCCCATCCCGACCGCGATCCAAGTGAACGCCAGGGCGAACAGCGCGAGCAGGCCGAACGCCGCGAGCCACTCCAGGGGCGTGGCATCCGTGGACCTGAAGCCGATGGCCACACCGACGGCACCGACAAGAACCACGCTGATGACCGCCTGCAGCACGCTGCCGATGACATGGCCGATGAGGACGGAACCGCGGTGGATCGCCATGGTGCGGAAGCGGGCGATGATGCCCTCGGTCATGTCGTTGGAGACGGACACCGCGGTCCCGACCAGGGTGCCGCCAATGGTCATCAGCAGGATGCCCGGCACGAGGTAGGCGATGTACTCCGAGCGGTCGGCGCCGCCACCACCGATGCCTGCGCTCATCACATCGCCGAAGACGTAGACGAACAGCAGCAGCAGGACGATCGGCGTCAGCAGCAGGTTCAGGGTGAGAGACGGGTAGCGCCGCGCGTGCAGCAGATTGCGGCGCAGCATCGTGGACGAGTCGCGCACGGTGAGGGACAGGGAGCTCATCGGACAGCCTCCTTGGGCTGGCTGGGCAGGCTGGACTGGCCGGGCTGTGGGTCGGTGCCGCCGGTCAGGGCGAAGAACACGTCGTCGAGGTCGGGGGTGTGCACGGTCAGCTCGTCCGCCTCGATACCGGCCGCGTCCAGCCAGTCGAGGATGGAGCGCAGTTCGCGCTGGCTGCCGCCGCTGGGGATCTGCAGCGCGAGCGCCTCGTCGTCCCCGGTGGCCTCGCGCAGCGCGGCGGCGGCGGACTGGTACGCGGTCGGGTCGGTGAACCGGAGTCGCACGTGCCCGCCGGGGACGATCCGCTTCAGCTCCTCGGCGCTCCCCTCGGCGGCGATCCTGCCGTTGTTGAGGACCGCGATGCGATCGGCGAGCTCGTCGGCCTCCTCCAGGTACTGGGTGGTGAGGAAGACCGTGACGCCGTCGGAGACCAGCTCACGGATGATCCCCCACATGTTGTGGCGGCTGCGCGGGTCGAGGCCGGTGGTCGGCTCGTCGAGGAAAATGATCCGCGGGTTGCCGACCAGCGTCATCGCGATGTCCAGGCGGCGCTTCATGCCGCCGGAGTAGGTGGAGGCGGGCTTCTTCGCCGCCTCCACCAGGTCGAAGCGCTCGAGGAGTTCGGCGGCGACGCGCCGCCCCTCGCTCTTGGACAGGTGGTGCAGGTCCGCCATCAGGAGCATGTTCTCCTCGCCGGTGATCAGCCCGTCGACAGCGGAGAACTGTCCGGTGACGCCGATCGCGGCGCGGACCGCCTGCGGGTCGGCGGCGAGGTCGTGGCCGCCGACGTGGATCTCGCCGGAGCCGGCGTCTGCGCTGATCAGAGTCGAGAGGATCTTCACGACGGTGGTCTTGCCGGCGCCGTTGGGCCCGAGCAGCGCGAACACGGACCCGGCCGGGATACGCAGATCGATGCCGTCGAGCACGGTCTTGTCGCCGTACGACTTACGCAGACCGACGGCGGACACGGCGACCGGCGACGGGTCACCGTGATCCGGCCTGGACGTGGGCATGACAGAAGAAGGCATGGAACCCTCCCGTTCGAAGGCTGAGCTAGCAAGGGAAATTGGTGACTTGAAGGTGATGCTGAGTACGGAGGAGCTCAGGCCTTGGCGCGGCGGACGTCGATGTTGCCGTGCCGGGTGCGGGCACGGACCTTGACGGTGTCCTCGGTTTTCTCCGGGGCCTCGGACGCGGTGAGCGTGTTGCGCACCTGGCCGGAGCCCGACCTGACGTCGAGCCAGGCGGCCGTGCCCTCGCGGACACCGACCTCGATGGCGCCGTAGGAGGTCTCCAACTGGACGGTGCCGCGGGCCACGTCGCCCACGCGCAGGGTGCCGTGGGCGGTGGTGGCGGTGACCGAGTCCTCGGCGCTCCGGATCTCGATGTCGCCGTTGGCGCCGCTCACCCGCAGCTCCCCGGTTGCGGCGCCCACGGTCGTGGTGCCGTGCGAGTTCTTCAGGACCGCGGGGCCGTCGACGACGCCGATGCGCAGGCTGCCGGAACTGGTGCTGATCTCGGCCATGCCCTCGACCCGGTCCACGGTGATCGAGCCGTGCGACGCGGCCAGCTGCAGCGGGCCGGTCGTGTCGAGGCGGACGTCGCCGGACGAGGTCTTCACGCGGACCTCGCCGAGCCGGCCCTCTCCGAGCACCTGGACCCAGGCGCCGGTCATGTCGATGCGCGAGCCCGTGGGCAGTTCGACCGTCACGTCGACGGTGCCGGTGCGGCCGAACAGATTGGACTTGGGCGTCCTGATGGTCAGCACACCGCCCGCGCACGTGACCTCGGTCTGGTCGGCCGCCCGCACGTCCTGGTCCCGCTTGGGGTCGCGGGGCCGCACCTCGACGACGGTGTCGAGGCGGTCGCCCGCGGTGAACTGGATGGAACCGGCCTCCACGTGCGCGGTGACCGAGATCGGTTCGGGAGTGTCGAAAGAAGGCATGGCTGTCCCGTCCTCTTGGGCCTTTGGGACGTCCCCGCTGGTGGGACGTGGTATGGGTGAAGCGGTGCAGGCGCAGGCGCGGCTAGCGCACCCAGCCCGTGAAGCTCTGTCCGACGGTCTGGGTCTTCTCCGTCGTACGTGGCCGGGCGCCGCCGTCGACCGCGGCCGAAACGATGCGCACCAGCCACGCGTTGACCGACAGGCCCTCGCGGCTCGCGGCCTCCTCGGCACGGACCTTGAGGTGGACCGGCAGACGCAGATTGACGCGAGCGGTGCCACCCTCGTCGCCGTCGGCCGGGGCCGGGGTCTTGAGCGGTTCGACGGGCACGGCCGGCTCCGCCGGGGCGCCGCCGTCGGTGGGCGGCAGTGTCACCACGAAGTCGGGGTCGAGCCCGCGCAGCCGTACGTCGACCGAGCCGGGGGCGAGTTCGCGGGTGATCTCGTCCATCGCGGCGGAGAGCACATTGAGCATGGTCAGCCGGGTCGCCGACTCCAGGGGAGCAGTGAGCCTCTCCGCCAGCTCGCGGGCTTCGTCGCCGCCGGCTTCGGCGGCCACCGCGAGTTCACGGCGGAGGTTGTCGACATACGGAGTGAGGTCCATGACGCCATCATGGCACCATTATGGCTCCACGCACAAGCCATGAGGCGACATCGCCGGGTCGGCGACTGACGTGATAGCTCTGACCTGCGAAAACATCATGGCGCCTACCTGGGCGATTGTGGCGCCATGCGCGTTCACGCACTTTTGGGAGCACGGAATGGCGCTCGACGGCACTGGATGGCACCGGATGGCGCCATCCGACGCCACATGACGCCATGCGATGCCGCAAGGCGACCTGCCCCCGCCTCACAATTGCCGCCGGGCCGAGCCCACCCCACCCTTCGCCACCCGTTCGTGCGCCGCCCGTCGGCCATGACGGCCGGCACGGCCATCGAACCGAAACGCACCGGCGAGCGGTGTCACCGCGTGGTCGCGTCTGCAGCGCAAGGGGTCGTGGTGCACGGGCCTGGCGTGACGGGCGTGTCGGGATGGTTCATGCGGTGACCTTGGCGATGAACCTGGCGAGGTTCACGACGGTCCGCTGAATCTTCTCCTCCAGGGTGAGCGACTCATGGAGCCGCGCACCGACGCCCGCGTCCTTCTTGCCCCGCACGTAGAGCGAGCAGGCGAGATCGCTGCATATGTAGGCGCCCACGGAATTGCCCTGCCGGCCGGCCCTGCCCGCCTTCGCGGCAACCATCAGCGAGACGCCCCCGGTGTGGGTGGTCACGCACATCGAGCACATGCTGCGCCGCATCTGCCACGAGACGGCACTGGGGCAGCGCAGGGCGAGCGCCACCGGTCGGCAGTCCGGCTCGGCGGCGAGATAGGCACGGTCGGGGGCCTGGGGATCCCGCCAGCCGAAAAAGTCCAGGTCGCCCCAGGGCCGCACGGCCAGGTCGCGGGGGACGGACGGGCGCTTCGCCTCGCCCTTGGTGCAGTTCACGAACGCGGCACGGATCTCTTGCTCAGTCAGCGGATTCATGCGCGGCATGCTAATTTGCCTAAAGGTGTTAGGCAAATACATAATGGTTGTCGCCGAATGGGAGGAAGGTTATGGTTCGAGCAGGGTTGACCACGGAGCGTCTGACCCGGGCGGGGGCGGAACTGGCCGACGAGGTCGGCTTCGACCAGGTGACCGTCTCGGCACTCGCCCGGCGGTTCGACGTCAAGGTCGCGAGTCTGTACTCGCACCTGAAGAACTCCGAGGACCTCAAGACCAGGATCGCCCTGTTCGCGCTGGAGGAACTCGCCGACCGAGTCGCCGCCGCCCTGGCCGGGCGGGCCGGCAAGGACGCCCTGACCGCCTTCGCGGATGCCTACCGCGACTACGCCCGGGAACACCCCGGCCGCTACGCCGCCGCCCGTCTAAGGCTCGACCCCGAGACGGCGGCCGCCAGCGCCGGCGTTCGGCACGCACAGATGACGCGGGCGATCCTGCGCGGCTACGACCTCACGGAGCCGGACCAGACGCACGCGGTCCGGATGCTGGGCAGCGTCTTCCACGGCTACGTCAGCCTGGAGATGGCCGGAGGCTTCAGCCACACCGCCGTCGACTCGCAGGAGACCTGGACCTGGATCCTGGACCACCTGGACGCCCTGCTGCGCAACTGGACCACACCCTGACCAGCAAGAGACCGCACCGCCGGACGGGGCCTGCCGCACCGCGCACCGGCGCATCTCAACAATCCGAAAAATCTTGATCAACAGGCTGGGGCAATGAACACTGAGCACGACTGGATCACCACACCTGTCACCGCGGACATGCTGCGCGGTTTCCTTGACGTGGAACGGACCGCGCACGGCCTGCTGCCGCATCGCCTGCCCGCTCGGGCTCGCCGACAGATCCCTGACAACCAACTGGCCCTGGCCGAGGCCCAGCCCTCCGGCGTGCGGCTGGCATTCCGCACCCGGGCCACCACCATCGAACTCGACACGCTGCCCACCAAGCGGGTCTACCGAGGTTTCCCGGCCCCGGCGGACGGCGTATACGACCTGCTGGTCGACGGCCGACTCGCCGCCCAGGCCACCGTGACCGGCGGGAACGTCCACACGATCACCGACATGGTCACCCAGTCCGCCGAACTGCGTCAGGGGCCTGCCGGCACCGCCCGGTTCACCGATCTGCCGGCGCGTGACAAGGACGTCGAGATCTGGCTTCCGCACACGGAGATCACCGAGCTGATCGCCCTGCGCACCGATGCGCCGCTCGAGCCGGCACCGGACAACGGGCGCAGGGTGTGGTTGCACCACGGCAGTTCCATCAGCCACGGCTCGAACGCCGCCCACCCGACCGCCATCTGGCCGGCCCTGGCCTCGGCCCAGGGCTCAGTGGAGCTGGTCAACCTGGGGTTCGGCGGCAGCGCGCTGCTCGACCCGTTCACCGCCCGTGCGATGCGGGACACCCCCGCGGACCTGATCAGCCTCAAGATCGGCATCAATCTCGTCAACACCGACGCGATGCGCCTGCGCGCCTTCACCCCCGCAGTCCACGGCTTCCTCGACACCATCCGCGAGGGACATCCGACCACGCCGCTGCTGGTCGTGTCCCCCATCCTGTGCCCGGTCCAGGAGGACACCCCCGGCCCCCTCGCGCCCGACTTCGACGGCGGGACCCTGCGGTTCAAGGCCACGGGCGATCCCGCCGAACGCGCCGCCGGACGCCTGACACTCACCGTCATCCGCGACGAACTCGCCCGGATCGTCGAACGGCGGTCGGCCGACGACCCGAACCTGCACTACCTCGACGGCCGTGATCTCTACGGCGAGAAGGACTACGCCGAACTGCCACTGCCCGACGAGGTCCATCCTGACGCCCCAGGACACCGACGCATCGGCGAGAACTTCGCGCGGCTCGCGTTCGGCGATGGCGGCCCCTTCGCCGCCACGACCGGCTGATCAGATCCCGGCCACGCAGACCGCGGGCAGTCATGCGGGTACTCCGAACAGGCCGGCCAGCATCTCGGCGGCGCTCTCGGGCGCGCACACGTTCAGCTGGAGGGCCTCGGGGGTCAGATGCAGGGTGAAGTCGAAGAACGCACAGCAGCCCTGTTCGGCTGCGGCGGGCGTGCAGGCGACCGGGGCACCCCGCCACGCCTCCCGACGGGATGCAGACGGCTCCCGGAGCCTGCGCTCCGGGAGCCGTGTGATGCCCAGTCGCCGGTCAGGCGACCGTGATGTTCTCGGCCTGCGGGCCCTTCTGGCCCTGGGTGACGTCGAAGGTCACGGCCTGGCCTTCCTGGAGCTCACGGAAGCCGTTTGCGTTGATGTTGGAGTAGTGCGCGAAGACGTCCGGTCCGCCGCCGTCCTGGGAGATGAAGCCGAAACCCTTTTCGGAGTTGAACCACTTGACGGTTCCGCTGGCCATGCTCGTGCCTCTCAGTCGATATCGGATCCGCACCGCGCGAACCCGGAGGTGATCGTCCTGGTCCCGCACTGCACAGCAAAACGCCCACGCCAGGGCGCGGGCAGGAACTGCGAACCACGACATCTGACAACGACGTTACACGGCGGAACCGGCCCCCACCAGAGAGCAACGACCATGATCCAGGCCAGGTCGCCCGTGACGGATAACAGCGTCGGCGCGCACCGGCCGCTTCCTCGCGGCGTCCGGGCCATGCCAGTCGCCGTCCGCTCGCCGCCATTCGAGTGACCAGCGGCCCGTTCAGAGGGTCAAGGCGAGCCTCATACGCACCGCTGGGCCGCCGCCACCCCGTCATGGCTTCGCGCCGCGGGGCACGACCATCTCGGTCAGCCGGGCAGCCCCCGGCTCCAGGTCCGACCATGGGCCGGGCAGGCACAGCACGGCGATCGCGGACGTCGGGAACTTCGCACGCGTCTGCTCCAGGGTGCAGCCGTCCGCCTCACCGGCGAGCATCAGGACCAGGTCCTGCACGCCGGGGTTGTGTCCGACCAGCATCAGCGTCCGTACACGCGCCGGGATGTCCCGTACGACACCGAGCAACTCCCCGGCGCTCGCCCGGTAGAGGCGTGCGTCGTGGGTCACCGGCGTGGTGGCGTCGACCTCGTTCGAGACGAGATCCCACGTCTGACGGGTACGGCCGGCGGTGGAGCACACGACGAAGTCTGGAACGCAGCCGGCCTCACGCAGCCAGCGGCCGGCCGCCGGAGCATCACGACGGCCGCGCGGGGCGAGAGGCCGCTCGTGGTCGGGCACGCCGTCGGGCCAGGCCGATTTGGCATGCCGCAGCACCACCAGGCGTCGCAGGTCGCCCGACGTCATGCTGTCACCTGCTGCCGGTGACCGATTTCGCGCACGAGGTCCGACCCCGGATCACGGCCGAGACGAACAAACGCCTCGAACCCGGGGCCAGCCGCCACATCCGCGCCCCACTCCACGCTGCGCGACACGTCCAGGACGGCGGGGACACCGAGATCGTCGAGCACGGGCATGACCCGGCCGGGCACCCGAACCTCCTCCTGCGGGAGCCGGCAATCAGCTCGACCAGGAGGAGGAGCCGGGAGACGGCCGCGATGCCGGACGGTCATCGGTAGTACCCCTCGACCACGGCCCGCACCTCGTCGAGCAGCGCGGGGCCGTTTCGCGGCACGGGCGGCCGGCTGCTGCCCGGCCTGATGTCCAGGAGCTGTTCGTTGGACAGGGCGAACACCACCCGCCGCAGCCCCGCCCGTTGGATGACCGCCTCGCACATCTCGCACGGCTGGCAGCTGGTGTACATCGTGGTTTCCGCCGCCGTGGCCGTGTCCAGCTCTCTTGCGGCCCACCTCGCCAGCTTCAGTTCCGGGTGCGCGGTGATGTCCTGGTCGGTGAGGGTCGTGTTGTGCTCCTCCGCCAGAACCGTTCCGTCCGGTGCCGACAGCAGCGAGCCGAACGGTGGGTTGCCCGCCGCGCGTGCCTGGGCCGCGAGCGCGATGGCCCGCCTGAGGAGGGCGTGGTCGTCCGGTGTGGTCATGACGGCTCCGTTCCGGTGCGGTGTGGGTACAGGTGTGCGGCCACTGTGTCGAGTGCTTGCCAAACCGCCTGTGGGTGGCAGGTCTCGCGGGGGTCGCCGTCGTACGGGTCGAGGACGACGGCCTCGGCGTCCAGCAGCCGCAGCTGGTCGAGGTCATCCATGATCTGATCGATGGTGCCCTCACCGGCGAGTCGGCTCGGTCCGCCGACCGGTGCCTCGGTGAGTCTGAGCGCGATCCGGGGGGCCAGGGCGGGCACGGCGAGACGTTGCTCGTCCGCGAACGTCTTCAGTCTGACCGCGGCTTCGCGCAGCCACGGCATGGTGCAGCGCAGCGGATGCCATGCGTCCCCGAGCCGCACGGCCCGGCGCAGCCCCGCGTCGCTGTTGCCGCCGACCCACACAGGGATCCTCCGGTCGCCGTAGGAGGCGGTGTCCGCCCATGCTGCCCGCATGTCCCGCAGGTGCTCGTCGGTCAGTCGTCCACGCCGCTCGAACGGGACCCCGAGGGCGGCGAACTCCTGCCGTGCCCAGCCCACTCCCACGCCGAGAACCAGTCGGCCGCCGCTCAGCTCCTGCAGGTTGGCCGCCATCCGGGCGGTGAGCAGCGGGTGCCGGTAAGGAGCGATGAGGACGGTCGTGCCGAGCCGGACCCGGGTTGTGAGGCCGGCCAGCCAGGACAAGGTGGTGAACGGCTCGTAGAAGGGTGCCGGATAGCGCTCGGCGACGTCGGGCGTGATGGCGACGTGGTCCGAGACCATCAGCAGGTCGAAGCCCAGGCCCTCCACGGTCTGGGCCCAGCTCCGAAGGACTCCCGGGTCGCTGCCGGGGCCGAAATTGAGGACGTTGACTCCGATCTTCACGCCGCCGAGCCTAGCCAGTGTGTATCGGATGCCAGAAGGCCTTCCCGCCTGTCCAGAGGCAGATCGACCGTGGATCCGCCGGTATTCTGGGCGGATGACCGAGAGTCTTGACGCGACGGACTGGGCCATCCTCGCCGAAGTCCAACGGGAGGGCCGGATCGCGTTCACGGAGCTGGCACGGCGGGTGAACCTGAGCGCGTCGGCGACGAAGGAGCGGGTGCGGCGGCTGGAGGCGGCCGAGGTGATCACGGGATACCGGGCGGAGGTGGACCTGGAGCGGATCGGGTACGGGGTGCTTTCGGTGGTTCGGCTGAAATACCCGGGGCCGGGGACCCGCCACGAGCCGTTGCGCCGCCTGCTTGAGGAGCGCACGGAGATCCTGGAGTGCCTGCGCACCACCGGGGACGACTGCTACGTCCTCAAAGTGGCGACCACCTCGATGGCCCACCTGGAGGAGATCGTCGACGAACTGGCCCAGTTCGGGAGCACGACCACCAACCTCGTCCTCAGCCGGACGCTCCCGTTCCGCGGCCCTCGAGTGCCTGGGACACATACCGGGCCGGCTTGAGAATCGCCTCGACACGCTCGGCCATGGCAGTGACGCTGAACGGCCACGGCCGTGTCAAAGCCATGATCCGAGGATGGCGAACGCTCAGGATTCAGTCGCACAGGACACCAGCAAGGGGAACGGGTCCAGAGAACGCCTAAGGGCGCCTAAGGGCTGTCCCGTAATCCCTGGCGGGCGCGCGACGACAGCTACGGCACCTCTCCCCCGTAGCCTCAACGGCACGGGGGTACCCCGTTGTCGGAACGCCCGAATACGCCCAGTATGAGGACGCTCCTCCGCCTTGCGATGCACCGCATCCGACGCGGCGCGCCGATCCACCAGGGATTACGGGACAGCCTTTAGAACGGCGCGCAGCCCTCGCCCGAGATCGGCACGATCGTGAACTCACTCTCGTGAGCGTGACTGGCCGTCTCCTGGCGGACTCGACGTTCTTGGCCGTTCGGCATGCACAGCCGGAGCTCGTCACTGTCGAGCAGGTCAAAAATCCGGTTCGTAGGGACACCGCGCAGACTGCCGCGCCAAGCCTCGGGCCCGGCCATCAGCTCGGCCTGAACAGGGATCTGCAGATGCCCAGCAACCAGCAACGCATCGCCGTGATACCGACTCGCCATATGTCCCACAGTCCCGCCACCACCACACCGGGGCAACCGCACGCCCAGCGCTGATCCCCCGCTCACTGACACGGCGAGTTTGCGGATCGACCAGCAGCTGAAGGGTTGGCCGAGCTTGCGCGGGCGGGTACTCATGCGTTGTGGGGCCGTCGCTGACGCTGACGACGGCGTTCCCTACGTCGGCCGAGCCCGTGACCGCTCCCCTGCTGTGCAGCGGGCCACAGCGGTTCGAGGCGCCCAGCGACAGGCCTCGCTCCTTCCACGCGGTGCCGACTACCCACGTCACGCGATCGGCAGTGGAGAGCACAGGGCCCTGCCCGCCCGGAGACGAGATCCGTCAGTCCCCCGTGAGTGACCCGTGCATGTAACGCAAAGGTCTCCATCGGGCGGCATTCCATGATCGCGACGTGGGAATGGTCCGGCCGTTGCCGATGCCCCCCACAAGGAGTGATCCGCCCCATGAGCGCCCCCGCCTCGTCGACGACCCCCACGAGCGTCGCTGCCTCGTCGACATCCCCCACGCCAACCGCACCCGGCTCCCTCCCGCTGATCGGGCATGCTCTCCAGCTCGCCCGCCGACCGCTGCCGTTCATGACCTCACTGCGCGAGCACGGCAGCGTCGTCCGCATACGTATCGGTCCCACACCCGCCTTTGTCGTCACTGACCCCGCCCTGACCCGCAAGGTCCTGGTGACCGACTCCGCGCATTTCGTGAAGGGCGGCAAGATCATTGACGCGCTGCGCATGTTCTTCGGTGACGGGCTCGCTACAGTCGCCGACGGCGATACGCATCTACGCAACCGCCGCCTGATACAACCCATGTTCAACAAGGCCCACATCGCCGATCGCGCCGCCGCCATGATCGACCAGGTGCAGGACGTGGTCAGTGCTTGGCCTGCGGCTGTGCCGCGCGACGTATACGCGGACATGAACGAGGTCGCCCTCTCCGCGTTCCTGGTCGCCCTGTTCGGGGCGGACCTCCCCGAACATCTGGAGGGCGAGTTCGTCACCCTCATGCCCGAGATCATGAAGGGGGCGATCCGCCAGACGATCCTTCCGCCGTGGATCGCTCGCCTCCCGCTGCCGGCCAACCGTGCGCACGCGGACCGTGTGGCCCGGCTACGCGCTCTCATCGACCAGGCGATCGATCACCACGCCGAGCGGTCTCCGGGCCCGGCGCCCTCAGCCGACGCGGTCTCAGCCGATGCAGAACGGTGCCCGCATGCCGAAGCCCGGACCAAGGGCCAGGACGGACTCTTCAAAACCCTTCTGACCGCCGAGGAGCCCCTCACGGGGCAGCAACTGCAGGACGAGGCCATCACCTTGCTGACGGGGGCGATCGAGACCACCGGCACAACCTTGGCCTGGACGCTGTATGAGATCACTCAGCACGACGAGGTCCAGAGGCGCCTGCGCGAGGAACTCACCGCCGTCTGTGGTGACCGCCCTCTCCGCTACGACGACGTCGCTCAACTCCACTACGCCCGCCAGGTGCTGCAGGAAGCCATCCGCAAGTACGGGCCGGCCTGGATGGTGACCCGAACCGCAGCTCGTGACATCGACCTCGGCGGTCATCTCATTCCCGAAGGGGCAGACGTCGTGTGGAGCCCTTACCTCCACCAGCACGACGCCCTCTACTTTCCTGACCCCGACACGTTCGACCCGGACCGCTGGACAGCCGAGCGCACACCCGCCGCCCGTGGTTCGTTCCTCGCCTTCGGCGACGGACGCCGCAAGTGCATCGGCGAAAACTTCGCCTGGGCCGAACTGCAGATCATCCTGGCGAGCATCCTCCAGGCCTGGCCTCGCTTCACGCTCGCGTCCCGCCCCCCTCGCACTCAGGCCGTCGTCACCGTCAAGCCAGACACCCTGACAATGGCGTACTACCCGCAAGCAACATCGACGTCGCAGGCAAGCGCCGAAGAAGCCCGTCTGTTGCAGCCTTTGAAGTCCCGGCAAAGGCAATAGGCGATGGGCGAGTTGGGGCACGAGTTCTTCGGTTCGGCTCTCCCACCTGGCTACGGATCGTGATCCAGCCCCACCGGAGACACACGCACGAGAGAGCCGGGGCGCCGCGGCACGTAGCGCCGAGGGCAAGAGGCGGGCAGTGTCGACCAACTGCCCGCCTCGACCGCAAGGTGAGAGCATCCCGAGCGCTCCGGAGCGTCGCCTCACCATCCCTGTCCAGGCGATCGAAGTCGGTCGGGCCGTCAGCGTGCCGTGGGAGCACTTCGCCGGGACACTGTGCGAGGCCTCGAAGCAGGGGACGTACTTCAGCTGCGGCGGGGTGCTGAGTCGCTTCCCGCGCGAAGTCACACCTGCATCACGCGTTGCAGAGATCACGGCATAGATCGTTTAGGCTCTGGGCAGTCTCGAAGCGTACTTGAGTCGTCAACTTCCGGCTCAAAAGGTGCAGTTCGAGTCAGTGGGCGTCAATTCAGATCGCCCTTTCGCAGGGGCGGGGGCCTGTGAATCGTCTCAAGAGAGGACGGCAATGCCGCAGGACGTCACATTCGACCTCCCCTTCAAGACTCCCGTGAGCGAGCATCTCCAGTACGCCCGGGAGCGTCACTTGCGCTGGGTGTGGGAGATGGGTCTGGTGCGCAGCCAGGCCGGGTTCGAGGAGTATCAGTCCTGGGATCTGCCCCAGGCAGCGGCGCGGACCTACCCCTACGCCTCGGCCGACGACATGGTCGTGCTGATGAACTGGTTCTCTCTGGCGTTCCTTTTCGATGATCAGTTCGACTCCGGTAGTCCCGATCGCGCGGACCGAATCGCCGAGGTCGCACGGGAGTTGATCGCCACTCCGCTGCGCCCCGCCGGGACCGCTCCTCGCGTGGTATGCCCGATCACCGTGGCCTGGGCCGAGGTCTGGGCCCATCTCTCGAATGGCATGTCCCTGACGTGGCGGACGCGATTTGCCGCCTCCTGGGGGCGGTTCCTCGTGGCGCACACCGAGGAGGTGGACCTGGCGGCCCGTGGTCTTGCAGGAGCACTTGGCCTGGAGGAGTACGCGGAGTTCCGCCGCCGGACGGTGGGCATCCACCACAGCATCGACGCGGGCGAGCGCAGCCGCGGCTTCGAGGTTCCGCCACAGGTGCAGGCGCACGAACTGATGGTCAGGATGCGGGATCTGGCCGCGGACACCATCGGGTTCATGAACGACATCCACTCCTTCGAGCGCGAGAAGCGCCGTGGGGACGGCCACAACCTGATAGCCGTGCTCCATCGGGAGCGCAACTGCAGCTGGGAGGACGCCGCCGCTGAGGCGTACCGGATGACCACCGACTGCCTCGAGGAGTACCTCGAACTTGAGGCACACGTGCCGAAGATGTGCGAGGAGCTCGGTCTGGACACCGATCAGCGGGTCCAGGTGTGGATGGGGGTGGAGGCCATCCAGCACTGGATCAACGGCAACTACGAGTGGGCGTTGACCTCGGGCCGGTATGCCGCGGCGAAGGAGGGCCCGGCCGCCACCGCCGAGTTGGCGGGCAAGGGTTCGCTGGACGATCTGCTCGCGGTGTGACGTAAGGCTCTGCCCGGCCGGGTACGCCCGGCCGGGCAGAGGTGGATCACATACCGGTGGTCCGTGCCGGTCAGACCGCGGCGGTCTGGGCCACGAACTCGACCGGGAGACCGTCCAGGCGCGCCTCCCAGGTGGAGGCGGTCGAGGTGAGGTCGTCGGCCGGCACGGCGAGGCGCAGTCCCGGCAGCCGGTGCACCAGGACGTCGACGGCCGTCTCGATGATGGCCTGGCCGATGTTCTGGCCCGGACACTCGTGCGCGCCTCCGCTGAACGCGAGGTGCGATTGGTTGCCCTGGATGGAGACCCCCGTTTCGGGACGGATCTCCGGGTCGAGGTTGCCTGCGGTGAGCCCGAGCACCAGCAGGTCGCCCTCCTTGATGTGGTGACCGGCGAGTTCGAGATCGGCGGTGGCGAAGCGCCCCGGGAGGACGGCGAGCGGCGGGGTGTTCCACATCACCTCTTCGACGACCGTGGTGATGTTGAGCTGTCCGCTCACCAGTCCCGCGAGCCGGGAGGTGTCGGTGAGGATCAGCTGCAGCACCCGGGCCAGCAGATTGCTGGTGGTGGTGTGCGCGGTGATCAGCACCAGGCGCAGATGGCTGAGGATCTCGTCGCCGTCGAGGCCTGCTTTATGTCCGAGCAGCCCGGTGGTGAAGTCGGAGCCCGGCTCGGCGCGCTTGCGGTCGGCGAGTTCCCCGAGGATCTCCATGATGCGGTCGTTGTGGGCGAGGGCTCCCTCACCGCCCTTGATGACCTGTGCACACGAGACGGCGAGGTTGTGCCCCTCGGCCGCCGGGAGCCCGAACAGCCTGGTCAATACGAGCATCGGCAGGTACTCGGCGTAGTCGCCCACCAGGTCGGCGCTGCCCTCGTCGGCGAACGCGTCGATCTGCTTGTTCGCGAAGTGCGTGACATGGCGGCGGATGCCGCGGCCTGCGATGCTCTGCAGATTGTCGGTGACCGCTCCGCGCAGCCTGCGGTGCGGCTCGCCGTCCTGGGACACGCAGTCGGGGCGCCAGCCCAGCATCTGGATCAGCGGCGAGGTGGCCTCTACGCGTCCTTCCTTCCAGTCCCGCCAGATGCGCGAATCCCGGCTGAACTGGCGGGGGTTGTCGAGTACCCGCCGGTTCTCGCGGTAGCCGAGGACCAGCCAGGCCGGGATGTCGCCCTCAAGGAGTACCGGCGCCACGGCCCCGTGCTCCTTGCGTAGCCGTCCGTAGATGCTGTGCGGGTCGAGTGCCGCGTCCGGCCCGTACAGCCGGGTGAGGTCGTCGGAGCCGCCGTGCGCGACGGGGCAGCCACGGGGGGCGGAGGGGCCGTTTGTGAGCTGGTCGTTCATCGGGGCTCCAGAGCGGCGGTGGCAGAGCGTTCCTGGAGGTGGCGTATCAGCGCGACGAGGACGTCGCGGCTGGATGCCCGGTCCCGGGCGTCGCAGGCCACGATCGGGGTGTGCGGGGAGATGTCCAGGGCGTCGCGGATCTCCTCGATCGGGTGCTCCTTGGAATCCGGGAAGACGTTCAGCGCGATGACGAAGGGGACGTCCTGCCGCTCCATCTCCTCGATGGCCCTGAAGCTTGAGGCCAGACGGCGGGTGTCCACCAGGACCACCGCTCCGAGAGCACCCTTGAACAGACCGTTCCACAGAAACCAGAACCGCTCCTGGCCCGGCGTCCCGAACAGATAGAGCACCAGTTCGTCGTTGATGCCGATCTTGCCGAAGTCCAGGCTGACGGTGGTCTCCGTCTTGTCCGCCACGCCGATCAGGTTGTCGACACCGGCACTGGCCTGGGTCAGCGTCTCCTCGGTGGTCAGCGGCTTGATGTCGCTGACCGAGCCCACCATGGTGGTCTTTCCGGTGCCGAAGCCACCGGCGATCATCACCTTCACCGAGCGGGTGCCGCCGCCCAACTTTCGGTCGGGATGATCAAAGCCTTTGAAGTCCACTGAGTACCTCCTCAAGGAGCGCGAGGTCGGGCCCGCGGCCGGCGCCTGACGCCGGGATGGGATTACGGGCTTCGACGCGGCCTGCGTCCAGCAGATCGGCCAGGAGCACCGCGAGAATGTTGAAGGGCAATCCGAGATGGGCGCCCAGTTCGGCCACCGACAGCGGATCGCGGCAACGCCGGATGATCTCCTCGTGCTCATGCTGCATGCCCGGAACGGCAGCGGAAGAAGAAACGATGAGGGTCGCCACGTCAAGACTCGCCGCAGAACCGCCCGGTCCGCTGCGGCCACCGGTAAGGACGTAGTAGCGCTCGAGACCGGACGGGTCCGTGGGACGGCGGGGAGCACTCATCCAGAGTGCTCGTCCAGGCGCGGAGTGGTGCCGAGGAGCTCGCCCATCCTGCGCGCCAGGTCCCTCATCTGGTGACCGAGGAGACCCTGGTCGAGTCCTTCCCTGGCAAGCACTCCCAGGTATGTCTCCACACCGGCCCGCACCACGAACAAGTGGCCCCCGTCGACCTCGATCATCGCGAGGCGCAACTGCCCCGCGTACTTGGGGAACTGCTTGGCCACCGGCTGGGCCAGCGCCTGCAGGCCCGCGACCACGGCGGCGAACCGGTCCACGTCGTCGGGGTCCTCGGCACCATAGGAAGTGATCGCCTTGCCGTCGCTCGATGCCACGAGGGCGAAGCGGATCTCCTTGATGCTCTCCGTCAGATCGCGGAGCGCCCAGCTCACATCGGTTCCCTGTTGCGTCATGGGACTAGTCGCTCTCTTCAGTGCGGTGCTCGTTGAACTCGCGTACGGCAGTCGTCTCGGCGTCCGTGGCCGGGTCGCGGTCCGTGGTCGTCTCACGCGGCGGGCCGCTTGCCCGTCCGGCCGTGGCAAAGGCGGCCAAGCCGGAGAAGGACGCGTCGGGCGGCACGGCGGCCACGGTCTCCTTGCGGTCGGCGGCACCGGGCTGCGGTACCGCAATATCGTTCCGGATGCTGCGGCGTCTGGGCAGACCACCGGGGGTGGTGTCCAGCGCTTCCGCAGTCTCCACAGACCCGGTCCGGACCGGCTCGGGGGCCGGCGCGGCCACCGCAGCCGGAGCCGGCTCGGTGACGGCGGCGGGCAACTGACTGAAGAACTTGTGCGGCACGACCACGACCACCGACGTACCGAGCCACGGCGAGTCCGCAAAGGTGACCCGGATGCCGTAACGGCGTGCCAGGGAGCCCACCACACGCAGGCCCAGGTTCGCGTCCTCCGAGATACCACCGAGGCCCGGGCCCTTCGAAGTACCCGCGAGGGACTGCTCCGCCTCGCGCTTCTTCTCCTCGCTCAGGCCCTTGCCCGCATCCTGGATCTCGATGCCGACGCCGTTGGGGACCTCCTTGCCGGAGACGACCACGGCTTCGGTGGGCGGCGAGTAACGCGCCGCATTGTCCAGGAGGTGGGCGAAAATCAGCGTGAGGTGGTCCACCAGACCCCCGTCGACGCCGAGTTCGGGCAGGTGACGGACCTGGACACGATCGAAGTCCTTGATCCGGCCGATGCCGCCACGAACCACGCTCAGCAGTCGCTGCGGCTCCTGCCACTGCCGGCCCGGCCGGTCCGAACCCCCCAGTACACCGATACTGGCGGCGAGACAGTCGGCAGGGCCGATCTCCTGGTCCAACTCCATGAGCCCCTGGGCGACCGCGGGCAGCCGCCCGTGCTCGCCCTGCATCTCGTGCAGCCGTCCGCGAAGCTTGCTGGTAAGCACATGGATCCGGCTGCCGATACTGATCACAGCCTGCTCGGCCGACGTGGAACGGTCGAACTCCTCCTCGACACCGATCAGCGCAGTCCGCAGGACCTTGCGCAACTCGGCGCGCAACTCCGGACCGGCATCCGTCTCCCGGCCGATCTCCAGCAGGATGTCGTCGATGGCCTCGCCGTCCCGCAACCGCTTCACCGCATCGGGCAGATACGAGTCCCCGAGTCTGCCCACGACGGCCTGCTGAAGGACGAGTTGCTCCTCCCAGACCCGGGCCTGCGCAGCAACGCCGCTCTCGTGGGCCTGCGACTGCTCGGCAAGCTGAGCCTCGAAACCCCTGGCCTGTTCGGCCAGTTCCACATTCAGGCCGGAGCGCTCAGCCGCGAAGTTCCTCTCCAGGCCGGCCACATGCTGCTCCCACTGCCGGGAGAGCTCGGCCTGCGAGGTGTGGAAGTGCTCGTCGGTACGCCGTAGTTGGCCCCGGGCACGGACGAGGAGTCTCACACAGACAGCACTGGCCGCCGTGGCTGCGGCGCCGGCGAACGTCGCGGGTATCTGGACCTGGTCAGGACCCGCGACCACCGCGGCGACGGTCCCGGCTCCTAAAGCGATCGGCATCAGCCACCAGCTGTACTGGGCAACCGGTGCACGCGCCGCCGGGGGCGGAGAGGCAAGTTCCATCTGCATCCTTCGAAGCAAACGACCGAACAAGGGGGGTGTGCAAGCGCCGCATACGTCAAAAACACAGCACGAGGCGATCGAGTACGTTCGTGTCAACTCGCAGCGCCGCAGGGGAGCCTATCGGGTCCGACGTCAAAAGGATCAACCCCCTCCGCATACCAGTTCGTATCAAGTCACGCTCCGATCCGATCAACGCAGTGCGCGCACCGGCGTTGCCGGGACACCGAGCCCATTCCCGCCGAGATCCAGCCAAGTTCCAAGCAACGGCCGGGCGAACGCCCCCGACGAACACCGGCCGCACTCCGTGGGGGCCGGCCTCGCCCTCCCGGTGACCTGGGACAGTGAGCACCGCCTGGACGCCGACAAGCGCGCGTTCATCTGATTCCCCGCCTACATCCCGCCGGCGGCCGGTCTTCCGGCTCTGCGTGCCCGTACGGGCCGTGGAGTGCAGTTCTCGCCGCCTCGTGAGTTTGGTGTCAGACGGCGGGACGGTGCGGGCCGGCCGCTTCGGGGAACAGTCGGGCGCTGAGACGGTCCGCGCTCGGCCAGCGCACGTCGTGGACCCAACGCAGTTTCTCGAATACCCAGATGAGGCGTGCCGACGGGTCGAGCTGGCCCGGCAGGACGCCGTGGCGCGCGCCCGTGGGGTCGGCGTGATGTGAGTTGTGCCAGCTCTCGCCGAAGGACAGCAGTGCGAGCGGCCAGAAGTTGGTGGCCTTGTCCCGACTGATGAACGGGCGTTTGCCCGCGACGTGGCAGACCGAGTTCACCGACCACGTGACGTGGTGCAGCAGCGCCATCCGGATCACGCCGGCCCAGAAGAAGCCGGTCAGCGCACCGGTCCAGGTGCCGGTGACGAGCCCGCCGACCAGTGCCGGGAGCAGGAGCGAGACGGCGGTCAGCAACCCGAAGAACCGACCGACGAGCCGCAGGTCGGGATCGGCGGCGATGTCGGGCGCGAACCTGGCACGGTTACTCAGCTCGCGCTTCAGCATCCACCCGATATGCGCGTGGAGAAGCCCCTTGAGCAGCGCGCGGGTGTCGGTCCCGTAGCGCCAGGGCGAGTGCGGGTCGCCCTCTCGGTCGGCGAAGGCGTGATGGCGGCGGTGGTTCGCCACCCACTGGACCGGTGAACCCTCGACCCCCAGCGAACCCGCGACGGCCAGGGCGATCCGCAGGCCCCGCCGTGCCTTGAACGAGCGATGCGTGAAGAGGCGGTGATATCCGACCGTGAGTCCGAAGCCGGACACGAGGTAGGCGACCACCGCCATGCCGACGTCCAGCACGGACAAGCCCCATCCCCACGCGAACAGCGCCGCAGCGATCAGGCAGATCGGCGGGCCGACGACGAAGATCCACATCGCCACCCCTGCCGCGGCCGTCTGCGGCGCGTCGAGCAACGGCTTGAACTCGGCCGCGGTCTCGGCGTCGCGTTCGGCGACGGCCTGTTCAGCACGGTCAGCGTCGCTCGGGTTCATCGATTCCTCGCCGTTGCTCGAGCCATTTCGGATGTGGTGCCGGACCGGCCGGGATCATGCGCACCTGTGCGCGCTTTCGAGCACACTCGCCAGCCCACGGCATACGATCCCACCCGACGGCATCCGTGCAGGTCGTCGCCGATGTCCAGGATGTGAACGCCGCGGGACCGAATTTCCTTCGGCACGCCTCTCGACGTTCCACCCACCTCACCTTGCCCAGCAACGCATGTGCTCTGCCATCGATCTCCTCGCCTGCCGCGCACCGGGTCTGACCCGCGCCCTGCCCACTGCCGCTCGCCGGCAAGTTCATCGCTGACCGCAGCGAAGGGCACCATGACCAGCGCGCCGATTCGACACGGCGAGCCATCGATGGCCTCGGCGGCACGGGAAACCCCCACGCCACCAACCGAACAGCACAAACCCGCCACCCACGACGCCGGCATCACGATGCCGCACCGCCACCGGCGAGATCTCGCAGATCGTCGAGCAACGGTGCCTGTGGTCAGAATTCGCGGTCGATGCCTGTCACGGCGGCCTGGCCCAGCGGGGCATCGTCCTGTGTGAAGCCGCTATCCCTCAGCGCGCTGGAAACCAGACGTACTGCTTCCGCCTCGGCGCCGGCCTGACTGTCGGCCTCGACTTCGATCCTGACGGAAAACGTACTGCCCTCACCGACCGTCAGGAGGTTCAACTCCTCGCTCTCCCCCAGATCGGTGTTCTTCGGATCCTGGGGGCGCAGCCTGCGTTCCATATCGGCGCGTGAGGCATCGGTGACGCCGTGGACGAAAGTACCGGGAACAGTGATGACATAGGTGGTCACAGGAACTCCTTACACGGACACCCCTGCCATACGGGGCGCATCCGGCTTGATGAGGGGTTGCCGTCACTCCATAGAGTGACAGGCAGTCAGCTCTCGCGCCTTGTTGCCGTTTGTGCCGCCTACGGGACAGCCCTCAGCCGTCCCGGCCTTCAAAGACACGCCGCATAGCGGCCCCCTCGTCCTCAACCAGCCCCCGCTGATCCGACAACTCCATCACCTGCCCGCAGTGCTCACACAACTCCCCCTCCCTCGCCGGCGTGCCGCACGCCTTACAAAACTGCTGGCCCTCCGCCTTCTCCGCCATGACGCCTCCACTTCACCGAACGAGCCGTAGACGCCGCGTACCCCAGAAGTCCTGTTGGAATCCCTGCAGCTCAGCTTCAAGCGCCCGACCAACGACGGCGCTGGCTCAGGGGCGGAACCTGGGACACGGTCCCCGACGGCGACCGTCGGATCTGTGCCGCTTGCGGGACGCCTGTTCGCTCCTACCAGTACCGCTTCTATCCGCCTGAGTCCTCCGCGTTCGAACGGTGCATCGCGTTCGCGTGGTGTTCCGGCTGCCGGATCTACGCCGGCACAAAGAAGCGCACCGGGGTCGCCGCCAGTGCGGTCGACTGTTTCATGCACCTTCGGTGTCGAGCCGCTTCGCGGACTGGAGCAGGTACTCGGGCAGCTCTGAACTGGCCGCCAACACCTCGATGCCGATGAGGCGGCCCTGCTCGTCGAAGTCGAGGTCGATCATGGCGTCAACGTCCACCGGATCGCAGGAATACATGCCCGCGGACCTCACGCGGGCATGTGGTTCGGTGAGGTACACGTACGCTGCGTCCACAGTCTCGTCGTAGGTGACTCCGACCTCTGCCACGGTGAGCGATCTCCCTTGGTGTCGTTGATGGCGGCGCTGCCGCCGGTGCGTCCGGAGAGCTTCGGCGCGATCTCCATCCACCGTGCGTAGCCCCACGCGTCCAACCGCCTGATGGCGACGCTGCGCCCGCCCGACGGGCAGAGGCTGTGGACGACTGTCGGGGCGCTCATGCATCAGGGGGTGGCCCGGGTGACGGCGGACCACTCGGCTGGCCCAGGTGCGAGGGTCCCGTTCCGGCGTAAGGATCGATGTACGGGTGGTGGCCCGGATGTCTCTCCCGGCCGCGGCTGGACCACCGCCCGGCCGACCCAGGGGGTCCAGGTATGCATGCCGTCGACAATCTGGAGCGGGGCGATCTTGTTCGGACTCATCACTTCTCTGAACCAAGCCTGTGCGCGTGAGTAGGCGTTCTTCTTCCTCCCCGCCGTAACAGATAGCGCGGTGTCGACGGGCAAGCTTCCTGGTGGCGGAAAAGTTTTGTGTCGGTTGTGCTCCTGACCGGCTTCTGAGCGTCGTAGGAGAAGTTGTACCCGGTGAAGTCGGTATCCGGGACATACCCGATTCGGGCTGGCAGAGAGCGTTGCTGCTGGGTTGGCCTCTTCCTCGGGGACTCGCCATTCCACGGGCGAGGTCTCGGGCACTCATCCCGGGTTTCATGCGGTTCGGGTAGCCGTTCGATCACATGAAGTGCCGACGTGGGATATCTGCCACACAGAGTGTCGACGGTGTCAGAAAATGAGGCCCCGCCAATTACGTCCTGGCGGGGCCTCTGGTTGGCTACCAAAGCCACCGGCCCATCACGGGGATTACCGGGAACACCTACGCCAACCTCGGACGCGGCACCCAGGTCTGGCTGCCCAACCGAGGGCGCATTCACGGCGCCGCACCGAACTACACCTACGGGTACCACCCGCCCAAGGGCACCGCGCCCTGCTGCACTACCTACGACTCCCTGCTGCGCACCCGTGACACCCAGTCCCCGCGGCCTGGTCAGCTCCCCCTGTCCGACATCCGGGACGCGAGCAGCGCTGAAGACGATTACACATCGGCGAACGCTGGAACTCCGCCCTCAGATACGGAGACGCAAGCTCACGGAGCTCGAGGCGACAAGCCTTGAACGGGCCTTATATATTCGCAACGAAATCCTGCTGCCAGGGGGATCGAATAACCGCCCCACGCCCGGGATTGCGGCATGCTCAAGCCTGCTCGCGGGCGCCGCGGAGACATCGTGTGTCGCATGTCTCAGACAAAATATCCCCATTTTGGACACATGAGTTCAATACTTATCCGGGTACGAGCTAATCGACGATGTCAGGGAGTCCTCACTCGTCATGCATACCCTCATACACGCTTGGGACGAGATCTACTCGTCCTGGCGCCAATTGCACTGGTACGGGGTGGCCGTCGGCTCTCTCCTCGGTATCAAGTTGCTCCTGTCCATCCGCCGGCGCCGCAGTCCCGGGCTCACATTCAGGAAAACGACCCATCGACTCAGCATTCACGGGGTCGTCACGGTGTACAACGAATCCCCCGCGATGCTGAGACGGTGCCTGGAATCGATCCTCGCGCAGACCCTGCCGCCTCAGTCTTTGACGGTCATCGACGACTGCTCCGCCGACCAGTCCGCCGCTGCCCTCATCGGGGAGATGCGCCCGCAGTTCGAGCGGGCCGGAATCCGTCTCGGCTTCATCCGGTTCCCCGACAACCGCGGCAAGCGCCACGGACTCGCCGCGGGCTTCCGGGAGGATCCGCTCGCGGACGCGTATCTGTGCATCGACTCCGACACGGTGCTCGACGAGAACGCCGTCGCCGAACTCGCCGAACCCTTCGGGGAGCGCCGTGTCCACTGCGTCACCGGGTTGGTCCTCGCCCACAACCGCGGCACGAACCTCCTCACGCGCCTGATCGACATGCGGTACGTCAACGCCTTCCTCGGCGAACGGGTCGCCTACTCCCGTCTCGGTTCCGTCCTGTGCGCCTGTGGCTCCCTCGCGATGTACCGGGGATGGGTCATCCGCAAGAATCTCGACGACTTCCTCGACCAGCGGTTCCTGGGGCGCCCGGCGACCTTCGGTGACGACCGGCGCCTCACGTACTACTGCCTCACCGAGGGCAAGTCCCTCATCCAGCCGTGCGCTGTCGGCTACACCGACGTCCCCGAGCGTCTCGGGCACTACATCCGACAGCAGATCCGCTGGGGCAAGTCCTTCATCCGCGAAGGGTTCCTGCTCTTCGCCAAGTTCCGGCTGAGCCGTATGTACTGGTGGCTCAATCTGATCGAGCTCGTCACCTGGGTTGCCTTCACGGCGGCCATGCTCACCGCCCTCGTGGCCATCGCGCTGCACCCGACCGGTTGGGCCCTGCTCGCCAGCTACATCGGCTACATGTGTGTCATGTCGTGGGTGCGCTCCATCCACTACCTGCGCGGCGCCGCCATGGTCGGGATCGTCGACCGGGTGCTGACGTTCCTCGCCGCTCCGCTGTACGCGCTGCTCAACATCGCGCTGCTGCTGCCGCTGCGCCTGTGGTCCCTGGCGACCCTGCGCCACACCAAATGGGGCACCCGCGCCAAGATCGAGGTCGGCATGGACGCCGAAGCTCCCGAGAGCCGCGGCGGTGCTCCGGCCCCGGCCCTCGCGATCCCCCACCAGGCTTGGGACGGCACCGCGAACCCACGGAGCGGACCCGCGTACAGCTCGGACGGCGGGGTCGCACTGCCGGCCTTCGATCTTCCCAGCCCCCAGACGCAGGCCGTCCAGTAGGCGCCGCTCGGTTGGCGTCGGGGCCGTCCGAAGGTCGGTACATGCGGGAACACGCATAGTCGGCGATCCGCTACGGCGGTGCGACGGAGACTGCCGCCGCCACCCTTCCTGAGCGTTCTGTGGGGTGCGCTCAGGGAGGACGGCGTCGGCGTCGGCGTCCGCCACCGTTACCCACGCCGGTCCCGGTACCGCCCCTCCACCTGCACTGGGAGCTTCTGTGGGCACTGCCCGCCCTACCGTCCGCCCTGTCCGTCCTGATGACCGCGGGCCTCGACGCCGTGCGTGGACCGTGTTCAAGACGTTGCTCCTGGTGATCGCCGTGACCGCCGGTGGCCTCGCGCTCTATCCCGAGTGGCGTGCCGCGCATCAAGCGCCCCCGCAGCTCACCGTCCGGTACAAGGCCGGGAGCCCTGCCACAGCCGCGGTGGCCCAACCATGGCTGGAAGTTGTCAACACCTCCAAGAAGAGGGTGCGCCTGTCAGACGTGGCGATTCGCTACTACTTCACCGGAGACGGGACTTCCTCGTACGCCTTCAACTGCGTCAAGGCCACTGTCGGCTGCTCGAACATCGCCGGGGAGACCGTCGCGCTGGCCGATCCCACCACCACCGCCGACCGCTACCTCCAGATCAGCTTCACGACGGGCGCCGGTAGCCTGGCACCCGGCGCCAAGAGCGGAGCCATCGGACTGCAGCTGTACCGCCCCGACGGCAGGAAGCTGGATCAGCTGGACGACCGTTCGTTCAATGCCGCTGACACCACCTTTCAGGAGTCGAGGAAGGTGACCGCATACCTGCGCGGTGCGCATATCTGGGGGGACGAGCCCACCGGCCCTGCCGGATCCACCGGCCCTACCGGCTCCGCGGGCCACGCTGCTGCGTCCGCGCGGGGCTCGTCGGTCCCCCGCTCGAAGCCTGCCCACCCGCGCGGGATCGTGTTCGACGACTTCCACTACAGCGGCCCCGACGATCCCGCGCTCCACGCGCACGGCTGGCTGGTCCGCACCAGCCCGGGCGGTCCGGGGATCCACGACACATGGTCGGCCGCCGGCGTCAGTTTCCCGGCCGAGAAAACCGCTGCGGGCGGCCAGGTCCTGCAACTGCGGGCCAGCACCGACGGGACGAGGGCGAGCACCAAGCAGGCCGAGGTGCAGAGCAGCGGCACGAACTTCCTGACGGGGACCTATGCCGCCCGGATCTACTTCAACGACAAGCCCACGAGTGGTCGCAACGGCGACCACGTCAACGAGTCCTTCTACACGATCTCGCCCAACAACTCTCGCTACAGCGAACTCGACAACGAGTACATGCCGAACGGGGGCTGGGGTGCGCCAGGTCCCAAACTCGACACCACGAGCTGGTACAGCGCCGACACCGGGGACCGGGTCACACACAAACTGGTCTCCAGCCTTCAGGGCTGGCACACGATGGTGATCACGGCCGTGCACGGTGTGGCCACCTACTCGGTGGACGGCCACAAGCTGTTCAGCAGCGGCGGCAAATACTTCCCACGCCAGAACATGTCCATCAACTTCAACACCTGGTTCGTGGACCTCCCCTTCACGGGTCCGCGCGCCTGGGACATGCGGGTCAACTGGTTCTACTACAACGCCGACAAGGCCCAGTCCCTGGCGGAAGTGCACAAGGCTGTAGACGACCTCTACGACAGCGGCACCCACTACGTCAACACCGTCCCCAAGCACTGAACCTGTGGCATTGCGCGACTGTCGGGTCACTCCGAAGTCCTGTGCCATCCGGGCGCCGGCCCGGCCCGCGAGCGCAAGGCCCGCCGCGGGACTCCCACTGCGATCCTCCCCGGGGCCGAAGGTCTGCTGAATGCCGGCCCGCGTCACCCCGACTGAGCCAACTGAAGGTGCACCGCCGCGGTGGTACGCGCGGTATCGCCAGTGGCGAGCAGGTCCAGCAGCGCTCCCCGTAGGGCTGCGAGGACGAGGGTGCGCTGCGCGAGGCCGGCCTCGGTATCGCGGAATTCGGCGGGCTGCCCGGAGGCGAGCAGCGCCAGCCAGTCGCCGACCGTTTCGCGGGCGAAGCCGGCCCACGGCCCGTCCGGGTCGATGAGGGAGCGGGCGTAGCTTTCGACCCACAGTGTCAGCAGGCCGCGGTGGGCGGCGGCGGAGAGCCACCGCCACAGTTCACGGGCGACCGATTGCAGCCCCTCGGGCCCATCCTGCGAGCCGGCGATCTCCCTGATGACGGCCAGCTCGTCGGCTCTGGCCCGCGCGAGCAGGGCGCGGATCAGGCCGTCCTTGCTGCCGAACAGGTAGATCAGCACGCGCGGGCTGGACTGGATCTCCTCGGCGAGCGGGCGCAGCGACAGTTCGGTGAGGCCGCTGCGCAGGGCGTAGGCGTATGCGGCTTCCAGGAGCTCCTGCCGCCGCGGGGAGGGGTTTGTTCCGGATCGGGTCACCGGGCTAGCCTACTGAAACAGTCGTTTCAGTGATGCGGGAGTGAGGACATCATGGAGAAGCGTCAGGTGGTCATTCGGCCGCTGGACCGGCCCGGGGACCTGGGCTGGGTGGTGATGGCGCACGGCGCGCTCTACGACCACGAGTTCGGCTGGGACACCAGCTTCGAGGCGCTCGTCGCCCGCATCGTCGCTGATTACGCCGAGCAGAAGGACCCCGGACCACAGGCGGCATGGATCGCCGAGGTCGACGGAGCGCGGGCCGGCTGCGTCTTCTGCGTACGAGGCGACGACCGGACCGCGAAGCTGCGCCTGCTGCTCGTCGATCCCGCGGCGCGCGGGCTGGGCCTGGGTGCCCGCCTGGTCGAGGAGTGCCTGCGATTCGCACGGGAGGCCGGGTACGAGTCGATCACCCTGTGGACCAACGATGTGCTCGGCTCGGCCCGGCGCATCTACCAGAAGCAGGGCTTCGAGCTCGTCACCGAAGAGCCGCATCACAGCTTCGGGCACGACCTCGTCGGCCAGACCTGGCAGCGCCGTCTCCAGCGGAACCACCGGGGGCCGGCACCGTGGCCGCCCCGACCGCTCTGAGTCGACGGGCTTCCGCACCTGCTCGGCTGGGCGCTGATACCCGGGTGCGCGCAGACGGGCGATGCTGGGACACTCCCACCATGCCGATCGTTGAAGCCTCGCCCGGAGTGTCCATCGCGTACGAGACTTTCGGTGATTCCTCTGATCCGGCCGTCCTGCTCGTGATGGGTTTCAGTGCGCAGATGATCGCCTGGCACGAGGACTTCTGTCGTGCACTCGCAGAGCGTGGACGCTACGTGGTCCGGTACGACAACCGCGACTGCGGGCTGTCCACCAAGTTCGACGACTACCCCGTCGACATGGGCCGGTTCATCAGCGCTGTGAGCTCGGGAGACATCTCGTCCGCCCTCGCGATGGCGCCCTACACACTGCAGGACATGGCGGACGACGGC
Organism: Streptomyces sp. NBC_01717; assembly: GCF_036248255.1. Lineage (NCBI taxonomy): Bacteria > Bacillati > Actinomycetota > Actinomycetes > Kitasatosporales > Streptomycetaceae > Streptomyces > Streptomyces sp. NBC_01717. The sequence goes on along the minus strand of NZ_CP109178.1, from coordinate 9,120,900 downwards.
CTTGGCTTGCTCACCACGCTCGGAATCGAACGAGCTCACCTGGTCGGATCCTCGATGGGCGGCATGATCGCCCAGACGATGGCCATCAACCAGCCGGCGCGCGTGCTGACCCTGACGTCGATGATGTCCTCGACCGGCGAGCCCGACTACGGCCAGCCCGGCGCCGAGGCCCAAGCAGTGCTCTTCAGCCCGAAGCCGCCTGATCGCGAGGGGTATATCGCAGCGGCGGAAAGAGAACTGATGTGGGCCTCCAAGCGTTACGCCAACCCCGCACTCCTTCGTGAGCTGGCTGCCGAAAGCTACGACCGCGCCTACCACCCAGCCGGAGCCGGGCGGCAACTCGGAGCAATGATCCTCGGTGGCTCACGCGCTGATGCACTCCGCAAGCTTCGAGTGCCGACCTTGGTGATTCATGGTCTGGATGACACGCTGATCGACCCCAGCGGTGGGAAGCGCACCGCCGACCTGGTGCCCGGAGCGAAGCTCCTGCTGCTCCCCGACATGGGGCACGACCGTCCCCGCGAACTCTGGCGCGAGATCATCGACGCCTTGGACGCCCATACGCGCTGAGCAGTCCCGCTCGTAGGTCGAGTCGGCGTAGCCGCGCGGTGATGTCGGCGTCGTCGGCTGCACGAATCGCACCGATCAGTCGGCAGCGCCGCGGGCCCGGGTGAGCCGGGGGACGAGCAGGTGGGGGTTGCCCTAGCCAAGTGTGAGTGATCACGATTTCCGCCTCCGCCGACGATCTCGCGATGCCGCACGGCGAGGTCGCCGCGCAGGTGAATAATCATTCCGGTTTGTCCTTTAGCGCCCGGTACGCATAGATTCCCGCCATGCTGCCCGCGAACTGTTTGCTCTCAGCTGGCAGTTGAGCGACAACGCGACCCGTCATCATCGGCTGGGAGGACCCCGCCCACATGTCCGGAAACGTCGACCGGTGGACCACCACGCTGCGCAGTGCATGGAGGGCCGGCACGCTGTGGCCGTGGTGCCTGGCGGCCATCGCGGCGGCCTGCGGATACGCCGTGGCCACCGTCTTTCACCCCGGATACCTCAGCGCGGACAGCAACACCCAGCTGTGGCAGGCGCTGGGGGATGAGCCGGTGAACGACTGGCATCCGCCGGTGTTGGCGCTCGCGTGGCGGATCGTCATCCAGATCACGGGGGACTTCTCGACCATGGCCGCCCTGCAGGCCGCCTTGCTTTGGGGGACGCTGTGGGTCCTCGCCCACCTGGTGTGGAAGAAGACCGGCAGCCGTGGGCTCTCCCTTGCGGTGCTGGCCGTCGGCTTCGCGCCGCACATCATGAACTTCACGGGAGTGGTGTGGAAGGACGTGCACATGGCGTACGCGCTCCTCGCAGTCTTCGCGATCGCGCTCACCGTGCGTGAGCTGCCACAGGGCCGGGCCAAGACCCGCTGGGCCCTGCTGGTGCTGGGTGTGCTGTTCCTCGCGTACGCCGCCCTCGTACGGAAGAACGGTATCCCCGCTGTGATCCCGGTCTTCGCCCTGCTGGTCCTCGCCGCGTGGCCCACCCCGGGCCGACGCCGCTGGCTGGCCGCCACCGGTGTCTTCGTCGCGGTCGTGATCGCCGGCAGCGCCGGTGTGTCCGCGGCCACTGCCCCGTTGGCCACCAGCGTGTACGCGGTGATCCCGGTGGACGATCTCGTCCACGTGCTCACCCCGGCCCAGGTGCGCACCGCCGCCGAGCAGGCCGGCGCGAGCGCGGACTTTCGTGACCGCCTGGTCACCACCGCCGTCAACTGCCAGAAGCGGCACCTCACCTCCGATGCGTACCTGCAGTGCTACCCGCACCGCCGGCCATTCGACGTGACGCATCTGAATCAGCACGCCGACGTTGTCGTCCGGATGTGGACGCAGCAGATGCCGCAGCATTGGAAAGGCTACGCCGAGTACCGGGTCCGGGTCTTCACCAAGCTGCTCTTCCAGAGCAACCAGGTCTTCTGGAACGGCACCCATGTCAATGCCGGCGCCCGACTGCACCCTGTGGTGCAGAAGGAGCCGCTGAACGACACACTGAGGTCCGCTCTGCAGAACTATGTGACCGGTTTCGCCCGCGACCTGCCGATGCTTTTCCAGGGCTGGTTCTGGCTGGCCGTTTCGCTGGTACTTGTGTTGCGTCGCCGGTGGACCGGCCCTTACACCCGGGAACTCCGGCTCCTCGGGGCCAGCTCCCTCCTGTACATCCTCGCCTACCTGCCCACGGCACCCGAGTCCAACTACCGTTACGTGTACTGGCCTGCGCTCTCCGGGACCGTCGCACTCGCACTCATCGCGATCGCCTCCGTGGCGCGTCGCCGCGCGGCGGACGGCCCCGCCGGTGAGCCGGACACCCACCCCACGGTGCCGCTGGCCGGCCGGGCCCCCGAAGCCGCTCCGGCGGGACCGCGCGAGGACGCCGGCGTCGCCGTGTGACCGCCCGTTGATCCCGGCCTTCAACGCTTTCCGGTGCTCAGAGGCCGTTTTCCCTCGGGGCTTCATCCCGGAATTAGTAGCTCGGTTTTGCGCCGTTCCCTTTTGAAAGCAGCGTCCCGCCCACCCCGGCGTCGTGTTCACGCGCTCCCTCGCGCAACGCCGTGCGGAACGGGTCTGCGCCGCTCTCCCGAACACGGGCAGAAGCATTGGCGTCGCCGCCGTTTCAGCGCGGGCGACCGAAGGTGAGCACTCCGACCCGGGTCAGCAGCATCAGCCGATCCTCGGGTGTTGCGTACCGTCGGGACGGGAGGAGCATGGGAAAAGGGATATTCCGGAGTCGGAAGTAACAACGCAACCGATCGGGAGACATGCCTATGAGCTCCAGGGAAGAGGCAAAGATCCTGGTCGCCAAGGCGTCCGCAGAGATGGGCTGGACCGATGTGGAGATCCTCGCTATTTCCAGCGCTCGGGCGGCCTCGGACGTCGGTGCCGAGATGCCCCATCCCTTCAGGGAGCGGGCGGCATTTCTGCGTCACAGCGTCTCGACCGCGGCTGACGGTGTTCGTGTCGCGGATGCGGGCACTGGCCGGTTCGGTGTCCTCCTCAGCGCGGGGCCGAGCGGCAGGAGACCCAAGAGATGACTGCAGCAGGTTCATACGATGCGGTCGTGATCGGCGGCGGCCATAACGGGCTCGTGGCGGCGTTGTACCTGGCTCGGGCCGGGTGGTCGGTGGCGGTGCTGGAGCGTAACGCCACGGTGGGTGGTGCCATCGCGAGCGGTGAGGTCACATTGCCGGGGTTCATCCACGACCTGTACTCCACCAACCAAAACCTCTTCCTCGGATCCCGGACGTACGCCGATTTCGGTTCCGACCTGTCACGCCATGGACTGAGGTTCCACACCACCGACCACCCCTATGCCAACGCCTTCCCGGACGGGTTGAGTGTGCGTGTCTATTCCGACTACGAGCGCACCATCGGGCAGTTGGCGAAACACAACTCCGGGGATGCCGAAGGTTTCGCCGGCCTCTATCGGCAGTACAAGCAATTCGCGCCGCACCTGTTCGGCCTTTACGGGAGTGCCGTGCCGTCGAGCGCGGCAGTTCGGCAGGTCCTGAACCTGCTGCGTCACCATGGCCTGGGTGGTGCGAGAGAACTCACGCATACGCTGTTGATGAGCACCAGGGAGATGGGCAGGACCTGGTTCACCACCCGGGAGGCGCGGGCCATGGCGGCCTGCTGGGGCATGCACCTGGACTTCGGCCCGGACGTGGCCGGCGGCGCGATGTTCCCGCTCCTGGAAATGTTCGCCGACATGGAAAATGGCATGTCCGTCGTCGAAGGGGGCGCGCAGCGACTGCCCCAAGCGCTTGCTGCGGTACTGGCGGAGCACGGCGGCGAGGTCCACACCGACGCGGAGGTGGACCGCGTCCTGTGCTCAAATGGCCGGGCTGTCGGTGTGCGCTGCGCCGACGGCAGCACGCTGACAGCGCGTCGCGCCGTGATTGCGAACGTCGGGCCCCCCGCCCTGTATCAGCAACTACTGGAATCCGATCAAGTGCCTGCGCAGGTGCGCCGAAAATCACGCGGATACCTGTACGGCCCCGGCACCATGATGTTGCACCTTGCACTTGACGGACCATTGCCTTGGGCGGCGGGAAGCGAGCTTGCCAGCTTCGGTTACGTGCACGTGGCACCGTACGTCGATGATCTGGCACGTACCTATACCGAGTCGCAGGCGGGGCTCCTGCCCGTGGAGCCGCTGCTCATGACCGACCGGGTGTTGACCAAGTTGGAGCACTACGCACCTGGCACTCGGTCACGGATTGTCGGCACCACCGCATACACCCCCCAGGACCTTGAATCGGCCAATCCGAACCTTGTCGGCGGTGACAGTGTCGCCGGCAGCCACCACCTTTCCCAGAACTTCTTCTTTCGGCCGATGTCTGGACACAGCGGCTACCGCACGGCGGTCCCCGGCCTGTACCTGACCGGTGCGGCGACATGGCCCGGCGCGGGCAACAACGCCACATCGGGTCGGCTCACGGCCCGCCAGGTACTCAAAGATGTTCGTCTGCGCGGTTGGGCATCACGTTCAGCGCGATGCCGGTGGACAGCCGGCCCCCGACCTACATGCATGGCGCCGGAGGACCGGAGGGCTCCTTGGAATTCCTGACAGAATGAGGCTGGGACAGCCTGGTTGTGCCGCCGCTTGACCCGAACCTTGAGGCGACCGGCCGGCCCAGGAGCTCGGCCCACCCCACGACATCCGCTGTCCGGCCGGCGCTGGTTATTCCTCCGGGCGGATCCAGGTCCGGGCGAGTTCCGCGACCCAGGTGGCTGCCGCGTCGGGAGCGTGCGGGGGTTCGCCGACGACGACGAGTTCGGTGACGCCCGCCGCACCGAGTGCGGGGAGGTGCTCCGGGATGCCGTCGCTCAGCGCGACGGCGACCGTGAGCTCGTCAAAAGCGCGACCGTGGCGCGCGCACTCATCGGCGAGAACGGCGACGCGCGCCGGGACGTCGGCCGCCGGGACGTCGAAGCCGTACCAGCCGTCGGCGAGCGTTGCCGCGCGGTGCAAAGCGGCGTCGCTGTTGCCGCCGACCACGACGGGTAGCCGACCGTCGCGCAGCGGCTTCGGATTGACCCGGATCGCGTCGAAGCGGGTGAACTCCCCTGTGAAGGAGGCCGGGTCCTCGGCCCAGACGGCGCGCATCGCGGCGAGGTACTCCTCGGTGCGCCGCCCACGCCCGGCGAAGGGGACTCCGAGCGCTGCGAATTCCTCGGCCGACCAGCCGACCCCGACCCCGAGGCTGAATCGCCCGGCGGAGAGCACGTCGAGTGTGGCGGCCTGTTTGGCGACCAGGAGCGGGTTGTGCTCAGCCAGCAGAAGTACGCCGGAGGCGAGCTCGATCCGGCTGGTGACCGCCGCCGCGAAGGTCAGGGCGAGCATCGGGTCCAGCCAGTCCGCGTCCGCGGGCACGGCGATCCGGCCGTCCGCGGAGTAGGGATAGCGCGAGGCGGGCGCATCCACCAGCACCACGTGCTCGCCGCACCAGAGCCTCGCGAAGCCGTGCGTCTCCGCGGCTGTGGCCACCGCACGGATCACCTCGGGACGGGCTCCGTCGCCGATACCGAGCGCGTGCAACCCCACTCGCATTCTCCACCTCCGGGCATCACCTTATGAACTCCTCACGAAATGATCTCTGTGGTGGTTGGATCGCTTCGTGATTTTGGCGATCCGGGGGTGTTGGGTGGCTCGCTCGAAGCCGTGGGATGTTGACGACAAGTTGTGGACGGTGATCGAACCGCTGCTGCCGAAGTTGCAGCGCCGGAATCGCCATCCTGGCCGGAAGATGACGACGGCGGTCCGTCGCTTTGTGCCGGTACCGCTCTCCGGCGCATCTCTCGACGCGCCGGTGAACGGCGCCGAGATCGAGAACGGGATGAGGCCACTACCGACGCAAGATCAGCCGGAGCGTCCGTCGAAGCGCGACTGACAGGTAGCGGGTTCTCTGCCCTGCTGGGGTGCCTGGTCGATTGAGAACACCGATGGCTGGTGTTCTCAATCGACCAGGCTTTCGCGGTGGGCTGGTCACGAATCCTCAGCCGGGCGGGGCGGTGAGCCGGCCAGCGGCGAGGCGTCTTCGTACCGGACCTCATAGACGCGCTTGGCGAACTTCCAGCCCTTGCCGGTGCGCTGGTATCGGTCATGGTAGATGGCGTAGTTCATCCCTCCTCGGCCGTCGCGGCCACGCCCGACCTCTGACATATACGCGCGGCCGGACGCGGTGTCGCCGTCAAGGTGGATCACGCCCGGGTGCGTGTTCTGCACAAGAAAGTCCACAACATCCGGCACCCGCCTGCCCCAGGCGCGGATCGGCTCCTGTCCTTCGAGATCAACGGGGATATTGGGCATCCGCCATGTGCCGTCCGGTGTGAACAGCGAAGCGATACGGTCGTAGTCGCGCATCATCACCGCGTCGGTGAACTCACCGCGCAGCGCCTCGATCTCGACGCGATCCGCGATGCCCTGAAAGTCACTCATCGGATTCCTCCTTATCGCCTTGAACTCGGTGCACGAACGACACCGGGCCTCCAAGGGATGGAAACCCCCACAACGGCGATGCATCCGGTCCCGCCGAGCGTTCCTGGGTCTCCCATTCGCTGGGTGGTGTGTTCGTCCCAGCAGTACGACGACACGACCCTCCGGAATGTGACTCGGCCCCATTCAGAGCCCACCGCGATGAGGAACCGACGGCTCCAATGCGCCGGGGCCTGCGCTGTCCTGACGAAGTGCATCTATGTCCCGAGATTTGCGCTGGTCGACTGAGCGTCTTCCTCAGGTTGCCCCTTCGGGGCACCTCCCCCACCCACGCGGTCCATCTCGCGCCACTCCGGCCGCAGCCCGGTGAGGTTCGTGGTGAGGAAGTAGGAGAGCCCACCGGCCAGGAGCACTGGCACAAGTCCGACGGAGGCCACCGCCGCCCCAGCGATCAGACCGCCGAGAGGGATACCGGCCCAGGCCAGCGAGTCACCGAGGGCACTGACCCGGCCCAGCATCCGGCGGGGCACCCGTTCGAAGAGGATTGCCCCCAGTACAGGGTTGAGGAAGCCCGCCCCGAATCCACTGGCGGCGAACACGGCCAGTACCACTCCCATCGGCGCGTGGGAGGCGAGGATCAGGAATCTCGGTGCCCCGGCCAACAGGAATCCGGTGAAGAACACCACTCGGCGCCGCAGCCGGTGCGCAGCCATCGCAGCGATCAGACTCCCACCGACCGCCGCGGCTCCCAGCACGCTGCCTGTCAGGCCGATAGCGGTCGGCCCGTTGCCGGATTCTCGGGCCCAGACAGGCATGAGCACCGCGGCGAAAGCTGCGTCCAGCAGGTTGGTGATCGCGACCATGACGATGACAGTGAGCAGCAACGGCTGGCTGCGTAGGAAGGAGAAGCCCTCGCCGAATCGTCGCCAGTAGCCCGGTCCCGTCCCGGCCTGCGAAGGTATCTCCTGGGAGGCATGCCCCATGCCTCGAGGCAGCGCCAGTCCGATGATCACGGATCCGAGAGCGAAGCAACCGGCGTTGACGACAAGACCCGTCAGGGGGCCGAGCAGCGCCACCAGGGAACCGCCGGCCGCCGGGCCGATGGTGGAAGCGAGCCGCTCCGTCACGCCGGTCAGCCCCGTGGCCCGTTCCAACGGCACCCGGCCGCGCTCGGCCGCCTCCGGGACCATGACCTCCTTGGCGAGATCGCCGGGGCCGCGTGCCGCGCCGATCAGCGCGACCAGGATCAGCAGGAACGGAAAGGACAGCAGGTTCAGGGCATGCAAGACGGGAACCGCAGCGGCCGCAGTTGCGCTGGCCAGATCGGTGGTCCAGGAAATGGCCCGTGGGCCGATCCGGTCCACGAGTGGCCCAGTGAACGCCTTGACCACCACGTAGGGAGTCATCTCGCAGAAGGCGACCAGTCCGGTCTGGGCCGCGCTGCCGGTCGTGACGAGCACGAACCAGGGCAAGGCAACGGCCGAGACCCGAGTGCCGGTCAGCGATACGGCCATGGCCGCCAGCACCCCGCCCAGCGGCCGTAAGGACCGTTTACTGGATATGTCGTCGGAGCCCGGGACGTCCGCCGTCACGACGTCACCGCCCCTGTCGCCTTCTGAGGACTGGAAGGGTCCGCCGATGCGGCGGGCGCATCCAGCTCGGGCAGAACATGCATGATGACGCCGACCCGCTCAGCTCCCTCGGGGGCACTTGCCGCCGCCTCTGGGGTCTCCGGTCGGTATCGGGCGATGACGTCCCTGAACTCCTGGTTCAGGGCAGCGGTCTCCTCGGGCGTGAGCCGCAGAGCCCAGTCGCTCATGTCGAAGTTGTCCCGCCACGGGCGGGGCATCGTCTGAAGCTCGTTGAGCGTCTGCTGCACGCGAAGTGTGTAGGTGGCGGCCACCGACTGCAGGTAGGCCAGGGCGGCCTCGGGTTCCCGGTCGGTCAGATTCGGGTCGTTGAACCACGTCCTTTGGTGCACCGAACGCCACCAACGCTCTCGTGCGTTGCCGCGTTCCGTGTCCTCCTGGACGAACCCTGCCGCGCCGAGTTGGCGGAGGTGGTAGCTGGCCGTGCCGGAGTTCACGCCCAGTCGCTCCGCGAGGCGGGTAGCCGTCGACGGGCCGTACTTCCGCAGCAGCCCTACCAACTGCACGCGCACCGGGTGCGCCAGGGCGCGCAGCCCCTTGGCATCCAGAACAACCGCGTCCGCTTCGGCGTTGGTGCCATCAGGCCTCTCGCTCGAGTCAGTCATACCGCGCACTCTAGACCGCAAACAGTTCTTCGCAAATGGTTCTTCGCAAAGATCTCTTCGCGAAGAACCGTTTGCTGTCTTGGCGCGAAGCGCATCTGCCAGATGGCGGCTCGCTGACCTGCGGAGGTGCCTGTGCCAGTACGCGGACACGGCGGCGCCGCCCAGTGAAAACGGGTGGTCCCACGAGGCGCCGGACCGGTTGGATACCCCCGTGGCCCTCAGCGGCGCACCGCGGGAACCGAACCCATCTGCGCCCCGCCACTGCGGCGGCCTTTACCGCCAGCACAGTGGCGGGCAGTGGCTACGACGACGTACGGGGGGCTGAAGGGACCATGGATCACCTCTGCGAGGCCGACGGGAAGCGCCACATCTACCTCGACCCCGACGGCTGCGGCTCGGGCTGGGTGTACGTCATCGTGGCGGCGCCCACGGGTGTCGTCTACCAGAATCAGTGTGGTGGCTACTCCTGCGCCCAGTACGAGCAGGAGGGTTACCTGGTCCCGCTCTTCGGGTCGGGCCTGGACGAGGAATTGAAGGAGATCTTCGTCGGCGAGCTGCGCGGGTGGGGCATGCGTGGCCAGGAGTGGTCGGTGGAGCTGCTCGACCGGCTGCGGGCTGCCGTCAGCTCCTTCGCGGTGTACGGCTCCGGCCGCCATGACGAGCTGAATCCGACGGCGCTGGTCCTCGACGAGTCCCGGTTTACGGAGGCTGCTGAAGCCTGGATCCCTGTCCTCAGTCCCGACGGGCCCGGCGTGCTGGTGTGGGAGAACTCGGACTGACCGGGGCGGCAGCCGACATGGCCGCGTCGGCAGCCGATCGACGGCGTACGGTGGCGACCAGGACCGGTGCGCCGTGGCGGGATCTCCCGGAGCGGTATGGGCCAAGGGACCGGGCCCACGACCCGTTCCGGCGCCGGCAACGTGACGGCACCTGGAATCGGATCTTCGAGCAACTGCGGGCCGATGCAAAGGGCATGATCACGTGGGCAGCCGTGGCCACGCGACATGGCAAGCTCGCCGTCCGTTGCGAGGCAGAGTCACGGACCACCCGGTCCGTCGGGCTCGACCACCCGGAAGCGTTCGGCAACCACGAGCGTGTCATCGTCAACGACGGGCCTGTGCCCCAGGAACTCGCTCACGCCATCGCTCTGGAAGAACTCTTCGTGAGCTGCCCGCCACTGTGCAACGTCGGAGTAGCCGCGCCCCTCGGCCCGCGCGAAGTCGTCATCGATGTCCTTGACAGGGACGACACGCACGTCGACGAGTTCGATCGTGACGGCCGAACGGCCTTCGGAATCGAGCACTGAGAATCGCTGACCGGTCTGGGGTACCGCCTCTCCGGCGTGCTCGTACATCTCCAGGAGGCCCGTGAGCGCGGTCTTCTGACCGCTCAGGATCGCCGCCACGCCGCGGTCACGATCCGGGCCAGGAAAGGCGAGTTCAAGAGTCGGAAGGTCGTGATGTCCCATCGGGAGATGGTACGAAGCACGGTCGCGCTGATCAATGGCCATCGCCCCGCTCGCCCCTGGCACACGGAGCGAGCACCTTCTTGGCAAGTCCCAGTGTTCCGAGTCGGGAGACTCAGAACTCCGGTCGGCTGATCATCCCCGGTTCAGGCGGCGGGCTGGGAGACGAAAACTCGTTCCAGCAGGGTGTGCAGGGAGTCCCGCTCCTGGTCGCTGAGCGCGTCCAGGCCCTCCTGCGTCGTGCGCATCTTCGCGCGAATCGCGTCGGCGACGCGCTCGCCCTCAGCGGTGAGGACGACGTTCTTGATGCGCCGGTCGGAGGGGCTGGCCTCGCGGCGCACCAGGCCGCGCTTCTCCAGCCGGTCGATGATCCCGGTCATGTTGGAGGCGTCGCAGGTCATGGTGTGGGCCAGGGCGCGCATCGCGGCTGGGCCGCGGCGCAGCACGGTCAACGCCTTGCCCTGGCTCGCGGTGAGGTTCTCGCTCGCCGCCGCGACCGTGAAGTCGCCGTAATAGGCACCGAGGCACACCGAGAGCAGCTCCATGAGCCGGGCCGTATCGACGCGGGCGGTTCCTGTCATGGGAGTCACTTTACCCAGGAAACTTGACAATCTCAAATATCTACATTTACCGTCTTCTCATTGCTTGAAGTTGTCAACCATCAAAGTTATCAAGTACCACGAGGAGCACCTCCGTGACCGTCACGTCGACTTCGACCCCCCGTGCGGCCGAGATCCTGTCCCGGCCCGTCGCGCTGAACGGCCTGACTGTCCCGAACCGCATCGTGATGGCGCCGATGACGCGCATGTTCTCCCCCGGCGGTGTTCCGGGTGAGGACGTGCGGTCGTACTACTCCCGTCGCGCCGCCGCGGGTGTGGGCCTGATCGTCACCGAGGGGACTTACGTCGGCCACGAGTCGGCCGGGCAGAGCGACCGTGTGCCGCGGTTCCACGGTGAGGAGCAGCTGGCGGGATGGGCGAAGGTCGCCGAGGCCGTCCACGCGGCAGGCGGCACGATCGTCCCGCAGCTGTGGCACATCGGCATGGTGCGCAAGCAGGGCGATGCGCCCTACGCCGACGCTCCCGCCGTCGGCCCTTCCGGCATCCGCGTCGATGGCACCGAGGGCACCGGTAAGGCGATGACCCGGCGCGACCTGGACGACGTCATCGGCGCTTTCGTCGAGGCTGCCGCGGCCGCCGAGCGCATCGGCTTCGACGGCGTCGAACTGCACGGCGCCCACGGCTACCTCCTCGACCAGTTCCTGTGGGCGGGGACGAACCGCCGTACCGATGCCTACGGCGGCGACCCCGTGGCCCGTACGAAGTTCGCGGCCGAGATCGTGGCCGCGGTCCGCGAGACCGTCTCGCCCGACTTCCCTGTGATCTTCCGCTACTCGCAGTGGAAGCAGGAAGCCTACGACGCGAGGCTCGCCCAGACCCCGGAGGAGCTGGACGCGATCCTGACCCCGCTTGCCGCCGCCGGTGTCGACGCCTTCCACGCCTCCACCCGCCGCTACTGGCTCCCGGAGTTCGAGGGCTCGGACCTGAACCTGGCGGGCTGGACCAAGAAGCTCACCGGCAGGCCCACCATCACCGTCGGCTCGGTCGGCCTCGACGGCGACTTCATCCGCGCGTTCGCGGGCGAGGGTGCCGCGGTCGGCAGCATCGACAACCTGCTCGACCGCATGGAGCGCGACGAGTTCGACCTGGTCGCCGTCGGCCGCGCCCTGCTCCAGGACCCGGAGTGGGCGGCGAAGGTCCTGGCGGGCCGGGTCGAGGAGCTGACGCCGTACGACGCGGCAGCGCTGAGGACACTGAACTAGTACAACGCCGCGTTGATCGTCCGAGGAACCAAATTCCTCCTCGAATGGGGTGTTCCGCGCCCGTCAGCTGTCCCACCACCCGCTCCTGCCGTCGGGCTCACCGGCACGATCGGCCACGGAATCAGCCCGCTCGGCGGGGTCGGGCGAGCCGGTGCCCTGTGCACTCATGGATGCGTGGCCCGGCGTCAACGGTCAGCCCTGTCGAGGCAGATCCTGCTCGGCCCAGACGACCTTGCCGCCCGTTGTCAAGCGGCTGCCCCACCTACGCGACAGCTGCGAGACCAGGAGAATGCCTCGGCCGGTTTCGTCGCTGCTGCAGGTGTGACGCAAGCGTGGGAAGGACTTGCCGACATCGGAGACTTCGCAGGTCAGCAGCCGGTGTTTGATCAGACGCAGGGACACGGGTCCGACGCCGTGGCGGATCGCGTTGGTGACGAGTTCGCTGGCGATCAACTCCGTGTCCATGGCCAGGTCCTGCAGTCCCCATCCGGTCAGTTGCCGGGTCACCAGGCCGCGGGCACGGCCGACGACGGCGGGATCACGGGGCAGATCCCATGAGACGGTCTGGACGGGGTTCGGAGAACGGGTCCGGGCCACCAGCAGGGTGACATCGTCAGAGGGTGACTGGGTGGGCAGCGCCTCGATCACTGCGGAGCACAGGGCTTCCAGGGGTCGATGGGGCTGGTCCGCCAGAGTGGAGCCCAGCTGTCGAATTCCGATGTCGATGTCACGTTCGCGGGCCTCGACCAGGCCGTCGGTGTAGAGAGCGAGCAGGGCCCCGTCGGGAAGTTCCACGGTCACTGTCTCGAAGGGGACCGATCCGACGCCGAGCGGAGCTCCGGTGGGCAGGTCGGGGAACGTCACCTTGCCTTGCGGGTCGACGATCGCGGGCGGGGGGTGTCCGGCTCGTGCCATCGTGCACTGCTGGTGGACCGGGTCGTAGACGGCGTAGACGCAGGTGGCACCGACGGCGGCCATGGCCGCGTCGGCGGCGTCGGGGTCTTCCTCGGCCTGGCGCCGGACAGTGTCGTCGAGGTGGGACAGCAGTTCGTCGGGGGACAGGTCCATGTCCGCAAGAGTGCGTACGGCCGTTCTGAGAATTCCCATGGTCGCCGCTGCGTTGATGCCGTGCCCGACGACGTCTCCGACGACCAGCGCCACCCGGGCGCCGGAGAGGGGAATCACGTCGAACCAGTCGCCTCCGACGCCGTTGTCCGCATCGGCCGGCAGGTAGCGCGAGGCGGCCTCGACGGTCGTACTGCCTCTCAGGTGCTGGGGCAGCAGGTTGCGCTGGAGAGTGAGGGCCGTGGTGTGCTCGCGCGTGTACTGGCGGGCGTTGTCCAGCGACAGTGCGGCCCGGGTGACCAGCTCTTCCGCCAGGAGCAGGTCGTCCTCCTGGAACGGCTCAGGGTTCTCGGTGCGGATGAACAGGGCCACGCCCAGCACGGCATGGCGCGCAAGAATGGGCACGAGCATCATGGAATGCATCCCGTTCTCACGGATCGACCGCGCCCGCGCGGGGTCCTGGCCGACCCAGGTACCCGCAGAGGTGTCCAGGACGGGTTCCAGGTGAGAGCTGCCGGAGGCCAGCACACGGATCCAGGGAGAGGTCGGCGGCACAAAGATCGATTCCCCGCGCGCCCACGGAGACTCCGGTGTTCCCGAGTGGATCGACGCCACACCTGCCCGGCGGAAGGTCTGGCGGCACTCCCCCGTCGAGCGGATGTGGGCCGCCGGTGCTTCGCCGAGCGGGACGAAATCCGCCAGGTCGACAACGGCGTAGTCGGCCAGAAGGGGCACGGCGAGGTCGGCCATCTCCTGGCTGGTCTGCATCACGTCCAGGCTGCTGCCTATCCGGGTGCTGGCCTCGCTGAGGATGGCAAGACGCTCGTGCGCCCGCCTGCTGCCGGTGACATCCACGCTCACGGAGCACACCCCCAGCGGCCGGCCGTGGCCGTCGTGGAGGCAGAAGAACGACGCCGCCAGGGCATGCTCGCGGGGCTGATCCTCCAGTGGCCATGTCCGGCACTCGTGGGCCGTGGGCGTGCCACTCTTCAGAACCTGCCGCATCACCGCCTCGAGCGCTTCGGATTCGAAGCCCGGCAGCGAGTCCGTGAGGCGGCGTCCGAGCCGCCAGTCGTGGGGGACACCGTCCAGGCGTTCCATGACGTCGTTGACCCAGGTGCAGCGCAGTTCCTGGTCACGCACGACGATGCCGATCGGTGTGCGCACGAGAAGTGACTCGCGCACCGACCCGCTGATCGCCACCGGGGAGAGAGCGGCGATGTCGGTGCCGGAGACGAGCCAGTGGACACTCCCGTCCAGCCCCCACAGCAGCGAGATCCGCACACCCACACGGAGCATGTGCCCGTCTCGATGACGGACCGCCGTGGTACCCGACCACCCGCCCCGCGCCCGGCAGCCCTCGACAAAAGCCTGTACCTGCCACATGCTCCGGGACAACGGCATCACGCACCAGGCAGGCCGGCCCACCACCTCCCTGGCCGAGTAACCGACAAGCCGCTGCGCGGTCCTCGTCCAACCGACCACCGTGCCGTCGCCGTCGAGCATCGCAATCGCAGCGTCGGGCACCTCTCGAGGGCTCGGCCCCTCTGTGAGGCTGTATCGGAGAATATTCGTCAACGCGATCGCCCCTCGGGGGTTCTCGAACAGCGGGCCAAAGGCCAGTCGATCCCCCAGGCCGAACGCCGGACGGTTTCCGTCAGTCAGCAGAGCCTAGGCGTGGAGCGCGCGGAAGCCACTGGGCGCGCAATACAACTTCCGAGGTGGAATTGGTGCCGATGGACCAATCCGTCGGCGGTCATCAGAGGTCACGAACCACTCTCGAGGATTGAGGTACGACTGCGTGCGCGCGGCGTCAGGGTGGATCCGGCCGGCCGCGAGGTGGGCAGCATCCCGGCGCAAGCGTAGGTCCGTCGCCTCGGCTCAACCCCCGGATGCCACCGGTGACGAACCACCCCGGTCCCTCGCCCCCGGGCCATGGTTGGTGTCCGGGCCGGACCGTGCGGGCTCGTGCCCTACAACATGGCTCGTTGCGGGACCCCAGGCGGTCGACGGCGGCGGCCGGCGCCCTGGCGGCGGCCCCGTCGCCGGCGTTGCGGGACTTCGACCGGTCGATCGTGATCACGAAGATGCCTTCGTTCTCCTCGGTCCGTACGCCGGGCGGGTCCGTGGCCGTGGTCATCATGGTGCTTCTCTTCCTCCATGGTGCTGCTGAGCTGTGGCCTCAGTCGATGGCTTCGGCCTTGCGCAGCTCCTTGATTCCGGCAGCGTCGAAGCCGAGCTCACGGAGCACGGAATCGGTGTGTTCGCCCAGATCGGGGGCAGGGCCCGGACGGACCTTGTGTTCCTGGTCCAGCCGGACGGGACTGTCGATGGTCAGGTGCGCCTCGTCGCTGCCGTCGTCGATCGGCACGAACACCCGGTTGGCGAGGAGCTGGGGATCCTGGGCGCACTCTTCGAGCGTCTGGACGACTCCATACGTGAGGCCCGCGGCGTCGAGCACCTCACGCCACTCGGCCAGCGAGCGGGCCGCAAATGTCTTGTCCAGCAGGGCGGCGATCTCAGCGGCGTGGGCGCGGCGGCCCGGAGTGTCGGCGTAGCGCGGGTTCTTCGCTGCCTCGGGGTGGCCGATGGCCTCGAGGAAGGGCGGGACCTGCTTGTCCTCGTTGACGAAGACGAGGACGATCCAGCGGTCGTCGGCCGTGCGGTACATGTTCCCCAGCGCGTTGGGCGGGTCGGACCGGTCGATGGGGCGGGGCGCCTTCGCCCCGACCAGTACGGCCTGCAGCCACATGCCCGCCGCCCAGGCGCCTTCGGCGAGCAGTGAGGCCGTGACGCGCGCGCCCTGGCCGGTCCTCTCCCGCCGGTACAGCGCGGTCATGATCCCGGCGAAGAGAGTGATCGCCGTGGAGTGATCACCCGATCCGAACGCGTTCATGGCCGGCGGCACGTCCCTTTGGCGTGTGAGGTCCATCAGGCCGCTGCGCGCCCAGTACGCCGTCACGCCGAAGCCAGGCAACTGCGCATCCGGACCTTCCTCGCCGAAGCCGGTGACATCGGCGCAGATCAGCCGGGGGTTGAGGGACGCCAGAGCGTCGTACCCCAGGCCCAGACCGGCCCGCGTTCGCGGCGGGAAGTTGGTCACCAACACATCGGCCCACCGCACCAGACGCTCGAGCACCGGACCGGATGCGGGCGACTTGAGGTTGAGCGCAATGCTGCGCTTGTTGCGGTTGTCCAGCTGCCAGGGGTAGTTGACCCCTTCGACCTGAGGGTTGGGAGGGATACGGCTGAGCGCACGGTATGCGTCGCCCACGTGCGGTGGTTCCACCTTGACGACGTCGGCGCCGAAGTCACCGAGCAGGGTGGCTGCGGCGGGCCCGGCTATGAAGCTCGCGAGATCGACGACGTGCAGTCCCTCCAGGAGGGGCGTGTTGCTCATGACTGCTCCTTCTCCTCAGTGAAGTCGCGCGATGCCCGGAATTGCCCCGCTGCCACGGGGCGCCGCGCGATACAGGCCGGGTCAGTGGCCGGACACGGGCACGAAGGCGTTGTAGCCGTTGATGTCGCGGCCGACGATCAGCGCCTGCACGGTGTCGGTGCCCTCGTAGGTGTCGATGGCCTCGATGTCGCACAGGTGCCGGGCCACGTGGTAGTCGAGCAGGATCCCGTTGCCGCCGAGCATGTCGCGGGCGTCGGCGAGGATGGCCCGGGCTCGTTCGATGTAGTGCATCTTGGCCGGCACGACCCGTGGCATCGAGTAATCGCCCTCGTCGAGGAGCTGGCTGAGCCGGTACTGCATGCACAGCATGTCGGTGATGTCCGCAAGCATCCGGGACCGCCGGTACTGGATGAGCCGGCTCGAGAATCACCAGGCCGGCCGTCACATTGCTCATCGCCGGGCAGCCGTATCCGGAAATCTGGAAACCCGCGATGTCCAGCCGCGCCAGCTTGGGCACCACTCGAAGGGGAACTCCGCCCGCTCCCAATACGGATTGATGATCAGGATGACCTCCCGGTCCATGAACTCGCGGACCTGCTCGCGGAGGGCTCGCTGCTCGTCGGTGAGCAGGTTGTCCAGCAGGTAGTAGTCGGAGTGCTCCGGTCCGCCCAGTACCCGCGGCTCCACGCCGGACGGTTTTCCGTTACCGCTCGACAAAGCGCCGTGTGGCACGGTCCGGCCCGGGTCGACTGCTGTGCCATGTGTCGCCTTCATGTCCCGCTCCCTCTGACCGGGGATCCCACTGCGTCAGTGAGAACGACGCTAGGCGTGACCAGCGGCACGACCATTGGGCGCAGAACACTACATTTGGTCTCACATTGGTCCCCGTAACCCAATTCGTCCGGTAGTGCCTGCGCGTCGGCTTGGCGTCACGGTTCGGGCAACCGTGGCGCCAAACCAGGTGAGGGTGATGGTCACCGGGGGGTGAGCAGCCATGGTTGATGCCCTCCGCGGGCCTTGGACGTCTCACACCCATTCGAAGTACCGGTCCGCCCAGACAGACGGCATTTCCTGTCGAACACTGCTTCAACCAGCTCACAGGTCGTCCTGGTCTCCGCCCTCCCCTTGTTCATGGCCCGCGCCATCATCAGCATCGATGCCCAAGTCCTCGCCGGCCTGGCCCTGGTCCTGATGGCCGTCATCGGAATGAACGACGCAGACCGCAACACGCACCCACAGCCCGCCCCGACCTCCCCCTCCATCAACCCGGGCGCGCTGTGCCGGTCCGGCGGCGACAACAGCGAATGCGGCGGATCCTGACAAGCCGACCCCCGCAACCGATGGCCCTCTCACGGGTGCGGACACGGCAGAGGTCGCGCGAGCTGACCGGGTTGTGAAGCCCAGTCAGGCCCGTGCGGCCATCTCCCACCCAGCCGGGCGGTGCGGCACGTACTTCAGGGATTACGGGACAGCCCTTGGCCTGCTGCAATGCGAAGCCTGATCGTGCGAGATTCGGGGCGAAGCGCGAACGCGGGCCACACATCCGGTCCACAGGCCCGTGAGCCAAGCCCGTGCTGGGCCGCATCGACGATCAGGTGACTCGTCGTCGAATCCGGAAGCTCAAATGGGTGTCCAGCTCGTGCAATCTGCTGCGGGGTGTGGCGGCTGAGCGTGAAGCCGGGGCGACGTCCGTGCGTGTCTGGGAACGTCACGATGCGTAGCACCTTGGTGTTGGCACTCGTCAGCGCCAACTGTCGCAGCTGAGAGCGGTGGCCAGTCTCCTGGGGACGGGCGTAGTCGACGGAGAGGTCGCGGACGGTGGAGGTGAAACGGCCGGTGCGTGCCGCGCGGAGACTGTCAGGGTAGGACTCGAGCGGGCCAAGGCCGAACCACTCGGCGCCATCGATGGGAGCCGCGCCGTCCGGCAGATCGAAGCGAATCCCGATCCGCGGCCACACCGTCAGCCACCCGCTCGACGGCTCGATCTCCACACGCAACTCGAGTTCGTCACCCTCAAGTGACCAGACGGATTCCACAATCACCGACAAGGCGGAGTTCGCAGCGGAGACTCTTTCGATCGTTCGCAGGGCTTTCGCGGTGCGCTCCACGGACACTCGCCGCGAGGTCAGCCGGTCGAGACCGTCGCGATGCCACAGTTCAGCGTTGGAAATCCCGGCGATGCTGGCGTCGCTCTCATCGACATCTTCGGACGCGCCTTCATCGTTGTCGGTGGGGGCCCGAAACAGTTCCAACCGGGGGCCCGCCACAGCGCGGCCGGCGAGGCGTACGAGGGACCCGTCGATGAACTCGGCGATTCCAAGAGTCAGCGTTCCGTCGCTCTGCCGCCAATTGGTCTCGGGTCGGACACCAGGCCCGGGACGACGCGTCGAACGGTCCAGCTGGGCGGTCGCGATCACATGCCCGTCGCGCGCCCAAGCAGTCCCAGCTGCCAATACCGCATCAATGGTGAGCCACGTTTCCGAGTCTTGCGACACCGGGATCCGTGGAAGCGGCACACGTGCCGACGCGCCTGCCGCGATGACGGGAACCTCTATGTCCCCAGAATCCACGAGCGTCCCGTCGTGCTCGACGCGCCAGCGGAAGCGCAGGTCAGACGTGTCAGCCGAGTGCCGCAGGTTTGTGATCGCAAGTTCGTCACCGTCGAAGGTGAAGCGGACCGGCTGCACGACTGCCTTGTACTCGTGGAGACTGGGAGTCGGGACGTCGTTGCTCAACAACATTCCGTCCATCACGAAGTTGCCGTCGTGAACGACCTCTCCGAAGTCGCCACCGTACGCGTAGTAGGGCGTACCTTCCGGGGTCGTCGTCAGGATGCCGTGATCGCGCCATTCCCAGACGAAGCCGCCATGCAGCCGCGGATGCTCGTGCACGAGCGCCTCGTACTGGTCGAGCGCCCCCGGCCCGTTGCCCATCGCGTGGGCGTACTCGCAGAGCAGGAACGGCTTGGTGCGCTGCCGAGCGCCCTGCGTGGGAGTGCAGTTCAGCAGCTTCGAGCGTGAGCCTTCGGTTCCGATCTGCTCGGTCTCGAGCACCGACGCGTACATACGCGAGTAGATGTCGGTGTATTCGCCTGCGTGGTCGCCTTCGTAGTGCACAGGCCGTCCGGCGTCGCGGGCATGGACCCACGCCGACATCGCAGCGAGGTTGCTGCCGGTTCCTGCTTCGTTGCCGAGCGACCAGATCACGATACTGGGATGGTTCTTGTCTCGTTCTACGGTGCGCTGGATGCGGTCGAGGTACGCGTCACGCCACACCGGGTCGTCGCTCGGATTGCCAACCCAATCGAGTTTGTCGAAGCCGTGCGTCTCGAGGTCGCATTCGAGGATGACCCAGAATCCGAGTTCGTCGGCAAGGTCGAGCAGTCGTGGATGCGGTGGGTAGTGGCTGGTGCGGATCGCGTTCACATTGAACCGCTTCATGCGGGCCAGGTCTTCGCGAGCGTGCTCCTCGTCGAAGACGCGGCCGCGCGCGGGGTGCGTCTCGTGGCGATTCATCCCGTGGAACACGACGCGGCGGCCATTGACCAGGAACTGGTCGCCGCGGATCTCGACCGTGCGGAAACCTACCCTCATGGCGACGCTCTCTGCGGCGGTCGACACCGTGACGTTGTACAGGCGAGGCTGCTCCGCCGACCAGGGCTCCACGCCATCGACGTCGAGCGGGGCCACATCGGCCGCTGTCGCCCACACCTGCTCGATGCCGAGTTCAGGGAGGCGAAGGGTGACGGGGAATGCTGTCGCATCGGCGGTGACCTCCGTCTCGATCTGTCCGTGCCCATTCTCGAACCCGGTTCGCAGCCAGACGTCATCAATGCCGCCGGCGGGCCGTGCGATCACGGTGACATCGCGGAAGATGCCTGGCAGCCACCACTGGTCCTGGTCTTCGAGATAGCTGGCCGCCGACCACTGGTGCACGCGCACAGCGATGACGTTGTCGCCCGGGCGTAGAGACGATGTCACGTCGAATTCGTGGGCGAGCCGGCTGCCGCCGGCGCTGCCGATCTCCTCGCCATTCACCCACAGTTTGAAAAGCGACTCGACACCGTCGAACCGCAGCAGGACGCGCTCGGCTTCCGACCAGTCTGCGGGCACGTCGAAATGGCGGCGATAGTCGCCGGTGGGGTTCTCATCCGGGACATGGGGTGGGTCGATCGGGAACGGGAACTGCACGTTCGTATAGATCGGCCGGCCGTAGGCTCCGTCACCCTGGAGCACCCAGTGGGAGGGCACCGAGATGTCGTCCCAGCCGCTGTCGTCGAAGCCGTCGGCCGCGAAATCCTCTGCCACCGGGATCGTTTGCGATAGACGGAAACGCCACATCCCGTTCAGGGAGCGAGAAGGGACGTCGGAGTGCAGCCACGAGCGCGCCGTGCGCAGCGCGCCACGCCCTGGTGTGGGGTCCGAAACATAAGCGGGAGGTTGGGAGGACACGAGGTCACAACTCTTTCTTCTGACAAAAAGGATCCGAACGCCGGCTGCATTCGCCGACTCGAGTGATCGGGGCTTGGTTGGTAATCCTTTTCGTGCGTGCAGTTGTCTACCGGACCACGACCGTTCGGATCTCCCATGGGCCGAGGGCGAGTTCGAGTCCGTCCGTGATCGGCGTCGTGGAGAGCGGCCGGCCGAGCAGGTCGACCGTGGTGGCCTCTGTGAACGCGCCCGTCACGCGGACGGTCGAGCCCGTGTCGCTCATCGCGACCAACCGCACCTCGGTGCCGGCACCGCGATCGTCGTCGGCGACGCGGCGGATGCTCGAGACGAGGATGTCCGCACCGTCGACCTGCACGCCGGTCGCGTCGGGGGGCAGATGACCTTCAGCGGGCGCGGTCCCTCGGGCCACCAGCACGTCGTTGCGGAATTCTTCGGCGAGAGCGACCACGTTCGCACCCTGCCAGCCGGTCGTTGAGGGCACGACGGCGAAACGGTTCTCGATGCGCACGCCGAGATCTTGCGCGCCGGGTGCGGGGATCTCGCTCGCCGCGGGCTCGTCACGGAGTGGATGGATGTTTACGCTGATCGAGCCGATCGCGCGCAGCAGAGTGATGGCGAGTTCGGAGCCGTCACCGACCAGTTCGTACTCAGTGGCGTGGTCGAGCAGTACGTTGGCGGCGCCGGCCGACACGAACGAGCTCGCGGGGAACGTCGGGATCGGGTATTCGCCCCAGCCGCCCTCGGCGGTGAGCCCACGCTCGGTGACGGCGAACTGCCCGGCGGATGCGGACACGGCAGCAGGCTCGGGCAGTGGCACGTGGAAGCGCAGCCGGTGGTCGGCGGACTGGTTCAGGAACGACGTGGACACGCGTACGAACGGCTCGCCTGCGCGCACCTCCACGAGTGTCTCCACCGGGGTCGGCACGGTCCGGCTGCTGCGTACGTCGCGCTCGGAGGAGAGCGCGGCGGGCCATGCGTAGACGCGGGTGACACGCATTCTCGAACGCAGCGGGCCGCTCTCGAGGAGTTCGACGGTGACCTCCGTCGGCTCCGACACGAGCACATCCTGCGCCGGCGGAGCGTAGTTGTAACTGTCGCCGCGGTCACCGCCATCGATGAGGCGGCCGACTCCGTGCAGCGCGGTTCCGTCGGCCCCGGCCACGTCCAGGGTGCCGTCGGCGGCGATCGCGACCTCGGCCAGTCCGTTCGAAAGCGCGCGGGCCGTCGCCGTCGCGGGTGCGAACGTCGTCGAGTGCGCGGCAGTCCGGTCGCTCGGCTCGACCCGGAAACTCGCGAGCCCGGAGGCAGGGACGTCCAGGGACACGAGCGCGGTCGCGCGAGCCTCCTCCAGCGTGAGCACCCTCCACTCACCCGGATGCGCGGCGGCCGCGGCAGCGACCTCCCGGCGCAGGATCAGCAGGTCGAACGGTCCGCTGGTCGGCACCTCGGCGAGGTGGAAGACCAGCGACCCCGGGGTGAGTTCGTAGTGGTCGATCAGACGGCCGAAGAGCTCCCGGCGGTGGATGCGGCGCAGCACACGTTCGAGCTGCGAGGCGTCCATGTGCTCGTCACTGAGCACGGTCGGGGCCTGCGAGATCAGTTGCACGGGGTGTGCCGAGCCGTCCGCGGAAGTCGCGACGAGAACGGTTCCCTCGGGCGGGGCGACGACATCCACCTCAGCCAATGCCGTACGCGGGAACGGCAGCGGATTGGCGACCAGGTAGCCGTCGCTCGGCACCAGGGCGGCGGGCTCGGCGAGGGCCGCATCCCGGACCGCCCGCGCAGCGTGCGTGGCTTCGGCTAGACGAGCTTCGACCTGATCGGAGGTCTCGTCGGTGCCGGAGCCGACGACCGAGTCGTGCGCGGACGATTCGATGATCTTGTGCCATGCGAGCATGAGGAATGGCGAGTCGTCGCGCTGGGACCACAGAGCGTTCACCCGCTCGGCGTGGTCGATGGTGCGCTCGGCGACTGCCATCCGCTGCTTGAGCGCGAGCCGCACGGAGAGCACGCCCGGGAGGATGTTGCCGCGCACGTGGCTGCGCAGTTCACCGGTGACGAGGGCGGAGACCTCGTCGCGCACGTGCTCCCGGATGTACTCGTCGAGTGTCGCGATGGTGATGGCGAGCTCGTCGCTGGATGCGCGCCGAAGCCAGGTCGCGAGTTGCGGGTCGGGCGCGTTGTGGTCGGTGCCGGCCATCGCGAGCACCGGGTCGTCACCCCACCGGTCGGCCGTCATCTCCGCGTACTCGCCGAGCGCGCGCCTGATGTGGTCGGGCACCAGCAAGACGTCGAGGCCGTTGTCGTAGCCGTCGAAGAGG
Organism: Streptomyces sp. NBC_01717; assembly: GCF_036248255.1. Taxonomy (NCBI): domain Bacteria; kingdom Bacillati; phylum Actinomycetota; class Actinomycetes; order Kitasatosporales; family Streptomycetaceae; genus Streptomyces; species Streptomyces sp. NBC_01717. The sequence continues at coordinate 9,097,642 of NZ_CP109178.1, read as the reverse complement.
AACTCGGTGCGTACCTCGGAGCCATCGGGAGCGCGCCAGCGGAAGGCGTGACCACCGACCGAGCCGGGAACTCCGCGCCACAGCGCCGCATGCTGGATGCCGGCGCGCGCCAGGATCTGCGGCATCTGCGCGACGTGGCCGAACATGTCCGGCAGGTAGCCGACGGGCATCGGGCCGCCGAGGTCAGCCGCGGCCGCCCAGCCCATCTGCAGGTTGCGCACGATGGTCTCGCCGGAGCAGAGGAACTCGTCGAGCAGGATGAGCCACGGCCCGATGGCGACCCGGCCATCGGCGACCAGGGCCACGACGCGATCGCGGTTCTCCGGTCGCATCTCCAGGTAGTCCTCGATCGCGGCCATCTGACCGTCGACGGTGAACCGGAAGTCCGGGTTCGCCTCGGCTGTCTCCAGCACGGTGTCGAGAGCGGCGACAAGCCGGTGCCGGAACACCTGGAAAGGCTCGTACCATTCCCGGTCCCAATGGAAATGGGGCACGAAGACGGCGGAGTTCTGCATAGCGCGAGGGACCTTCTATTGGCGGGTGACGTGGGAGGCAAAAGCGCAGGGGTGCGGAGCTACTTGAGAGAGCCGGAGGCGAGCCCGGTGCGCCAGAACCGCTGGAGGAGGATGAAGACGATGATCACGGGCACGATCGAGACCAGCGAGCCGGTGATCACGGATTCCTGAAGCAGTGGGGCACGGGCTGTCTGGCCGTTCCACTGGTAGAGGCCGAGCGTGATCGGGAAGAGCGACTCCTTCTGCAGCATCACCATCGGTAGGAAGAAGTTGTTCCAGATGGCGACGAACTGGAACAGGAAGATGGTCACCAGCGACGGCGCCATCAGCCTGATCGCCACCGAGAAGAACGTGCGGAACTCGCCGGCGCCGTCCAGGCGCGCCGACTCGAGGATCTCCTCGGGGACGGCGGCGGCGGTGAAGATGCGGGCGAGGTAGACGCCGAACGGGCTGACGATGCTGGGCAGGAACACCGCGAGGTAGGTGTTGACGATCCCGGTCGCCGAGAACAGAAGGAACAGCGGGAGCGCGAGCGCGGTGGTGGGAACGAGGACGCCACCGAGGATGACGGAGAACAGGAACTCGCGGCCCCGGAACTTGAACTTGGCGAGCGCGTAGCCGCACAGCGCGGAGATCAGGGTTCCGACGGCCGCGCCGAGCACCGCGTAGATCACGCTGTTCAGAGCCCACCGCCCGAAGATTCCGTCGCTGCGGCCGAACAGGGTGCCCAGGTTGCTGAACAGGTCGAAGTGCGAGAACGCCAGCCCGTTGGTCGAGGCGAGGTCGCCCTGCGGTTTCGTCGCCGCGACGATCAGAAAGTAGATCGGCAGCAGGAAGTAGATCGCCAGGAGGAACATCAGAGCCATGGCAGCCGTGCGGCTGACGCGGCTTTCGCGGATCAGGGTCTGGTTGCTCACAGTCCGGCCTTCTTCGAGGTCAGTCGCATGAACCCGAAGCTCAAGACGAAGGTGATGACGGCGATGACCACGGAGATCGCTGCGGCCTGCTGGTAGTTGTTCCCGGAGGCCACCGCATACGCGAGCATGTTCGGTGTATATGTGCTCGAGATGTTCGACGAGATCTGGCGCAACACGGCCGGCTCGGCGTAGAGCTGCAGTGTGCCGATGATCGAGAACACCGTCGTGAGGACGATTGACGGGGCGATGATCGGGACTTTGACCTTCCACGCGATCGCCCAGTTGCTCGCACCGTCGAGCTTGGCGGCTTCGTAGAGCTCCTGCGGGATCGACTGCAGTGCCGAGTACATGATCAGCATGTTGTAGCCGGTCCAGAGCCAGGTGGAGACGTTCGCCGCCGACCACAGCACCGCGCCCGGGCCCAGGAAGTCGGGCTGGAGGCCGATGCCCTTCAGCACGTCCACGAGGGGGCTGACCTGCGGCGAGTAGAGGTACGACCACATGATCGCGGCTATGACGCCGGGCACGGCGTACGGCATGAACGCCGTGATGCGGAAGAACGGCTTGATCTTCAGCAGGGGGGTGTCGAGCAGCAGCGCCATGCTCAGCGCGACGAGCAGCATGACCGGGACCTGCACGATGCCGAACAGTCCGATGCGCCCGATGCTGGACCAGAACTCGGTGTTCTGAAATACCTGCGCGTACTGCTCGAAGCCGCCGAAGGTCGTGTACGACGTGCCGTACTGGCCGCCGGTGCGGCGGACGACGAGGAAGCTCTGCCAGATCGCGTAGCCGACCGGCACCAGGTAGAACAACACGAACGGGAGGAAGAACGGGGTCAGGAACGCGACTATGGTGCCCGCCCGGGGGCCGCCACCGTAGTGACGGCGGCGGCCCCCTGTCTCCGCCACCACGCGGTTCGCGCGGGTTGCGATGTCAGTCATGCTGCAGTCACTTGCCCGCAACAGCCGGGATTGACTGATCCTTCATCGACTTCAGCGCGGTCGCCTGGGCGGCCGAGAGCGCGTCGTTGAGCGTGCCGTCGCCGGCTGCTGCCTTGGCCATCGCATCCTGAAGTGCCAGGTTCACCGTCTTCTGGGTAGGGCCCCAGGAGAAGTCGGTGTCGATGTTCTTGGACGATTCAGCGAAGACGTCGAAGATCTTCTCGTTGTTGTAGTACTCGACGCCCTGCGAGAGTGCGGGGAGCTCCGAACCGGCAGTGGCTGCCGGGTAGAGGCCACCCAGCTTGTTCTCCAGCGCGAGGGCTTCCGGGTCGGTGTTCAGCCAGGAGTTGAACTTGACCGACTCGTACAGATGCGTGTTCCCCTTCATGAACGCGACGGTGGATCCGCCCCAGTCGCCGGAGGCGGCGCTCGAACCCCATGTCGGCATCGGAACGATCGACCACTTGCCGGCCTGCTTGGGCAGGTTGTCGCGGAACATGCTGTAGCCCCATGCGGCGCCGACGTAACTGGCAATCTGGTTCTTCTGGTACGCGGTGTACATCTGGGTCGAACCGTGCGCGAGGTCGGTGCGAACGAGCTTGGCGTCGATCAGCTTCTGCCAGTACTCGGCGACCTGCTTGCTCTGGTCCGATGCGGCAGTGACGTGCCACTTGTCGCCGGAGTACTTGTACATCTCGGCGTTGTTCTGCCAGAGGAGTCCGTTGAACCACTCGGCGTTGTTCGGGTCGAAGAACGTGATGCTGAGGTTGGGGTCTGCCTTGTGCAGCTTCTGCGCATCCGCCGCGTACTCGTCCCAGGTCTTCGGAATCTCGAGACCGTGCTTCGTGAAGATGTCGCTGCGCACGTAGAGGGCCATCGGGCCGGTGTCCTGCGGGAAGGCGAACACCCCGGTGCCGCCGAAGCTGGACTGCGACCAGGTCCACGGCACGAACTTCGACTTGACCGCGGTGGCCGCCGAGCAGGCCGAGGCGTCGACGAAGGCGTTCTGGGTGCGCAGGAAGGGGAGTTCGTCGTAACCGACCTGCGCGAGCTCCGGCGCCTTGCCCGCCTTGAGGGCATTACCGATGGTGCCGTACTGGTCGTTGGAGATGTTCTTCATCTCAACCTGGATGTTCGGGTTCTTCTTGTTCCACAGGGCGACGACCTGGTCCATGCCCGGAACCGTGTTCCAGTACTCGAGGGTGACCTTGCCCTTCGCGGGCTCGCAGGAGGCTGCGGATGCATCACCCGACGGAGCGGGCGACGAGCACCCGGCGAGTACGGCGACACTGGCTGCCGCGGCGACGACGGCGAGGCGGATGCGCGTGACTGTGTTGCTCATAATTTCCTTACCAGAGAACGACTGGCGACGGCGCTGGACGGGTCGACGGTGACACCTCGGGCGGATGCCTTCTGGTTGGAATGGACAGGACGCAACGGTGTCGGTTCAAGCGCCGAGCGCCGTGGCGGGAATCAGCAGACCCGTTCCCGTGAGCGTTCCCGTGAGCGTTCCCGTGAGCGTTCACGGGAGCGTTCACGGGAACGTGCACGGGAGCGTTGTGAATTGCTCGGAAGTGTGCTCTCGTGTGCGGTCGAGTGTCAAGGCTTTCGGGTCACGCACGAGTCCGGCAGGTTAAGCGGACCCGCCCAACCGCAGCTCGGCCCGGACGACGAGGTCGTCGGCCCCGAGCGGGTTCATCCCGGTCAGCAGCCGTGCGACCTGGTCGATGGCGAGCGCGCCGAGCTTTCGCGTGTCGAGCGCGATGCTGGAGAGTGGGGGCTCGACGAGGGATCCGAGCTGCAGGCCGTCGAAGCCGATCACGGCGAGATCCTGCGGAACGCTCCTGCCGAGCCGGCGCGCCTCGCGCAGGACGCCGATCGCGATGATGTCGTTGAAGGTGAAGACTGCGGTGACATCGGGATGGGCGGTGAGCAGGGTCTTGAGCGCCTCTCCGCCGCCGTCGGCCGACTGGTCCGCGCCGACCACCATGCCGGCTTCGATCCCGTACGCCGCCGCGGCCGTGGTGAACCACTCGCGCCGGATGCTCGGCTCGGTGCGGCCGTCGTGGTCGAGCATGCCGATGAGTTCATGGCCTGCGGCGACCAGGTGCGCGACCGCGGCATGGACGCCCGCCTCGCCGTCGATCCGGATCGAGCTGAACCGCGCCGTGTGGTGCTCACGGCCGATGAGCACCACCGGGACACCGCGGGTGAACAGCTCGAGTTCGTCCTCGGAACAGCTGAAGTAGCCCACGACCGCATCCACTTGCGAGGCGATCACCTGCAGCGTACCGAGTTCCTCTTCGGCCCTGTCCGCGGTGTCGTATACGACGACATGCCAGCCGCGGGCGCGGGCCGCCTCCAGAGCGCCCGCGGCGACCTCGGTGAAGAACGGGTTGAGCAGGTCCGGGATCACCAGCCCGATGGTGGTGGTGTCCTGCCGGACCAGACCGCGGGCGAACCGGCTCGGCCGGTAGCCGAGCTCATGGGCGGCGTCGAGCACGCGCTGTTTGGTGGAGCCGTCGATCTCGTCCTTGTCGTTGAGCGCCCGCGACACGGTCTGACGGGACACCCCGGCGGACCTGGCGACGTCATTGATCGTGACCTTCCTGGGTTCCGTCCCCGACAACGACACCATCGCGCACCTCCGGCTGCTCGCGGGTGCCGATGCGCCCGCAGGGCCCGAGTATGCCCGCGCCGGGCGCGGCGGCGCGATATCAGGTGCCCCAGCGGACGTGGCTTCCGGACTCCGGGACGTGTCGCTTGCGAGCAACTCGTCGCCGAGAAACGGGACTCGCTGATCGGGACCGGAGCATCCTCGTGCAGCCCAGGAACGCGCAGACGGCTACGGCACTCGGTAGCTTGTCACGGAGGTCGTGAGGGTCTGCCGCCGTGATCCGGTCTCGGGCTCCCCCTTGACGTCAGCGAGGTGCCGACGCCATCGAAGGTCGGAGCGCGCCTAGCGGACGCTCATCGGTCACGGGTTGTTGGGTGCATGGGTGATGGCCAGCAGCGCCATGTCATCAGTTCTCCGGCCACCGGTGTGTCGGCAGTGGTCGGCAATCAGAGCGTCGAGTAGAGCATCCGGGTCGGCATAGCGATGGCCCGTGCACTTGCCGATCGGATCGTAAAAGGTACCCGTCTCGTCCCGGGCTTCGATGAGTCCATCGGTGTAGAGCAGCAAAGTGGCCCCCTCGGGGAACGTCACCGTGTCGACGCACTCAGGGGCGGCGTCGAGGGCCCCATAGCCCAGGGGCAAACTTCGCCTACCGGGCTCGACATACTGCACCGTGTCTCCCACGATGAGCAGGGGCGCCGGGTGGCCGCGGTTGACCAACCGAACTTTGTCTCCCCACCGGGGGAACTCGACCACTACGCCGGTGACGAACCCTTCGAGCTCGGTCAGGATCCCTGACTGCTGAGCCTCGAGGACGAGGGCCTGCTCCAGCCGTTCCACGAGACCGGTCAGGGTGGGCTCGTGCACGGCTGCCTCCCGAAAAGTCCCGATGCCGAGCGCGACCGCCCTGACTGCCCCTATCCCCTTGCCACGCACATCGCCGATGACGCAGCGCACGCCGAACGGAGTGTCGACCACTACGTAGAGGTCCCCGCCGATCTGCGCATCCGCCTGAGCAGCCTCGTAACGTGCGGCAAAGCGCAGCGGACCGATTCTGTCCGGAGGGTGTGGCAGGACAGCACGCTGAACAGCCGCGGCAATGTCACGTACGGACTCCAGCTGCATTTTCCGGTGGTACAAGACGCGATTGAGGAAGCCTGCGACCACGGTCACTGTCGCAACCATGATCAGCTCGCTGATCGCGATCGCACTCCGGCGATAGCCGAAATAGCGGAACATCATCCAGTCCATGAGGAGCGCAAACACTCCGGTGAGAACGGTGCCCCGCAGAGACAGCAGTGGAGCGGCCGACAAGATCGCAGCCGCATAGAGGGCCGCAGCGCTGACGGTGCGAGGCGTGCTGAGGTCAATCAATACGGCAATGAGAAGCAGGATGGCCGGCAGCAGGCGGCCCCGCTTCCCCACCCAATTCCACGCCGCTCCCAGCCTTGCCACGTGTAACTCCTGACGTTGCTGGGCTCCTGGTCAGGTCAGGCTAACCGCCCCTCTCCGCCCCGCTTTCCACGTCACCTCACTCGGCTACGCCGTGTTCCCACCCACGCGGGGGCTATCACCCAAGCGGAGCAGTCGTCGTCTTCGTCGTGGAGCAAGACCTGGACGCACTCCGGGTTGTTCCACGGCCACGCCTCCAGGCCCGCGAGCACCCCGCGGCGCTGGCTCTCCCGGTAGAACCAGAGGTACCACCCGCCGACGAACCAATCGGGTATCCGCTCGAAACTGCCACGCCAGGACGAGGACCTGCGCCATTCTGCTCATGATCGCAGGTCATGCCGTGGAACCTCCCCCTGGCAAATCCGTTTCGCCGTACGGCTCTTGAGCCACTTGAGTCCGACACCGGCGCTGGTTCCTTACGGGACAACTCTCAGCATCCGGCCCTTGGGCTGCCACACCCGCTTTGCAAGTTCGATCGCGAGACGGCGGGCCACGGCAACGCCGTCCGCTACGCGAAGTCCGAGCCTGTGCAAGGAGCCGGGATCCTCCTCTCAGGCATGTTCCCTGAGCTGCCCGGTGGTCGAATCGTCATGACCTCTCGGTGAAGCGGACGGACCAGGCGTAGCCGCTCAAGCTGTCGTGCGGGACCCGCCGGACTTCTCTGACCTGGCAACCGTCGTGGGCGTACTTGCGGGCGAACCGGTCGAGGCGCTGCGCGTCGGTGAGATCCTCCATGGACAGCGGTGCTCCGACGACGAGGTCTTCGTGAAGGACCGAGTCCGGCGCGGCACCGTCCGAGCAGGCCGAGCAATGATGCGTTTTGGGTAGGGCCATACGATCCAGTGTCCTCCTAACCTGGGCGCCCCGACGTTCACAGCGCAAAAATGGCGGCTCGGCCCCCGCGGAATGCTGAACGCCGCGATGCGTGCCTACTGCCGGCTGCCGGCCGCCAACCCCGGCCCGGCCCGGGCGCTGGTGGTCGAGTCGGTCGCCTGCCCGGCGATCCGCAAGGTACGGGTCGAGTGCCTCACGGCATGATCCCAGCTGATGGCGGCGCCGGTGGCCGAGCGCCGCCCCGACCGGCCGGTACCGCCCCGATCGCGGCGGTACCGGCCGGTCGGGGCGGTTGTACATCTGCCGGCCACCGCCATCGAGGAGGGCCGGGACCTCTCCTCGATGACGGCATCCTGGCCGACAACGCCTACCGTCTGCTGCCCGCCAGACGGCCCGGCCTCACTTCAGGTGTCGGTCCAAGAACCGGCACCCGTCCTCCAGCTCGAACCACGGGGTGCCGGTGTGCCCGCCCAGATTGGCGTGCAGCGTCTTCTCCTGGCTGCCGAAAGCGTCGAACAGGTCCAGGGCCCGTTGCCGGGGGTTCCCCTCGTCGTCCCACTGCAGCAAGAACAGCAGCGGAATGGTGACCTGCCGGGCCTCCTCGCGCTGGGCACGGGGCACGTACCCCCCGGCGAAGAAGCCGGCGGCCGCGATGCGCGGCTCGACCACCGCCAGCCGAATGCCGAGGGCGGTCCACCCCCCTGAGTACCCGACCGGGCCGCCGATCTCGGGCAGCGAGAGGAGGGCGTCCAGAGTGGTCTGCCATTCCGGGACCGCCTTTTCGACCAGCGGGCCGATGAAGGACTCGAAGATCTCGTCGACCGGCTCACCCGCCTGCATCGCCCGCCGGAGGTCGGCCCGCGCCTGCTCGTCGGCGGCGGAACGGGGCCGGTCACCGCACCCGGAGGCGTCGATGGTGGCCACCGCGTAGCCGCGCGCCGCGGTGTACCGGGCCCGGGCCACCAGCCGGGGTTCCGCCTTGGGCAGACCGTTGTTGTGGGCCATCAGGACCAGCGGGGCCGGCGCGGATCCGGGCGTCCACAGGGTGCCGGGGATCTCGCCGAGGGTGAACTCGCGCTCGAGGACGCCGTCGTCGAGGCGCTTTTCAGAAGTGAATTGCATGGTCGTGCCTTTCGGGAGTGCTCTTGAACGGCGCTCCCGGACGACCTATCGCCCGACCGTGACCCCGGAGGGGAGCACCCATGTCAATACTGCGTTCACGGGTACCACCTCCTCGTTCTCTCGCACGGCTTCCGGGAGATTAGCAACGGTCGTCGTGGTCCACAAACGGTTTTTGCGGAGGCTCCGTGGCCGCTAGATGTGTTCGGCGGCCTTGAGGAGCCGCTGAGGCAGGTAGGGGGACTCGACCCGGATGTCCCAGCCCCTGCGATGGGCGTGGCAGGCCAGGGCGAGGACGTCGAGATCGATCGTGGCGTCCGGATCGTCGGCGCGGTCAGCAACCTGGTAGTGATCGCGGTGAGCTTCGAGGGCATCGGCCAGAGCCAGGTTGAAGCTCTCCTCATCGCCCTCCACGAGCTGCGACAGCAGTACGGCCGGTGCCGCGAAGAAGCCCCATTCCTTGGCCTTCTCGGCCTCCCGCAGAGCCCGCTCCGCCGCCGGCTCGGGATCCACTCCCCTCAGATGGACGTGGAGGGCCTCCCGGTACGCGGCGTAGGCGGAGCCGTCCTTGCCGGCAACCGCGGGGCCGGTAACGACCAGAGGGGCGAGGTCCTCGCGTACACCGGTGATCAAGGCGAAGGCGGTGGCGTTCGCCCAGTTGCCGGCGCCTGCCGCCTCGCCCCGCCCAGCCGGGTAGCGCAGACTCTGACCGTCGATGGTCACCTCGGCCTCGGTGCCCGGCTCAGCCAAGGCGACGCGGAACAGGGCCGCCCCGAGCTGGGAGGCCAGCCGCAGGTTCGCGAGCTGGGTGTCCGTGACATCGGCGGAGTTCCCGGCGCGCCACTTGAAGAGGAGCTCCTGGTATCGCATGGCGCTCCCGAGCCGCCCTACGACAAGGGGTTCTCCCTCCGGAGGGGTGAAGGCCTCCCGGGTGTACTGGTCGAACAGGGCCTCGCTCTCCGCGTTCACGGCCCGGTCGCATGCCGGCCGCTCGACCACCAGCAGTCCTGCGGCCAGCGCGGCAACCGCGTCAGGGCGCCGGTCTCGGCCGAAACCCGCGACCCTCGGACCGCGGGTCTCGAAGCCGGTGACCAGGGCGTGCGGGAGGTAGTCGGTGTGGAGGGCCGGCGACCAGCCCAGGGTCCGGTACGCGAGCGCGACCAGGCCCAGCGGCAGGAGCGGGAGGAGACTGCTCGGCGAGGCCGTAGGGCCCTGCACGGTGGCGTGCGCGAGCAGAAGGGCGGTCAGCCCGGAGTCGAAGACCTCCCGGTCCTCGGCGGCCACGGCGCGCAAGGTCCTCAGAGCCACGCTCTCCGGCCGGTCGAGGAGGCTTTCGCCGGTCTCCTCAGCCCGGTTGCGGATACGGGCCAGCGCGGCGTCGATGGCGGCGAGCTTCGCCTGTCCACTCGGCGGGTAGTCCTGGTCCTCTCCGGTGTCGTCGAGGACCTGGGCCATGAAGCCCGTGGCGAGCTCACCGGCGGGGCTTCCCTGTGCCTTCTCAGCGAACTTCTCGCGCGCGAAGTGGAAGGCCTCACCGTGCCACTTGGCCTTGTCCGTGAGGATCGTGAGGCAGAACGCGTCGATCCACGCAGCAGGGGTGACGCTCTCTTCGGCGTCGTCCTCATCTCGGGGGTCATAGCTGATGCCGAAGTTCACGTAGTCGAGGAAGACCTGGAAGGTGCAGTGAGGGTGGTACGCCGCGAAGGAGACGGCGCCGGCCGCGGCCTCGGTGGCGTCCTTGAGAGCGGCCTTGGCCTCAGAGGTATCGAGGGTGGGCGTCTCGACGGAGAGGGCGCCCAAATATTCGAGGAACTCGTCGGCGATCGACTGCCATTCGTAGGTGGTCATCCGGCCGGCCTTCGACATGGACCGGACCTGTCCCCCTATCCGGTTCGCGAAGTCCTCGCGCGCCGCCGAAATGGCGGCCCCACCCACCTGATGACGCTCTATCCACACTGTGCTGCTCCTTGATGCCGGTCCGTGCGGACAGCCTAGGCGCGGCATCTGACAGTGCAGGCGGGAGTGTCCCTCTCTGCTGCCGGTCAAGGCGGTCGCTGTGTGATCGACAGGGTGACGGCCATGCGGATGAAGATCGTTACAGCTGTCATCGCGGTGGCCCTGCTGGCCACGGGATGCGCGAGGGGAAGTGCCAACTCAGGGAGAGACGCAAAGCCGGCGCCAGACCCCACCGTGCTGCAGCAGAAGCTGACCAAGCCGAACACGGAGCCGGAGACGGAGCCGCACCCGTCCCCGGCCGACAATGCCCCGTTCGATGAGAATCTGGCGTACGAGTTGCGCCTCAGAACCCTCAAAATGGCTCAGGCCACAGGCAAGACCACCGCCGAGTGCCCCAAGGGCCTGGAATCGAAGAGCGGTACACGGGCGACCTGCACAACCACCTACGACGGTCTGAAGGTTGTGTGGAACGTGACCATCGGCAGGAAGTCCGGCTGGTCGGACAACGTTGTGGAATTCAACGCGGTCCCGGACAAGGGCATCCTCACCAGCGACGGCGTCGCACGCCTGCTGTACGGCAACTACCGCGACAGCATCGACCACGCGCGCTGCAATGACATCCCCAAGGCCGTACTGGTCCCTCTGAACGTGAAGACCAAGTACTCCTGCGAGGTCGTCTTCAAGGGCAGGACCCCGGGCGGACTGGCCGAACCGGTGCGCGTCACCGACGCCGGACCGCGGGTCTACTGACCACGAAACGTCACCGCTATTTCCGCACGCCCCGAGAGCAGCCAGACACGACTCTCCAGGTGGGCGGCCGCTTCCACTCGCACTCGGCCGGTTACTCACCTCGCCGATTGCTTCGGTCAGTCCAACTGCATACACATCTGCGGCTTGAGGCCGGTCTTCGTGACCCAGCCCGTGGTGCCGGGCTTCAGACCGGACTCGGAGCGCTCCTGCAGGCTCACCCGATACCAGGTCCCCTTTTCCCTGTCGGCGCTGACCGAGTCCGCCGGGTGGAGCATCCCGAGCGTCAGGTTCTTCACGCTTGGGTCGTTCCGCAGCCGCAGCGCCGACTTTGGGCGTGATGCTGGTGAGCTCGCGTATTCAACTGTCGCGAGTTCCCCCGTCACCGCGTGCATCAGCTGCAGAGAATGACATTCATTCTTGGTCGGCGAATGTATCGGTGACGGTCGTTCATGAGATCCCGGGGCGGACACTGCTGCCGCCGGTGAGCGCGGTTCGGCGAGCCGCCGTATCTGTACCTGTCACACGGCGCCGTGGGCCAGCAGGCTGCGGCCGCAGTCGATGACTGTCTCGCGGGCCGGGCGCGGCCGCCATCCCAGGATGCGGTGCGCCTTGGCGGTGCTGTGGCGGTTACGGCGTCCCAGGGCCGGGGTGATGTCACGCAGTGACGGGTCGCGGAAGCGGGCAGCGAGGCGGACGGCGAGGTCGGGGATCTGGCGGCTGGAGACCCGGGCGGCGTCCCGGCCCAGTTCTTCGCGCAGGGCGCGGGCCATGTCCAGCATCCAGGTGAATTCGCCGGTGGCGAGGAAGCGTTCGCCTGCGGCCAGGGGTGAAGTCATGGCGCGGATGTGGATGTCGGCGAGGTCACGCACGTCAACGATCTCCAGGCCGATGCGCGGCACGCCCCGCATGGCGCCGGAGAGCATCCGCTGGACGATGCCGACCGAGCCGATGGTACTGGTGGCCAGGATCGGTCCGAAGACGGCGCCGGGCAGGATCGTGGTGAGCTCGGTGGGGCCGCCGGAGGTGGCCATGAAGTCCCAGGCGGCGCGCTCGGCGAGTGTCTTGGAGCGGCGATAGGGGATCAGTGTCGGGTCGTCGGGGTCGGTCCACAGGGCCTCGTCGGTGACGCCTTCCTCGGTGTAGGAGGAGGGGCTGGCGGTGTTCGCCGCGGACGTCATCACCACGCGCCGCACCCCGGCCGCGGTGGCGGCGCGCAGTACGCGCAAGGCCCCGTCGCGCGCGGGGGCGATCATGGCCTCCGAGTCATCGGCGACAGCGCCGCCCAAGGGGGAGGCGACGTGCAGGACGTGATCGACGCCCTTCACCGCCGCGTGCCAGCCCTCGTCCGCGGTGAGGTCGGCGACCGCGAACTCCAGTCGGCCGCCCGCGTCCAGCCGGGTGGCGACAGCTTCGCTCACCGCCTGCTCCTTGCTGCGGCTGCGCACAGTGGTGCGCACGCGGTAGCCGCGCTGCAGCAACTCGACGACGCACCAGCCGGCGACATAGCCGCTGCCTCCGGTGACCAGAACCGTTTCCGGCATGGCTGTCCTCCACAGGGTGTGACAAGATTAAACGGAAGCCCTTCCGTTATTACCTCTCGAACGTAACGGAAGCCCTTCCGCTTAGCAACCGGACCGATCGGACCAGCCATGACCCCACCTCCCGCCCGCGCCACCCGCACCGACGCACTGAGCAACCGGGCCCGCATCCTCACTGTCGCCGGTGAAGCCTTCGCCGCGTCCTCGGGTGCCTCCATGACGGCCATCGCCAAGCAGGCCGGAGTCGGAGTGGGGACGCTGTACCGGCACTTCCCCACCCGCGAGGCACTGATCGTGGAGCTCTACCACCAAGAGATCCAGAAGGTCATCGACCTCGCCCACACCCTCGCAGCCGAGCTGCCCCCGCTCGACGCGCTGCGCCGCTGGTTCGAGGAAGTCGCCCGATACGGGAAACTCAAGTACGGCGTCTCCGAGGTCATCCATGCGGCGACCAACGGCGGACTCGACGACAAGAACTACGAACCCTTCCTGAGCGCCATCGCCGCCCTCCTCGACGCCGGCACCGCGACCGGCGACCTCAAACCGGACACCGACCCGCAGGACGTACTCCTCCAGCTCAGCATCCTGTGGCGTATCCCGCCGGGCGAGGACGGGGAGGCCCGCGCCGCCCGCATCCTGGACCTCATCCTCGACGGACTGCGCACCCGGCCCGCCAAGTCCTGACCCAGCCGGTTGCCCCTATACGCCCATCGATACCTTCCCGCCGGCCGTGGAAGCTTCGGGCATCCGGTGCTTTCGATGTGGCAGACCGACATCATTTACTACGGGCTGGATCCTTTGGGTGGAGCAGGCCTGGGGCTATCGGGTGGAGCGCATGCCGAGGCCCGAACTCGCGCTATGAGCTTGGGTATCGCCGGCCCCGGCCCCGCCAGGGGCCAACCGGAATCTGAGCTGCGAGAACGGTATTGGTGGGAGCCCGTGATCGACCGCCGCTCTCCGCTTGATCGGGCATGCATCGGGCACGGCCTTTCGTATGCTGCCTAGTTCAGGTTGTGCCTACCTGACGTTCGTGCCCGGAATGCGGCGGCGAGTACCGGACTGCAACCGGCCGAGCACTCTTTCAACTGGATTCATGGACCCGCCCAAAGCGGCAACCGATGCTGTTGTCCGGGTCGTCCCCCGGCATTTGCAGGAGTACGAGCCGGCCATCACGTCGGCGCAGATCCAACGGTTCGAACGTCCTGCCCCGCTTTACCTCGACATACTGCTCGCCCTGGAATGTTTCCAGTGACCAGGTCCCCGTGTCGTTCTTCCTCTGGGCAATATCACCCTCGCCGTTCAGCGCCGTCACCCATCCCGACACCCGTGCCGAGCCGTCATCCTCAAGCCTCAGAAAGGAATCACACGGGGCGCCGGAATGCCACTCGCCGACCAGGTCGGATCGCGTGACCTGCGAGTCCCGTGACGGCAGGCATCCGGAAACGAGGCCCACGCTGAGGCTGAGCAGGACCATGCTCACCAACCGCTGTTTCACCATGGCCGTTCCCCCTCCAGCGGCAGGGAACAAACGATATGCCGTGCCCCTGGCAGAGACCTGTGCGGGTCCTGGGTGAGAGCGGTCCGGGGCGGGCAAGCCGGTCGTTGTGCTATGCAAAGGGATGCGGCGGAAGGCCCTCCTCGTCCCGAAGCAACTTGGGCGGTGGCGCTGCCTTGAGGTGATACGGCTCTGAGCTGCTGGGGCAGTCCGCAGGTGTGCGTCGGCGTCCGCGACTGTTCGTCGGCGTTGTCACGCAGATGGACACCCAGGTGAAGCCTGGCGTAATCGTACTTTCGGGCCGTTCCGACAGCTGCGGTGCGGCTGCCGCTAGGTGCGCCCGGCGAATCGCGCGTCGGCCATGCTCGCGTTCCGGCCCGCTCTGCTCTGCCGCCTTCCGAAGTGCAGCCTCGCCCGCTTCACAAGCGCGCTGCCCCCTTACGGTAAGCCAGTTCAGGAAGTCATGGGTGCCTCCGGCGACCATATCGCCGGGTGTTGGTGGGAACCCCGACAACGTCACCGTCTTCGGAGAATCCGCCGGCGCACCTCAGTCGGATTCCTGCTGCACTCCCCAAAAGCCTCCGGACTGTTCCGACGAGCGATCGGCTCGCCGCGGCCCGCAGTACAGTCGACTGACTGCAGTCCCGACCGGGCGGTGCGGCCCGGGGCGCCACCGCGCCACACCTATCTGGTCGGACCGGCAGCCGCTGCACCGCATGCCGCAGCGGGGCCGTCGGCTCAGCCGACCTGGGAGGCGGCTCGCTCGACGAGCCCGGTGACGACGCCCGGGTTGCTGACATGGACCGCGTGCGGAGCGTCGATCTCGATGGTGTGGGAGTGCGCGCGCTCGGCCATGTAACGCTCGGCCGCCGGCGGGATGACGTGGTCCTTACTGGGGACCAGGTACCAGGAGGGAATGGTCTTCCAAGCCGGGGTGCCCGAGAGGTCCCCGGCCGCCTGGGCACTGATCGGGCGCTGGGTCGCAGCCAGGGAGGCGGCAGCGGGGGCCGTCAGGCGGTTGCTGAGGAAGACGTCGCGGAACTTGTCGGGCTTGATGTAGAGGTCCACCCCCGTCGTGCCGTCGGCCTGGGGGAAGGGAACAGCGTTGAGCGCGGTGGGCACCGGCGCGGCCGGGTCGTCGGTGAGGTGCGATCCCGGGAACTTGGCAAACATCTCGTTGCCGCTCTCGCCCTTGTCGAGGGCGAAGCCGGCGACGTAGACAAGGGCCTTGACGTTGGAGCTCATGGTGGCCGCGTTGGTGACCACTGCGCCACCGTACGAGTGGCCGACCAGGACGACCGGGCCGGGGATGGTCTTGAGATGGGCGGCGAGGTAGGCGGAGTCGCCGGCCAGGCCGCGCAGCGGGTTGGCCGGGGCGGTCACCTTGTAGCCGTCCGCCTGCAGGCGCTTGACTACACCGTCCCAACCGGCGGAGTCCGCCCAGGCGCCGTGAACCAGGACGACGGTCGGCCGGGGCTCGGCCGACTGCTGCCCGGGGGCTGCGGTGGCCATGGGGGTGACCACCGCGGCTGCGCCGAGTGTGGCGGCCAGGGTGGTGAGAACAGAGCGGCGCAAGCGCCTGGACGTACTGAACATGGAGTCCCTCCAAGGGATGGTTAGCGGTCGTCGCCCTGCACGACCTGGAGTGCCGCAGGGTCGGAGACGATCCGGTTGGAAGATGGAACCCGCTGGAGGTTCCAGAGTATTGACGAAATAGCTGGACGAAATGTGACAGGGGGAGATGCTGAATTGATACGACGTGCGCCCAATCCGCAAGGAGCTCGGGCCAATCAGGCCCAGGAGAAACCCGCCGCGGGCCGCTGAAACGTTGACTGGGCGGGTGGGATGATCTTCGGGTTGATCATGCCGGGAAGGGGCTGTCTGGCTGTCTGGGGTGAGCACATCGCCGTCGCGCAACGGGCACCGATATCCGGTCGGTGAATTCCCACTGTGCGTGGCTGTACTTCCGGTTCCGTTGTCGTTCCGCCTCGGCCTTGATCGCGGGGAACTCCTCGCACTTCCATCGCTCGACCGCGGCCGGGTCCCACCGCCTTTACGCCTTGTGGCTGCTGCTGATCTGCACGGGCCTGCGACGCGGGGAAGCTCTCGGGCTCACCTTGTCGGACATCGACCTGGAGACGGGGGAATTTCGGGTACGCCGCAATGTCCAGCGGATCAAGCGGGAGCTGCTGTTCGGCACCCCCAGACGCTGATCGGCAGGCCGTTGACGTCGGTGACATCGAAAACGCCGAGGACACCACCCTCGTCGGGGAGCAGGTTGCGCAGCCGCTCCTTCTCCGTGTCGGGCATCGCCTCCTGCGCCGCCTTGGAGAACTTCTCACCCTGCTCGCGCATGACCTCCTCGATCGGCCTCGACCTCTCCCGGTGTCGGAGTCTGCTGCGCACGGGTGGCTGGCGAGGTCACTGACGGGGCGGGCGTGGGGGGTGGGTTCCGCGTGGGCGAGCAGTGACGTGAGCAGGGTGAAGGTGGTGGCGGCGAGCGCGGCAAACAGCAGCGCCACGCGGAGTCGGGCGGCGCCGAGAACCCTCAGGCGTATTCGCCAGGTCAGGATCGTGGTCATGCTGCGGTCCGGTAGTCGCTGGGTGTGGTGTGGATTACACGCATGACGACCGGGCCCATCGGGATCAGCGCCTTCATCAGTCCGATCCGCCCGGCCCGGTCCCGGTACAGGCACTCCCCCGCCCCGGCAAGCTTTTCTTCCTCGGGCAGGTCCAGCGGCGACAGGCCGGCGGTGACCAGGTCCAGCAGTTCGGGGTCGAAGACGGCGGCGTCGAACTCATCCTTGTGCCGCATGACGGTCTCGCGCGCCACAGCGGCGATCAGGTACATCAGCGAGCGGCCCAGGACCTTCTCGATCTCCAGGCGCTCGACGCGGTGGTCGGAGGCGAGCTCGCTCTTCTTCGGTGGTGCCAGGGAGTTGACAAGGAAGACGACGCTGTCGGCGCGGGCCTTGTCCACGACCGGCAGCGTCTCGTTGTAGACGACGGCGGCGAGGTCCTTGCGCGCCACCGCCTCGAGCTTGCGAGCCAAGTTCCGGCTGGGGTGTCCTCTCCCCCGCGCAGTACGAGCACGTCCGTCAGGGCGCGCATGGAGGGCTCGGGCCGCTCGAGTACGGCCTGCACCGCTTCGGACAGTGCAACGCCTTCCAAGTCCCCATCAGGTTTGCCGATCCTGAGCAATGAGCGCGCGATGAGGTAAGTCCTTCAGCAGGTCGGCTCGTCCGCATCCTCCACGTGCTCGGGCAGGCCGGTGTTCGGGATGCCGAACTTCTGCGCGTACTGGTCGTTGAGTTCGGACCAGCCGAAGTCGACCGCCGCGGCGCCTCGGATCGGCGGGATCGGATGCCCGTCGAGCAGCTTCTCGGCCACGTCGAGGCAGAGGTGCCAGCCAGCCGCGACCTTCGGGATCCAGTCGCGGTCCTGGACAGTGTGCCGGAGTGTCAGCCGCGAACCTGTGTCGGTGGCCGCCAGTTCCCAGCGCAGCAGGTCGGTGCCGAGGGTGTACTCCAGCAGCGTCGGTGGTTCGGCGCGTACGACCTGGGCCGTCATGTCCTGGGGCTTCTCGTCGTCGATCATCGTGATCGTGGCGTCGCCTGCCTCGGAGAGGTTGCGGTCAGCGGTGTAGGGCGCCCACGCGGCGAGTTGTTCGGGCTCGGTCAGCGCGGCCCACACCTTCTCGGTCGGGTGACGCAGTTCGCGGGTGAAGACCAGCGTCCAGCGGTCTTCCGTTGCCGCGCACTCGACCTGGGCCAGCGGGCTCGGGTGGTAGGCGTCGGGGGTCATGACTGCTCCAGGTTGTCGAGGTGGCGCTCGAGAGCGTCGAGATGCCGGTCCCACAGGGCGCGATACGGCTGAAGCCAGTCGTCGAATGCCTGGAAGGGACCTGCGTGGATGCGGTAGATCCGCCGCTGAGCCTCCGTGCGGCAGGTGACGAAACCGGCTTCCCTGAGCACCTTCAGCTGCTTGGACACCGTGGGCTGGCTGACGTCGAGCGCCTCCACCAGTTCGTTCACGCTGCTCTCGGCCTGTAGGAGCCGGTCGAGAATCCGGCGCCGGGTCGGTTCGGAGAGCACGGAGAAGGTATCGACGGACACGCCTCATATATTCCTCTTCAGGAATATGCCCGTCAAGGCATACGTGCAGCCGATCCGACCACCCGCCCATCCTCTCGGCAAGTGGCGCCGGCGCGGCGGCGATATCAGCGGGCGGCCGGGCGGCAGACGTACGAACTCGCGCGCCAGTCGTGCGGCCTGCTCACGGGCCTCGAAGGTGATGCCGTGCCGAGTGCGCGGCAGGATCACCAGACGTGCGCCACGGATCTCCGATACGGGCGTAGGCGGCATCCGGACCGGCTGGTGTTCCAGGGCATCCTGTTCGTCCTGCACACCGGGATCCCCTGGGAGCAACAAGCGCAGGAACTCTGCTTCGGTTCGGGCATGACCTGCTGGCGCCGGCCGGCTGAGTGGGCTGAGGCCGGCGTGTTGCCCCGGCTGCTTGAGGTCCTCCTGGCCAGGGTGTTCACCACTGCCGTAGCCATACTCGTCCCGGCCACAGCGGTGCGTTGGTTGCGCCTCTTCAACCAGGTCACCAGGCGGCCCGAACCGGTCCGGCGCAGGCGGGCCGGCGTTTGGTAGCCGGTCAGCAGGAGGAGTGCCGCCCTGGAAGCGGCCCAGTCGAAGGCTCGCTCCAGGGCTGGGAAGCACTCCAGCAGTTGTGCACCCAGGCGGTTGATGGCACGGGTGCGGTCCGCGGCCAGGTCGTGGCGGCGGCCGGTGAGGATCTTCGGGTCCACCGCGATCTCGTCGCGCTCCTGCAGGGGCTGCAGGTCACCGCGCATTCGTGTCTGGTCGGCGATGACGTAGGCGTCTTTCGCGTCGGCCTTTCCGTCCCCCGGTAGGCGCACCTGCACCCCAGTGGGACGCGGGGCGCCTTCCCCTGACCACCGACGCACGGTCGGTCACCAGCCCTTCCAGCAATCCGATCAAGACCACCTCGAGGATCGGGGATCGGAGTTCACCAGCGAGGAGCCCCTTCGGCGAGCTGTAGTTCGCCTCTGCCGAAGGAGAAGTTCTCGTTCGGGACCGGAATCAACGCGATGAAGATGTCGTCGGGCGAGACGCCGAGCGCCTCGACCACCAGCCTGTTGATGGCCGCCGACACGGCCCGCTTGTCGTCCAGGGGACGGTGAGCCCCGAGGAGAACCGTGATGATCATGGCATCGCTGCTGCGCTCCATGCCCATGAAAGTCGGGTCCAGGAACAGTTCGCTGTCGCGGTGTTCACTGATCACGATGAAGCGGTCGCCCTCGGGGATTCCGAGTCCCTGTACCAGTGACTGGTTGAGCGCATCGGCCAGTGCGCGCTTCTGTTCCGGCGAGAAGCGGTTGGCCGGGAGGTGGGCGTTGAAAACAGGCACGAGATTCTCCTTCGAGGAGTGCGGTGTCGGGTGAGTAGGGTTCGGGGTCGATCGGCTCCAGGTACAGGGGTGTTGTGCTGCCTCTGCGCTGCGCCGTGCACAGGACCGGGCTTCGGCGATCCGAGGTGAGGGGTGCCCGCCCGGGCCTGCGTTGGGTCCCGTTATGCCTTGGTGGATCCGGACGGGGACCAGTCGGCGGTGTCCACCGGCGACCATCCGTCTTGACGCTCGTCGATGCGGTGCATGCGCCTGCCGGAGCGTGCACTCAGCACGTCCTCCGTCAGGGGTGTGACGAATGCGTTGTCGGCCAGGGTGTACTCGGCAGCGAGGCGGCCGACGGTCGGGATCGCTCCGGTGTCGATCCGCCCATCGGAGCGTCCCGCACGCGCGGCACCTGTACTACTTCGCAGGTCCCTTTGGCGAGGCCCACCTCGTCGAACTCATCCTGGCTGCTGTCGAATTCGGCGGCACTGCGATGCATGTGGTGGGCATGGGAGAGCGTGACCAGGTTGGTGACGAACTCACCCGTCTCCCGAATGTTGACGAGGGTGTCCTTGAGGGTCGTCCCGTCCGACCGGGGCTGAATGGTCAGCGACACCATCGGGGGCTTTCGACTCACTACGGTGAAGAACGAGATGGGCGCCAGGTTGGCGATACCGGATGGCGACAGAGTGCTCACCCAGCCGATCGCGCGCGGCGTGACCGACCCGATGAGGAGCTTGTACGCGGACCTCACATCCAGCTCGTCGGCATTGATGATCACGTTGATGGCCTCTCGGACGTGCGCGGCGGTGTCCCGCCGAAGAAGATGTGGCGTGGGAACTGAGGGCGGGGCGCAGATGGCCACACACGGTCCACGACATCACGGGACCTGTCCCTGCTGTTGCCCCACGAGGGGCGGCTACTCATCAACTGCTCGTCGTCTCGACCTCCTTCAGGAAGTGGTCCGCGATCACGGCGACGGTGCGGGCAGGGGTTTCCATGGGGGCTAGGTGGGCCGCGCCGTCGAGGACGAGGCTGCGCACGTCGGTGTACTGGGGAACGATCTGCTCCTCGGCCGCAGCAGTCGTCAGCACGACGTCGTACTGGCCGGTGAGTACGAGGACGGGGCGCTCATAGCCCTGGACCTCGCCGGATACGTCGTCCTGGGTCCAGGTCCGAAGGTAGGCCCACATGGTCGCGGGATCCACCGTCTTACGGGACAGCTCGTTCACGTAGCGGACAAATCCAGTTCCCAGTCGTCCTCCGGTCACTGCGGAGATGACCGTGGCCCGGGCGTCAAGGCTGTCGGTGGCCGCCTCGAACAGCTTCGAGCCGTCAGCATCGAGTGGGAAGGCGCGGCTGGGAACCGCACACAGCAGAGCAAGACTGCTCAGGCGCTCCCGGGCTGCCGGCTGCCCGGAGACCCACTGCGCGGCCTGACCGCCCATGGAGTGCCCGACAAGATGGAACTCGTCCCATCCCAGGTTGTCGGCGACGTGGATGAGATCCCTCCCCATCTCCGGGATCGAGAAGTCTCCCGTCAGCTCCCTGGACCGCCCGTATCCGCGGAAGTCCGGAAACACCCACGTGAACCGCTCGGTGTCGAGAAATGGAAGCATGCAGTCATAGGCTTTGTGGCCGGCCAGCCAGGAGTGCGCCCAGAGGACCTTGGTCGGTCCGCTGCCCGCAATGTTGTATCCCAGAGTCATTCGAATTTCTTTCGATTGGCGGGGAGCCGGATCTCGACGAATCGGGTCGGCTGATCCCAAAGGAATTTCCGGTAGTCGACGGCGCAGCCCTCTTCGTGCGCCCTTTGCGCCGATTCAGGACTTTCAGGAGGCCGCCGAGGGGAAAACCTCGAGGCCGTCGATCACATCACGCCCCTTGGCAGTGTCCGCGTACAGCCGAGCCTCCGTGATCAGCCCGTCGTTCACGGTGAACAGCAGACAGTGTTCGTTCTCCATGGTGCGGCCGTTCTTCGCCTTCGCCCTGGCCTTGACGGGAACCACCACGTGCGACCCGGCATCGAGCACCGCGTACGCGTCATAGTCGAAGTACTCGTAGTAATGATCGAAGAGGTCCTGATAGAAGGCGCGAAAACCTTCCGGGCCGCGGAATGTTCCGCCATAGGGCAGGGACGTGGGGAAATGGAAAATTACGTCGGGTGACATCAGGTCCACCAGGTCGGACGAATCGTTCTCCTCGAATCCCGAAGAGGCTCGGCTTGATCCGCCGGCTGTCCTCCTTCTCGGCCGATGCCGCACGTTGACGTTCCGGGTTCCGCGGGCCTCTCGTACATCAACCGCCTGCCGGGTCGGCGTCACGCGGGGGCAACCGCCGGGGCGCTGGGCTCCGGCAATGGCTGTAGCGCGCGCAGCGCCGTCCACGTGCCGCGCCTGATCCGATGGGAGGTCACGAGGTCGATCACGTCGTGTGGGGCAGTGGTGCGGTTCCACGTCAGGGACGACCTGCACATGGAGCATGGGCGGATCGACACGGCCCCGCTACCGGCCGTCGGCCGACTCGCGGCCGAATACACCGTGGTCGACAACGTCTTCACCACGCCCCTGGATGCGGGGCACCGGTTCTCCGCAGAGCTGCGGAGACAACTGCGCGGCGTCGTCGCCGCCGATCATTTCCACCAGGGCCGAGGCCCCGGTTTCACCGAGGAGGATATTCATGGTTGAGCGCAAGGACGTCGCGTTCGAAGCCGACGGCGGAGTCACGCTGCGCGGATTGCTCTTCCCGCCGGATGGGCCCGGTCCGCATCCGGCGATCACGATGGCCCATGGCTACGCGGCCGTCAGGGACCACGGCCTCGAGCCCTTCGCGCGAGCCTTCGCAGAGGACGGATTCGTCGTCCTGCTCCACGACCACCGCACCTTCGGAGCCAGCGACGGCGAGCCACGGCAGGACGTCGACCCCTGGCAGCAGATCACCGACTGGCGACGGGCCATCTCCTACCTGGAGAGCCGGCCCGAGGTCGACGCCGACCGGATCGGCCTGTGGGGCACCAGCTACGCCGGCGGCCACGCCATCGTGCTGGGCGCGACCGACCGCCGCCTGCGGGCCGTGGTCTCCCAGGTGCCGACGATCAGCGGGTTCGAGCAGGGGTTGCGCCGCATCGCACCGGACGCCGTCGCAGGCATCGAGGAGTCCTTCGCCGAGGACGAGCGGGCACAATTCCGCGGCGAGGCGCCGCACACCCAGACCATCGTGAGCAGCGACCCGGCGGTACCCGCCTCCTACCGGTCGCAGGAGGCCATCGACTTCTACCTGCAGCCCACGCCCGACGGCGTGTGGGAGAACCAGGTCACCGTCCGCTCCACCCGCGCGGCCCGCATGTACGAGCCCGGGACCTGGATCACACGGGTCTCCCCCACGCCGCTGCTCATGGTGGTCGCCCTCAACGACACGGTCACAGTGACCGATCTGGCGCTCACGGCCTACGAACGTGCGCTGGAACCGAAGCGACTGCGGATGATCCCGGGCGGCCACTTCGACCCGTACACCGCCCAGTTCGACCAGGCAAGCACCGCCGCCCTCGCCTGGTTCCGCGAGCACCTCACCTGACAGGCGGACTGGCCGAGTCACGCAGCATCATCGGCACGACCTGGAGGGACAACCATGTCGGACCTGACCCGGCCGGGGTCTACTCGGCAACCGCTCCCGCCGTCTCCCGCGCCGTGCGCGAGCCGTCCGGGGAGCCGGCTTCCAGGCGCCGCAGCACCGTGCGGGCCGACGGGATCAGCAGGGCCATCAGAGCGGCGGCGAGGCAGAGGGCCGTCAGGAGAGCGAAGCCGTGGGTGTAGCCGGACTCCTGGGGCAGGCCCGTCGGCTGGAGACGGGCCGTGACCAGGAGGCCGGTGATCGCGGCGCCCAGCGAGCCGCCGATCGTGCGGATGTTGGCGTTCATGCCGGTTGCCGCGCCGGTCTGGGTGGCCGGGACGCTGTGCACGATGAGCGTCGCCATCGACGCGAACGCCAGCCCGATGCCCAGACCGAAGATGCCCGCGGCGAGAGCGACCTGCCAGGCCTGCGCGTGCAGGACGGTGAGCAGCCCACCGGCCACCGCTGCGAGCGCGGAGCCGGTGACGAGCTGGGCCTTGGCACTGAACACCGGCGCGAGGCGGCCGCTGAGCACCCCGGAGACGAACATCGCGACCAGCATCGGCAGCATGAGCAGACCGGCCCCGGTGACGCCCGCCCCGAACCCGTACCCGGCGACGGTCGGGGTCTGTGCGAAGGCCGGCAAGAACGACCACAGGGCGAACATGCCCGCGCCGAAGAGCAGTGCGACGGTGTTGGTCGTCCACACCGCGGGCAGCCGCATGATCCGCAGGTCGATCAACGGATGCGCGGCCCGGGCCTCGGCGATCAGCCACAGGGCGAACAGGACGACGGCGGCGGCGAGCAGGCCCAGGACCCGAGCCGACCCCCATCCCCAGGAGCCCGCCTGGCTCAGCGGCAGCAGCAGTGCCACCAGCCACGCCGACAGCAGGCCGGCGCCGAGCCAGTGGACGCTGCCCTCGGCCCGCCGGGGCGATTCGGGTATGTGCCGGACGGCGAGCACGACCGTCACAGCAACGACGATGACCGGCAGCCAGAACAGCCAGTGGTAGTCGAGCGCTGCCACGGTGGGCCCCGCCAGGACCATGCCGAGGCCGCTTCCGGCCGCGATGACCGCGGAGAGGTTGCTGATGGCGGAGCCGACCCGCGACGCGTCGAACTCGTCACGAATGATGCCGAAGGAGAGCGGGAACAGGGCGCCGCCCATGCCCTGGACGACACGCGCCACGATCAGGACGCCGATGTTCGGTGCGAGCGCGGCGAGCAGGCAGCCCGCCAGTACGGTCAGCAGCGCGGCGACCAGCGTGCGCTTCTTGCCGAGCAGGTCGCCGACGCGGCCCAGGATCGGGGTGAAGACCGAGGCGGACAGCAGGTAAGCCGTCATCACCCAGGTCACCGTCGTCTGCGAGGTGTGCATCGCGTGCTGGACCGTGGGCAGGGCGGGCGCGATCAGCGACTGCAGGAGGGAAAAAACCCCTGAGCCGGCCGCGAGGACGGCGAAGGTGGTGCGGTGCGAGGACCGCCGGCGAGATGGTACGGACACAGTCAGCTTCTTCTTCCTCGGGCGTGCGGGCAGGCCGTTTTCACGCAAGGGGCGCGGCGAGAGCCACTCGCTCCGATTGGAAAAACGGGTGCCCGCGCCGATGGGGACGCAGGGGTGCCCGGAGGCACGATGAGGAGCGCGGCGTCACTGCCGCGTCGGGGAGGATGGAGGGTCCAGGGCAGGGCACGACCAGTGCTGCCGCCCGCCCACTGCTAAAGTGGAGGTACGCCTCCACATTACCGGAGGCATGCCTCCGGTTCAAGTCAGGAGTCCCTCGTGGCGCACACCCCGGTGAACGAGATCGTCGCGGCCCGGCGCCCTCGCCGCGCCGACGCGCGACGCAATTACGACGCGCTGCTGCTCGCTGCCCGCGAGGCCTTCGCCGCACATGGCGCCGACGCCTCACTCGAGGACATCGCACGCCGCGCCGGCGTCGGCATCGGCACGCTGTACCGCAACTTCCCCTCCCGCACCGAACTCTTCGAAGCCGTCTACGCGGACGAGGTCCACGCACTGTGCCGGGTCGCCGACGAAGTCGCCGCAGAGCCCCCCTGGCAAGCACTCACCACATGGCTCCGCCGCTTCGTGGACTACATGGCCACCAAACGCGCGATCCGCGAGGCGATGGACACACAATCAGCCGTGTTCACCTCCTGCCGTGCCTCCATGTACGAAGCAGGCGCCCCCCTCCTCACCCGCGCCCAGACAGCCGGCGAGGCCCGCACCGACATGACCTTCGACGACCTCATCCGCATGGTCGCCGGAATCACCGGAGCCACCTACCCCGAACCCGACCAACGCGATCACATCCTCAAGATCGCCCTGGACGGCGTCCGCACGCACCGAACCTGACAAGACCCCAAAGCCCACACCCGCCCCCGTCGAACGCCACCCCCACCGCCACCGCAACTGGTCCGTGAACGCGCCCCACCTCGTTACCGTTGTCCCCCTCGTTCACGCCGGAGCACGCTTCGAACGCGGCCAGCTCGTCGAACGCACCGAGACTCTTGCGGCAGGATCAAGCTCCACCGATCCCCGGACTTCCTGAAGGACATCGCCTGACAACCCTGCGGTGTCCCACCGACGACGACATCAGATACCGCAGACTGCCGCCGACCCACAGACCTTTGCACTCGGAGTGGGCCGCACCGGGCACGGCGGTCCGAGCGTGATGTGGCCGACCGAAACACTGAGCTGACCGCTGCTTCGTAGGAGGTGGCGGTCTTGTCGTATCTGGTCGCAATCCCGTTGGCGTCGTTCCTACTCCGGGCAAGATCTATTTGAAGACGATCCATGAACTGAGTGTGTCGGTTTTTGTTACTTCCCTTGCCCTTTTGGTTGGTCGGCCCCTATCTTCCAAGCGTCGAATTCATCGGATGTCGAGCTCAGCTCTCAGAAGGGGACGCCGTGAGATCCATGCATCCGTGGACCGCCCGTACTTCGTGCAGCTTCAAGGCGGTCGCCCTTGCTGTCGTGGCGTACGGTGTTGCGGCCCTCTGCGTCACGCCCTCCGCTGTCGCCGCCGAAAAGAGTGCGGGTCAATCTCAACAGACTTCAGTCATCGGATCTATGCTGGGACGAGTGACAGTCGACAACGCCAGACGCACCGTCGTCGAGGTCACGGACTTCGGCGCGGACCCCACTGGAAGGTCGGACTCGGCGGCCGGCGTCGCAGCCGCGATAGTGCATGCGAAGAGCATCCACCGTCCCACCACCATTCACTTCGCGCCCGGCACGTACCAGATCTATCCCGAGCGCACTCCCAAGCGGGAGCTCTACGTCAGCAACACGATCGGCGCCGACCAGCCGTTCAAGAAGAAGAACATCGGTATTCTCATCGAAGACATGCACGATGTCGTGGTCGACGGCGGCGGTTCGACGATCTTCGATCACGGGTTCCAGACCGTGTTCGCCGCGATCCGCTCGACCAACGTGCGGTTCACCAACTTCTCGCAGGACTGGGTGGCTCCCAAGACGGTCGACATCACGGTGGCCAAGGCCGGCGTCACGAACGGACGGGCCTACCGCGTCATCTCCGTACCCCGGACCTACCACTACGCAGTGGAGGGCACCTCGGTGCGGTGGTCCGGTGAGCGGAGCCCGGCGACTGGGCAGCCGTACTGGACGGGCATGAACTCCTTCAACTACGCGCAGGTTCACGATCCTGCGACCAACAGGACCTGGCGCACGTCGAACCCGGTCTTCGAGAACGTCGCCAAGATCACCGACCTGGGTGGTAACCGACTTGAGATCGTCTATACCAACGGCACCGTTCCAATGGACAGCGGATACGTCTACGCGATGCGCGAGACCACACGGGACACCCCCGCCGCCCTGTTCTGGGAGTCGTCCCGGGTCACCGTCGATCATTTGCGGCTCGGCTACCTCCACGGCTTCGGAATGGTCGGTCAGTTCAGCAAGGACATCACCATCGATTCGGTCGTGTTCAAGACCAATCGCAGCACCGGACGCGTGACGTCGAGCTTCGCCGACCACATCCAGATGTCCGGCGTCAAGGGCACCGTTCGCATCACCAACTGCGTCTTCGACAACCCGCAGGATGACCCCATCAACATCCATGGCACCTATCTCCAGGTGACCGCCGTGGAAGCGAAACGAAAGAGGCTGCACCTGCGGTACATGCACAACGAGACATCGGGCTTTCCGCAGTTCTACCCCGGCGACGAGATCGAACTCGTCAACAAGCGCACCATGCTGGTGGTGCCCGGCGCGACGGCCACCGTGGTCTCGGTGGACGGGCCCACCGGTACGAGCGTCCCTGCCGGCGCCGACCCGGAGACGTACCTGCGCACCATGATCGTGGCACTCGACCGGCACCTGCCCGATTCCGTCGTCGACGCCCCCGGCGACTACACCGCGGAGAATGTCAGCTACACGCCGTCCGTCGAGATCAAGGGCAATACCTTTCAGGCGGTCCCCACTCGAGGCATTCTCGTCACCACCCGCAAGCCCGTCCGGATCGAGAACAACCACTTTGACGGCATGAGCATGTCCAGTATCTACATCTCGTCCGACGCGCGCGCCTGGTACGAGTCCGGACCCGTGCGGAACGTCGTCATCCGGGGCAACGTCTTCGACCGCCCGGCGAGCCCGGTCATTTCCATCGACCCCACCAACCAGGACTTCGTCGCCGGACAGCCGGTACACCGCAACGTCCTCGTCGAGGACAACGACTTCAACCTCACCTCCTCGACGGTGGTCTCCGGCCGCAGCGTTGGTGCCCTGACCTTCCGCGGCAACAGGATCCAGCACTACGCCCACCTACGTCTCACCGGACCGGAACAACCTCTGTACATCGGGGCCACGGCAACTGTCTCCACGGACGCACCACCCCCGAGCAGCACCGTGCCGCTGTTCACTTTTGACGGCGCCGACAACATCACTCTCGCCGGCAACACCTACGCCAACGGCTTCAACAAGCGTGTCAACACCGCCGATATGGCCGCCTCCGAGGTCACCGTCACCGGTGACGGCCTGGCCTTGAACGCCGACAACACCACCAGTACACCCGTGACGGTCAGCTACACCAGTTCGGATCCCTCCGTCGCCACGGTCGAAGGCCATGGCGTGGTCACGGGGGTCCGCATCGGGCAGGCCGTGGTAACCGCCCGGGCCACGATCGACGGCCATCGCGTCCGTTCCAACCCTGTGACGGTGTCGGTGGCTCCCCCACCGGACCCGCCGACGGGGCAGGCGTGGCTGAGCGATCTGACCTTCGTCTCCCAGACCAACGGCTGGGGCCCCGTCGAACGCGACCAGAGCAACGGTGAGCAGGCCGTCGACGACGGTGGTCCCGTCACGATCGGCACCACTGCCTATACCAAGGGCCTCGGCGTGCACGCGGCCTCCGACGTCGGGTTCCACCTCGGCAAGCAGTGCTCCCGGCTCACTGCGGCCGTGGGCGTCGACGCCGAGGCCGCGGGGCGCGGCAGTGTGGTCTTCGAAGTCTGGGCGGACGGCGAGCAGGTCTGGAAGAGCCCTCTCCTGACCAACACCGACCCGGCGAGCCCCGTCGATGTCGACCTCGCCGGGGCGACCACGCTCCAACTACGCGTCACCGACGGCGGAGACGGCAACCAGTACGACCATGCCGACTGGGCGGACGCACGGCTCACCTGCTGAGGCGTCAGGCACTCCAGGGTGCGCCCGATGCCGACCATGCGAGTGAGCCCGGGGCTGACTAGGCCGGCCGGCGGCGGTGGCGCTCGGGAAACTCAACTCCGATTCGGCGAGGTCCCGTGCGGTCCCCTGCAGGGGACCGGTTGGCCGGTGTACGCGTCCGAGCGGATCCAGACCCTTCGGGCCCAGAGAGTCGCTCAAGGCGCCCCGGTTCCCGACTTGGTCAGGTTCGTCAACTGCGCGACAGCGACTCTTCGTTACTTCTCAACCACCTCTCGGTCGGGAGATTGTATTCAGTATACTTGCGGCCGGCCGTACACCCGCATCGCGCCACCCGGAGGAGCCATGACAGTCCCGCACCCCGAACTGCTCGCGCACATGACCATCCACGCGCCCGACGGCATCGTCATCGTCGACAGCGAGGGGCTCATCCTGTTCTGGAACAGCGGCTCGGAGCGGATCTTCGGGTGGAAGGAGAACGAGGCGCTCGGACAGAGTCTCGACCTGATCATCCCCGAGCGGCACCGGCGCCCGCACTGGAACGGCTTCCACGCGGCGATGGCCAAGGGCACCACCCACTACGGCGCGAGCGACCTGCTGACCGTGCCCGCGCTCAAGGCCGACGGGTCGAGCCTGTCGATCGAGTTCAGCGTGTGCCTCCTACCGGATCCGCAGGGCGGCGCCGGACATGTCGGCGCGGTCATCCGTGATGTCACCGCGCGCCGCGCCCAGGAGAAGGAGTTGCGCCGCCGCCTCGCCGACGCGAACGTTCGCGCCACGACCGTGTGAAGACACGGGGCATAGCGGCGAGGAGGGCAGGGAACCCCGGGTTCCCTGCCCTCCTCGCTGTCCCGGGTCCGCACACGCGGGTGCCCCGCACGCTGGTCGCGCGCGGGACACCTCCCCCTGTCCCTCTGTCCCTCTGTCCCTCTGTCCCTCTGTCACCAGGCGGACACGGCGTCAGGCGACGACGGAACCCTCGTGCAGCTTACGGATGGCGTCCGCGTCGTAGCCCAGGTCCGCGAGGACCTCGTCGGTGTGCTCGCCGAGCAACGGCGCACCCTTGATGTCCGGCTTGAACCCGGAGAACTTCACCGGGCTGCCCACCGTCAGGTACGTGCCGCGCTCCTTCTGCTCCACCTCGACGATGGTGCCGCTCTTGCGCATGTCGGGGTCCTCGGCGAGCTCCTTCATCGACAGGACCGGGGCGCACGGCACCTCCCACTCGCGCAGGATGTCGACGGCCTCGTACTTCGTCTTGTCGGCGAGCCACTTCTCGATCTCGCCGAAGATCTCCATGATGTGCGGCTGGCGCGCCCGGGCGGTGGTGTACTCCGGGTCCTCCTTCCACTCCGGGTGGCCGATGGCCTCGCAGGTACGGGCCCAGTTCTGTTCCTGGACCGTGAAGTAGATGTACGCGTTGGGGTCGGTCTCCCAGCCCTTGCACTTGAGGATCCAGCCGGGCTGGCCGCCGCCGCCCGCGTTGCCGCCGCGCGGCACGGCCTCACCGAACTCGTCGTGCGGGTACTGCGGGTACTCCTCCAGGTAGCCGACCTTCTCCAGACGCTGCTGGTCGCGGAGCTTGACGCGGGTGAGGTTGAGGACGGCGTCCTGCATGGAGACCGAGACCTTCTGGCCGAGCCCTGTCTGGTCGCGCTGGATGATCGCCGTGAGCAGGCCGATCATGAGGTGCATGCCGGTGTTGGAGTCACCCAGCGCGGAGCCGGAGATGGTGGGCGGCCCGTCCCAGAATCCGGTGGTGGAGGCGGCGCCGCCGGCGGCCTGGGCGACGTTCTCGTAAACCTTGAGGTCGTTCCACTTCGAGTCGTCGTTGAAGCCCTTGACCGAGCCGAAGATGAGGCGCGGGTTCAGCTCGTGGATGTAGTCCCAGCCGAGACCCATGCGGTCCATGGCGCCGGGCGCGAAGTTCTCGACCAGCATGTCCGACTCGCGGATCAGCTTCTCCATGACCTCCTTGCCCTCGGGCGTCTTGGTGTTGATCGCCAGCGAGCGCTTGTTGGAGTTGAGCATGGTGAAGTACAGGGCGTCGAGGTCCGGGATGTCCCTGAGCTGCTGGCGGGTCACGTCACCGCCGTTGATGCGCTCGACCTTGATGACGTCGGCGCCGAACCAGGCGAGCATCTGCGTACAGGCGGGACCGGCCTGGACCCCGGTGAAGTCGATCACCTTGAGGCCTGCGAGCGGCTGTTCACTCATGTCTGAATCCTTCTCGTGATGGGTTGCGCGGCGAACGGCGGTTGTGCTTGCTGATGTTGAGAGGCGGCTTGCCGGGTGTGGTGGGCGGGTCACTTCTTCGACGGCACGATGTTGCCGACGGTGATGCCCTTGGGGTTGAGGTGCGAGATGTGACCGCTCTCCGTGCCCGCGCCCGGGTCGATGGCGCAGTCGATCAGGGCTGGGCCGCCCGCGGCGAGCGACTCGGTGAGGGCCGCGGTGACCTCGGCGGGCGTGGTGGCGCGATAGCCCTTGCCGCCGAACGCCTCGATCATGAGGTCGTGCCGGGCGGACAGCATCAGGGTCGTGGGCGACGGGGCGTCGTCGAGGGGGTTGACGTCGTTTCCGCGGTACACACCGCCGTTGTTCATGATCACGGTGGTCACGGGGAGCCGGTACCGGCAGATCGTCTCCAGCTCCATGCCACTGAACCCGAAGGCGCTGTCGCCCTCGACGGCGATCACTGGCTGGCCGGTCTCCACGGCGGCGGCGATCGCGTAGCCCATGCCGATCCCCATCACACCCCAGGTGCCGACGTCCAGGCGGTGGCGCGGGACGTGCATGTCTATGACGTTGCGCGCCATGTCGAGGGCGTTGGCACCCTCGTTGACGAGGTACGCGTGCTGGTTGTCGTGCAGCACGTCGCGCACGGCGCGCAGCGCGCCCATGAACTGCATCGGGTGCGGGTCGGCCGCCAGACGCCCGGCCATCTTCTCGACGTTCTGCGCGGAGCGCGCCGCGAGCTCCTCGCGCCATGCAGCGGGCGCGGAGATCTGACCCGGCTTGGCGCGCTCGGCCAGCGCCTCGAGCACGGATTCGATGTCGCCGACGAGCGGCGCCGCGATCGGCTGGTTACTGTCCAGCTCCCTGGGCTCGATGTCGACCTGGATGAACTTCGCGTCGGGGTTCCACTGCGGCGCCTCGCCGTGCCCCAGCAGCCAGTTGAGGCGGGCTCCGACGAGCATCACGACGTCGGCCTTGCGCAGCGCGAGGGACCGGGCGGTCGCCACCGACTGCGGGTGGTCGTCGGGCAGCAGTCCCTTGGCCATCGACATCGGTACGTACGGGATGCCGGTCGACTCGACGAACTCCCGGATCCTGTCGTCGGCCTGGGCGTAGGCGGCGCCCTTGCCGAGCACCACCAGCGGCCGCTCGGCGCCGGCGAGGAGTTCGATGGCACGGTCCACCGCCGTGGGCGCGGGCAGCTGGCGCGGGGCCGGGTCGACCAGCCGGCTGAGGGTCTTGGCGCCCTCCGTCTTGTCCATGATGGAGCCGAGCACGGCGGCCGGGATGTCGAGGTAGACGCCTCCCGGCCGGCCGGAGACGGCGGTGCGCAGCGCACGGGCGATCCCCCGGCCGACGTCCTCGACCCGGCTGATGCGGTACGCGGCCTTGCAGAACGGCTGCGCGGCGGCGAGCTGGTCCATCTCCTCGTAGTCGCCCTGCTTGAGGTCGACGAGGTGGCGCTCGCTGGACCCCGAGATCTGCACCATCGGGAAGCAGTTGGTCGTGGCGTTGGCCAGGCCGACGAGGCCGTTGAGGAACCCCGGCGCGGACACCGTGAGAGCGATGCCCGGCTTCTTGGTGAGGTAGCCGGCCGCGGCCGCGGCGTGGGCCGCGTTGCTCTCGTGGCGGAAGCCGATGTAGCGGATGCCCTCGGCCTGGGCGAGCCGGGCCAGATCCGTGATCGGGATGCCGACCACGCCGTAGATGGTCTCGACGTCGTTCAGCTTCAGAGCGTCGACGACCAGGTGATACCCGTCGGTGAGCTCGGCCGGTGCGTCGGCGTTCGCCGCTGTCTCCTGTGGTGAGGGGGCGGTCATGGTCCGAGGTCCTCCTTGGGCAAGTGATGCTGTGCGGCTTGTGGATCCACCTTCCGCACCGGACCCTCGCCCCGTCCAAGACCTGACGGCGACCAGCCGATAACCGGCGTTTATCAACGGCGGGAACAGGCCTTGGCACCTGCGGTGATAGCCGCCCGCTATCGGCCGTTCGCGGTTGTGCATTGGACGCTCACGGGCCGTGGCCCGCAGGCTCGCAGTCGACCGTTTCAGCCGTGTCGGCTGTTCGCCTCAACTGGCGCGAGGAGGTGCGGTGATGACCACAGTGGCCACGGCGTCCGTGCATGAGCCGGACCGCTACCACCCGCCCGCGCTCACCGGCCTCGTCGATCTGCTGTCCCGGCCCGTGCGGGCGCGTCCGCACTCGCGGGCCCTCGTCGTCGGCGCCGAGCGCATCGAGCTGTCGTACGCCGGCCTCGCCTCGCTCGCCGACGACCTGGCCCGCCGGCTGACGGCCGCCGGGGTACGGCCCGGGGACCCGGTGGGACTGGTCGCCGCGAACACCGTCGAGTTCGTCGTGTCTCTGTTCGGAGCGGCCCGGGCCGGCGCGGTCGTCGCCCCACTGGATCCGGCCCTGCCTCCCGGTCAGCTGGGCGTGCGGCTCGGGGTGTTCGGGGCGCGGGTGGTGCTGTGCGGGCCCGAGGCACCCGCGGGCGTGCCGGCCGCCTGGCCGGTGCGGGTACGGGTCACGCCCGGCGCCCCCTGTGAGGTGACGCTCGACACGACGCGCGCGCCGCTCGGGCTGCACGGGACACCCCCGCCGGGCCTGGCCCTGGACGACGCCCTGATCCTGTCGACGGCGGGCACCATGGACCAGGCCCGCCTGGTGCCGCTGACCCACGGGAACGTGGCCGCGGCGGTGCGTGTGCTGTGCACGACGTACGAACTGGGGCCGCGGGACGCGACGGTGGCGGTCATGCCGTTCTTCCACACGCACGGGCTGGTCGCGGCGCTGCTCGCCACGCTCGCCGGCGGCGGCTGCGTGCTGCTCCCGGCCGGGGGGCGCTTCTCGGCCGACACGTTCTGGGACGACATGCGCGCGGTGGGGGCCACCTGGTTCACCGCGGTGCCCGCCATCCACGAGATCCTCCTCGACCGTTCGGCCGGTGAACATCCCGCGCCACTCGCACCGCCCCTGCGCTTCGCCCGCAGTTCCAGCGCTCCGCTCAACACCGCGACCCAGCGGGCCCTGGAGCGCACCCTCGGGGTGCCACTGCTGTCGGCCTATGGCATGACGGAGGCCGCCCATCAGGCCAGCAGTGAGCCCCTGCCGCCGCCCGGTACATCCAAGCACGGCTCGGTGGGCCGGCCGACCGGGACGCGGATCCAGGTCGTCGACCCGTCGGGGCAGGCGTGCCCGCCCGGTGTGCAGGGCGAGGTCTGGGTGCGCGGCCCCAGCGTGGCCAGGGGCTATCTCGCCGATCCGGCGGCGACTGTGCGCGGGTTCGGCGAGGGCTGGCTGCGCACCGGGGACCTGGGTCATCTGGACGGCGACGGCGCCCTGTTCCTCACCGGCCGGATCAGGAACCTGATCACGCGGGCGGGCGACCAGGTCTCCCCCGAATACGTCGAGGACGTGCTGTGCGGTTGTCCCGCCGTCGCCGAGGCAGCCGTGTTCGGGGTGCCGGATGAGCGGCACGGGCATCGGGTGGGCGCGGCGGTGGTGCTGCGCGAGGGGGAGGACGCGGAGCCCGCGGAGATCGCCAGGTACTGCCTGGGACGGCTGGCCCCTTTCGAGGTGCCCGAGCGGATCCAGGTCGTACCGGCGCTGCCGCGCACGGCCAAGGGAGCGCTGGACCGGCAGGCGGTCCAGCTGCGTTTCGCCCGGTGACCTCCGGCCGGGCGGGCCGGCCGTAGCCGCCTCGGCTCAGCGGACAAGGGGTTCCGGCACGGGCAGCGGCCGGTCGAAGAACTCGTCCAGGCGCAGTGAGGCCGCCGCCGTGATGAACGCGCGGGCCGCGAGCGAGCCCGGCGTCGCGTCGTGGATCGCGACCGAGATGAGCGCCCGCGCGTCCGGCTCGACAAGCCGCAGCACGCGCATCCGGCCGGTGACCGGCAGGGCCCTCAGCCAGGTGTGCGGCACGATGCTGGTGCAGGCGCCCGCGCCCACGTTCGCGTACAGAGTGGCCACGGAGTCGGTCTCCACCTGCGGGATGACGGTGACTCCGCTGCGGGTGAACGCTGCGTCGATGACCTGACGGATCCGCATGTCGGGGGTGAGCAGCGCGAGCGGCAGCTGGGACGCCTCGGCCCAGGTCAGGGTATCGGACTGGGGCAGCAGCTGATCGGCCGCGGCGAGCAGCATGTACCGCTCCTCGTAAAGCGGCGTCACCTGCAGCCCGTCCCGGTCCTCGGGGCCGAAGTGGGCGATGGCCGCATCGAGTTCGAAGGCGCGGAGCTGCCGGATGAGTTCCGTGGTGGACAGGCGGGACCGCACCTGGACCTTGGCCAGCGGGTGCGCGGTGCAGAACGCCGTCACCGGCAGCGCGAGCGTCGTCGAGGCTGTGGGCTCCGCGCCCAGCCGCAGCGTCCCGGTGATGCCCGACTGGACCGCGGCCACCTCGGCCTTGAACGCCTCCTGCTCGGCGAGGATCCTCTTGGCCCAGACGACCAGACGCTCTCCTTCGGGCGTCAGGCCCTGAAAGTTGTGGCCGCGGTTGATCAGCGTGACGTTGAGCTCGCGCTCCAGTTTGGCGATCGACACAGACAGTGCGGGCTGCGAGACGAAGCAGGCCTCCGCGGCCCGCGCGAAGTGCCTCTCGCGGGCCACCGCCACGAAGTACTCCAGCTGACGGAAGAGCATGCTCGCCTCCTGCTTCGTCCCCCGCACCCCATACGTCCCCGCCCCGACCAGGCCGAACACGCCTGCGGTGGCTGCGCTGCCCGAGCTTACCCGGCGACCCGGGCGGCGCCTCGCCCACGCCGAAGGCCCGGCTCCCCTGGTCATTGCGGGAGCCGGGCCGGCCCTCATCCCGTGCCGGTGCGGCGCGCCAGCAGGTCCGTGGCCGCGTGCACTGCGCGGAGCCTGGGTGCTTCGGCACCGGTGATATCGGCCATCTCCACCACCGCGGTCACGATGGCGTCGAGTTCCAACTGCTTGCCCGCCTCCAGGTCCTGGAGCATCGACGTCTTGTGGTCGCCGACCCCCTCCGCACCCCGCAGGCGTTTCTCGATGGAGATGTCCGGTGTGCTGCCGACCCTGGCGGCGATGTCCAGCGTCTCCTCCATGAGCTGGGCCACCAGCCGTCGCGTCGGCGGATGTTGGCAGATCTCGACCATCGTGGCCCGGGTGAGCGCGCTGATCGGGTTGAACGCGACGTTGCCCATCAGCTTGATCCAGATGTCGTCCCGCAGGTTCGGCTCCACGGGGCACTTCAGTCCACCCGCGATCATCGCCTCGCTCAGCGCGGTGCACCGCGCCGAGATCCCGCCACCGGGTTCGCCGATGGAGAAGCGGGTGCCTTCGAGGTGGCGGATCACGCCGGGGGCCTCGATGACGGTGGCGGGGTAGACCACGCAGCCCACGGCCCGCTCCGGCGCGAGGACCTTGCTGGTCGCGCCGCCCGGGTCCACCGCCTCGATCCGACGCCCCTCGTAGGGGCCGGCGAGCCGGTGGAAGTACCACCATGGGATGCCGTTCTGCCCGGCGACGACGGCGGTGTGCGCGCCGAGGAGCGGTTCGATCAGCGGGCCGCTGGACTGATAGGAGTGTGCCTTCAGCCCGAGGAACACGAAGTCCACGGGTCCGATCTCGGTGGGGTCGTCGGTGGCGTGCGGGTGGGCGACGAAGTCGCCGCGCGGGCTGATGACCCTGACGCCGCGCTCGCGGATGGCCTGCAGGTGCGGACCGCGGGCGATCAGGTGGACATCGGCACCACCCCGGTGCAGGGCCGCTCCTACGAAGGCTCCGATCGCGCCGGCTCCGAGGACAGCAATCTTCACGTCATCTCCTCTCGGGAGGAAGGGCGAGTGATTGTGATTGAATACTGTATGCAGTCTGCGGGTCCGATGTATACCCTTCGAACCCGAACCGATACGGCCGCGATGCCCCCGACCACCCGCCCGGATTCGCCCTGGCGTCGAGCGAACTGCACACAATAAGCTGCGCGCCTCCTGTCCGATGCCCGCTTCCTCCGCTCCTGACGCCCCCTGCGCACCGACGGACCCGCAAGGCCCCTGAGAAATGGAGAGCAATGTCTGCGTCACCACCACAACGCATAGGCGTGGTCGCCGAGTCGACCTCCGGGGAGACCAGAGTGGCGGCCACCCCGGACACCGTCCGCCGTCTGATCGGGCTCGGCTACGAAATCGTCGTCGAGACCGGCGCCGGAACCGCATCGGGCTTCTCCGACGCGTCGTACGTCGAGGCGGGCGCGCGCCTCGACGACGCCTGGCACGCCGATGTCGTGCTCAAGGTCAACGCGCCGTCCCACGACGAGGTGCGACGGCTGCGGGACGGGGCGACGATCATCGGCCTGCTCGCCCCCGCGCAGCACGCCGAACTCCTCACCCAGCTCGCGAGCAGGCGGCTGACCGCGTTGTCCATGGACGCCGTGCCCCGCATCTCGCGGGCCCAGTCCCTGGACGTGCTCAGTTCGATGGCCAACATCGCCGGCTACCGGGCGGTCATCGAGGCGGCCCACGCCTTCGGACGATTCTTCACCGGACAGGTCACCGCAGCGGGCAAAGTGCCTCCCGCGAAGGTACTGGTGGCCGGCGCCGGTGTGGCCGGCCTCGCGGCCATCGGAGCCGCCGGAAGCCTCGGCGCGGTGGTCCGGGCCACCGACCCGCGCGGCGAGGTTGCCGACCAAGTACGGTCACTGGGTGGTGAGTTCCTGCCCGTCGAGGTCGAACAGGAGTCGGCGGACGACGGATACGCGCGAGCCACCTCCGAGGCGTACGACCTGCGCGCCGCCGAGATCTACTCCGAGCAGGCGAGGGATGTCGACATCATCATCACGACGGCCCTCATCCCGGGGCGCCCGGCGCCACGGCTGATCACGGCCGATCAAGTGGCTTCGATGAAGCCGGGAAGCGTCATCGTCGACATGGCGGCGGCGCAGGGCGGGAACGTCGAAGGGACGGTGAGCGATCGGGCCGTCGTCACCGAGAACGGCGTCACCATCATCGGCTACACCGACCTCGCGGGCCGACTGCCCGCCCAGGCCTCACAGCTGTACGGCACGAACCTGGTGAACCTGCTGAAGCTGCTCACCCCGGAACGGGACGGGCAGCTGACGCTCGACCTCGAGGACGTCGTACAGCGGACGGTGACCGTGGTGCGCGAGGGCGAGACGCTGTGGCCGCCGCCCCCCGTCGCGGTCTCGGCGACGCCCGCGAAGGCCCCGGCCACATCGGCGTCACCGGTCGATCCGGCAACGCCGCGACGCCTGCCACCCGCGGGCCGCTACGGACTGATCGGGCTCGGGATGCTCGCCCTGTTCGCGCTCATCGCCGTCTCGCCCCCACAACTCGCCGCCAACTTCACGGTGTTCGCGCTTGCCGTGGTCATCGGCTACTACGTGATCGGCAAGGTCCACCACGCGCTGCACACCCCGCTGATGTCGGTGACCAATGCGATCTCAGGGATCGTGGTGGTCGGGGCACTGCTCCAGATCGGCCACCCGCCCCTGGCCATCAGCGTGTTGGCCTTCCTGGCAATCCTGCTCACCACCGTGAACATCTTCGGTGGATTCGCCGTCACCCGTCGCATGCTCGGCATGTTCTCGAAAGGCTGATGTTCGATGAACGCATCCACGGCGGCCCAGGCCGCCGACATCGTTGCCGCGCTGCTGTTCGTCTTCAGCCTGGCGGGGCTCTCCCGGCACCACACCGCCCGGGCGGGGGTGGCCTACGGCATCGCGGGAATGGCGCTTGCGCTCGTCGCCACCGTCGTCGTCGCCGGGCGCTCCGTCTCCGGCGAGTCGATCGCGCTGATCGCCGTCGCGGGCACGATCGGTGGCGCGATCGGCCTATGGCAGGCCCGTCGGGTCGAGATGACCCAGATGCCCGAGCTGATCGCCGTGCTGCACAGCCTCGTCGGGCTCGCCGCCGTACTGATCGGCTGGAACAGCTACCTGGAGGTCGAGGCACAGCGCCCGGGCTCCACCGAGCTGGCCGGGTCGCTGCTGCGGATCCATCACGCCGAGGTGTTCATCGGCATCTTCATCGGCGCGGTCACCTTCACAGGTTCCGTGATCGCGTTCCTGAAACTGTCGGCGCGCATCAAGTCCCGGCCGCTGACCCTGCCCGGGAAGAACCTGCTCAACGCCGGCGCCCTTGTCGCGTTCGTGACCCTGACCGTCTGGTTCACCGTCAGCCCGAACCTCGCTCTGATGATCGCCGTCACCGTGCTCGCGCTCGTCCTGGGCTGGCATCTGGTCGCCTCCATCGGCGGCGGCGACATGCCCGTCGTGGTCTCGATGCTCAACAGCTACTCGGGCTGGGCCGCCGCGGCGGCCGGCTTCCTGCTGGACAACAACCTGCTCATCGTGACCGGGGCGCTGGTCGGCTCCTCCGGTGCCTACCTGTCGTACATCATGTGCCGGGCGATGAACCGGTCCTTCCTCTCCGTCATCGCGGGTGGCTTCGGCGTCGAGGCCGCACCCAGCGGCGAGCAGGAGCAGGGCGAGCACCGGGAGATCAGCGCCGAGGACACCGCAAGCGCACTTGCGGGCGCCACGCAGGTGATCATCACCCCGGGGTACGGCATGGCGGTCGCCCAGGCGCAGCACCCGGTGGCGGAGTTGACGCGCCGTCTGCGGGAGCGCGGCGTGACCGTGCGCTTCGGCGTACATCCCGTGGCGGGGCGGCTGCCGGGGCACATGAACGTACTTCTTGCCGAGGCCCGCGTACCCTACGACATCGTCCTGGAGATGGACGAGATCAACGACGACTTCGCCGACACCTCGGTGGTTCTGGTCATCGGCGCCAACGACACCGTCAACCCGGCGGCGATGGACGATCCGGCCAGCCCCATCGCGGGGATGCCGGTGCTGCGGGTGTGGGAGGCGGAGCACGTAGTCGTGTTCAAACGGTCCATGGCCTCCGGGTACGCAGGTGTGCAGAATCCGCTGTTCTTCCGGGAGAACAGCAGCATGCTCTTCGGCGACGCCAAGCAGAGCGTGGAAGCGATCCTGCGCGAACTGGCGGCGAGTGACCCGAGCCCGGCGGCGAGCTCCGGAAGTCGGCCGGCGGAACAACCCGCACCTGCCTGACATACACAGATTGCATACAGAAGCCTATATGCTGTACGTGATTCCTCTCGCTCCATCACCAGCACCTCCCCGCAGCCCACCAGGGAGCCCATGCGCGAGCCACGCACTTTCCCAGCCACCGTGACGACACCCGTCAACAGGCCCGCGCCCCTGCGCCAGGCCGTCTACGACGTCCTGATCGAGCTGATCGTGGGGGGCGTACTCCAGCCGGGCCGGCATCTGATCGAGGCCGAACTCGCCGAGGACCTCGGCGTGAGCCGCCAACCGGTGCGCGAGGCGCTCCTGCGCCTCCAGGCCGACGGATGGGTGGACTTGCGCCCCGCACAGGGCGCATTCGTGCACAGCCCGACCGTCGAGGAGGCCACTCAACTCCTCAGCGTCCGCGCCGTCCTGGAGACCCACTCGGCGCGCGGCGCCGCACAGTACGCGACCGGTCCGGACATCAAGCGCCTGTGGGAACTGCAGGCCGCCGGAATAGCTGCGCTCTCCGCGGACGACGCACGCGGCATCGTCGAGGCGAACGCGGCGCTGCACGGCTTCATCACCGAGCTCGCGCGCAACCCCATCCTCGCCGAGCTGATCCGGCAGGTCGACCGCCGGGTGCGCTGGTACTACATGCCCATCGCCCGGCCACGCGGCAAGGACGCCTGGAACGAGCACGCCGACATCATCGACCGCATCGCGGCCGGTGACGCCGACCGGGCCGAAGAGCTGATGCACCATCACACCCGGACGACCACCGACTTCTACTGCCGGCAGCTGACCGCTGCACCCCCGGCCCGGGCGTGACCGCGGCGACTCCAGCCGACCTCACCTCAGGCAAGGGACCTGACACGGCAATGTGGTCGGGGCCGGACGGAGCAGGGAGCGCACCCCACCGTCCGGCCCCACCCGTGCCACGGGCGCCGCGCCGGACGACTGCCGCCGCCGCCCAACGCTGTGTACGCACCCGCGCACGGTCTGCGGGCCCGGGCGCGAAGTCGCGCCCGGGCGTTCGCTCAGTTCGCCGCGCCGGTCAGCCCCCGGTTGTCGGCGACGGCCTGCACGGCGGGCCGCTCCTGGTCCGCGGGCCGGCCGGGCTGGCGCAGCAGCAAGGTGATCAGAGCCGACAAGAAGGCGATGCCGCCTGCCAGGTAGTAGCCGCCCGAGTAGCCCCAGGCGCTGATCACCGAAGCGGCCAAGCCACCGCCGCCGACACCGCCGACCAGCTTGGCGCTGTAGACGAGGCCGTAGTTGGTGGCGTTGTTGTTCTCCCCGAAGTAGTCCGGGACCAGTGCCGCGAACAGCGGGTAGAAGGCGCCGCCGCCGAAGCCGTTGACGAAGGCGAAAATCAGGAACAGCGGCTCGTTATGGGCCTGGCCCGACCACAGCACGCCGAACTGCGCGACGCCCGCGATCACGAGGACCAGTGTCAGGGTCTGCCGGCGGCCCATGGTGTCCGACAGCCAGCCCACGGCGGCCCGGCCCACCCCGTTGACCACGGCGAGCACACCCGCCGACGAGGCGGCGATCAGCGGCCCGAACCCGAGGCTCTTGGCGAAGGGGACCTGGAAGTTGATGCCGAAGAGCGAGACGCCGCCGATGCAGACCAGGGCGAACCACATCAGCGGCAGCTGCCCGGTCCTGATCGCCTGCATCGGGGTGAACTGCCCCTTGGCCGGCGGGTTCTTGCGCAGTCTGCGCGCCACACGCTCGGCGTCCTCGCCGCCGCCCCGGTTGAGCGGGTCCACGTCGTGCGGCCACCAGCTCTTCGGCGGGTCGCGGAAGAAGAAGCCGCAGCCGCCGACGAGGAGGACCATGCCGAGGGCGATCAGGTCGAGGACCAACCGGTAGTTGTCGGCGTGGAACCAGTAGCTGAAGACGAAGATCAACGGCAGTGTGCCGTAGGCGAATCCGCCGTTGACAAAGCCCGTCCGCGCGCCCTTGTTGTCCGGATACCACTTGCCGACCATGTTGATACAGGTCGCGTAGACGAGTCCGGAGCCGGCGCCACCGAGCACCGAGTAGCCGAGTATCACCACGATGGGGTTCGAGACGTGGGAGATGGAGAGGAACCCGAACCCGGACAGTACCGCTCCGAGGAGCATGCCCGTCTTGGCGGAGAGCTTTCCGGTCTCGCGGAGCCTGCCCGCCGGGAAGGCGACGCCCGCCTGGAAGACCGCCCAGATACTGGCGATCCAGAAGGCCTCGGTGAGGGTCCAGCCATGGGCGTGCTCGAGGGTCGACTCCGCCGAGCTGTAGCCGTACTCGTAGACGCTGACGCCCATCATCGCTATCCACGGGAGCCAGACCATCCACGCCCGAGGCCTGCCCAGGATGGAGCGGTCGCTCTCCCCGACGCGGTAGACGCGTCCGTTGGTATCGACGACCTCTCGGTACGAGGGAGTCGCCTGCGG
The DNA here is from genome assembly GCF_036248255.1 of Streptomyces sp. NBC_01717. Classification (NCBI taxonomy): domain Bacteria; kingdom Bacillati; phylum Actinomycetota; class Actinomycetes; order Kitasatosporales; family Streptomycetaceae; genus Streptomyces; species Streptomyces sp. NBC_01717. Next base: position 9,055,145 of record NZ_CP109178.1, on the reverse strand, counting down.
TGTTACTGACATGTGTGCCTTCCCTTGCCTGAAAAAGAGCTTGGCGTGCGCCCCCTGGGGCCTTGCTCTTCATGCGGTGGGTGAAAGCGACTCCCCTCCACGGTGCGCGCCCGGGCTCTCGCCGGGCGCGGGTAGGGGGTACGCCGTCGGCGCGTCACGGGTCCGGGGCGGCATCCCGGAGTCCGCCGGCGTGCAGGCGGTGACCTGGTGGTTCGGCCTCGGCGCGGCAGGTTCGGGGCCGCAGCGAGGTATGGCAGACAACTGACCTGCCGGTCACGGCGCAGGGAGCCCGACCGGTGATTGCATACGGTATGGAGTATTGAAATCGTGTGTCCAGTGGGGCGGCATGAAGCTTGACCAGTGCATTACCCAACTACCTTTGGACGCCGTGCCGTTACGCGCCGCAGTCGAGTGGGACGACTGGTTCCGGGCATGCCGAAGGGCCCCGCGGGGCTCCCCGCGGGGCTGCACGGGACAGGGCCCGCTGCGTCACATCGCAGCGGGCCGCGTCCTCACCTCCGCTGTCAGCGCAGCAGCTTCACCGCCTCGACGACCAGCGGGTGCACGCCCGGCGCGTCGGAGTCCACCAGCGTGCGCAGCCTGGTGCGCATCCGCGGGTCCCAGAACCTGCCGATGTGTCCGGCCAGTTCGGTGGCCGCCTGCCCTGCGGGCAGATGGGCGAGGTTCAGCGCGATGTCATTGGCCATGCGGCATTCGGACGGCTCGGTGGCGGCCATGTGTGTCAGTCTCCCGCCGTCAGGGCGCCCACGGGGGCCTCGGCGGCCGCGGTGGCCCCTTCGTGCCCCGGCGACGCCAGGGCGACCTGGACGGCCGTCACCTTGTACTCCGGGCAGTTGGTCGCCCAGTCGGAGTTCTCCGTGGTCACCACGTTGGCGCCGGTGACCGGGTGGTGGAAGGTCGTGTAGACGACGCCGGTCGGCATCCGGTCGGAGACCATGGCCCGCAGCGTGGTGCGGCCGACCCGGCTGGCCAAAGTGACCGAGTCACCGTCGGTGATCCCGCGGTCCTCCGCGTCGTGGGGATGCAGTTCCAGTACGTCCTCGGGGTGCCAGGCGACGTTGCCTGTGCGGCGCGTCTGCGCCCCGACGTTGTACTGGCTGAGGATGCGCCCGGTGGTGAGCACCAGCGGGAAGCGGCGGGTGGAGCGCTCATTGGTCGGCACGTACGAGGTGACGACGAACTTGCCCTTGCCGCGGACGAATTCGTCGATGTGCATGACGGGCGTCCCCTCGGGCGCCTCGGCGTTGCACGGCCACTGAACGCTGCCCACCTTGTCGAGCAGCCCGAAGGAGACGCCCTCGAAGGTCGGGGTGACCGCGGCGATCTCGTCCATGATCTGGCTCGGGTGGTCGTACGCCATCGGATACCCCATGGCGGTGGCGATCTCGGTGACGATCTGCCACTCGTGCTTGCCCGCCTTCGGCGCCATCACCGCGCGCACCCGGTTGATACGGCGCTCCGCGTTGGTGAAGGTGCCGTCCTTCTCCAGGAACGACGCCCCGGGCAGGAACACATGCGCGAACTTGGCGGTCTCGTTGAGGAACAGGTCCTGGACGACGACGAGTTCCATCGCCTCCAGGGCCGCGGTGACATGCTTCAGGTTCGGGTCGGACTGCGCGATGTCCTCGCCGTGCACGAACAGGCCGCGGAAGGAGCCGTCGATGGCCGCGTCGAACATGTTGGGGATGCGAAGCCCCGGCTCGGACAGCAGAGCGGTGCCCCACAGGTCCTCGAACACGGTGCGCACCGCGTCGTCGGAGACATGCCGGTAGCCGGGCAGTTCGTGCGGGAAGGAGCCCATGTCGCACGAGCCCTGGACGTTGTTCTGGCCGCGCAGCGGATTGACGCCCACGCCGTCGCGGCCGATGTTCCCGCACGCCATCGCAAGGTTGGCCATTCCCATGACCATGGTCGAGCCCTGGCTGTGCTCGGTGACGCCCAGACCGTAGTAGATCGCCCCGTTGGGTGCGCCGGCGTACAGCCGGGCGGCCGCGCGCAGTTCCTCGGCCGGAACCCCGGTGACCGGTTCGACGGCCTCGGGGCTGTTCTCGGGGCGGGCCACGAACGCGGCCCACTCCTCGTAGCCCTCGCACCGCTCCGCCACAAAGCTCTGGTCGACGAGCGCCTCGGTGACCACCACGTGCGCCATGGCGTTGACCACGGCCACGTTGGTGCTCGGTCGCAGTTGCAGATGGTGGTCGGCCTCGATGTGCGGCGAGCGTACGAGGTCGATGCGGCGCGGGTCGACCACGATGAGGCGAGCGCCCTCGCGCAGCCGGCGCTTCATCCGGGAGGCGAACACCGGGTGCCCGTCGGTGGGGTTGGCTCCGATCACCATGATGACGTCGGCCTCGGCGACCGAGCGGAAGTCCTGGGTGCCCGCGGATTCACCGAAGGTCTGCTTGAGCCCGTAGCCGGTGGGCGAGTGGCAGACGCGCGCACAGGTGTCGACATTGTTGTTGCCGAACGCGGCGCGCACCATCTTCTGGACGACGTACACCTCCTCGTTCGTGCACCGTGAGGAGGTGATCGCGCCGACCGCGCCCGTCCCGTACGTGTCCTGCAGTGCCCGCATCCGGCGCGCGACGGTGGCGATGGCCTCGTCCCACTCGACCTCACGCCACGGGTCCGTGATCTTCTCGCGCACCATGGGCTTGAGGACGCGGTCGGGGTGCGTGGCGTAGCCGAAGGCGAAGCGGCCCTTGACGCACGCGTGGCCCTCGTTGGCGCCGCCGTCCTTGTACGGCACCATGCGGACGAGTTCGTCGCCGCGCAGTTCGGCCTTGAAGGAGCAGCCGACGCCGCAGTACGCACAGGTGGTGAGGACCGAGCGGGTGGGCATGCCGAGGTCGACGACCGACTTCTCCTGGAGCGTGGACGTCGGGCACGCCTGCACGCAGGCTCCGCAGGAGACGCACTCGGAGTCCATGAAGGACTCCCCCGCGCCCGCCGCCACCTTGGAGTCGAAGCCACGTCCCTCGATGGTCAGGGCGAACGTGCCCTGGATGTCGCCGCAGGCACGCACACAGCGGGAACAGGCGATGCACTTGGACGCGTCGAAGTCGAAGTAGGGGTTGCTGGTGTCCTTCTCGGCGTCGAGGTGATTCTCCCCCTCGTAGCCGTAGCGCACCTGGCGCAGTCCGACGACGCCCGCCATGTCCTGCAATTCGCAGTCGCCGTTGGCGGGGCACGTCAGACAGTCCAGCGGGTGGTCGGATATGTAGAGCTCCATGACGCCCTGGCGCAGCTTCTCCACCTTGGGTGTCTGGGTGCGCACCTGCATACCGTCGGCGCACGGGGTGGTGCAGGAGGCGGGTGTGCCGCGCCGGCCGTCGATCTCGACCACGCACAGCCGGCAGGAGCCGAAGGCCTCCAGGGAGTCGGTGGCACACAGTTTGGGGATGTCGACGCCGGCGAGCGAGGCGGCACGCATCACCGAGGTGCCCTCCGGCACGCTCACCGGAATGCCGTCCACCTCGAGCGCCACCGTGGCCTCTCCCGGTCGCCCCGGGGTGCCGTGATCGGGTTCCTTGAGCAGGGTCATGCCGTGCCCTCCGTCCTCGTGTCGGCGGCGACTTCGCCGAGGAAGTCGTCCGCGAAGTGCGTAAGGGCGCTGCGCACGGGCAGCGGGGTCAGTCCGCCCATCGCACACAGCGAGCCCTCGGTCATCAGCTCGCACAGGTCGTCGAGGAGCGCCAGGTTCTCGTCCCTCTGCTCTCCCGCCACGATCTTGTCGATCACCTCGACGCCGCGCACCGAACCGACCCGGCACGGTGTGCACTTGCCGCAGGACTCGGCCGCGCAGAACTCCATGGCGAAGCGCGCCTGGGCGGCCATGTCGACGGTGTCATCGAAGACCACGATGCCGCCGTGGCCGACCATCGCCCCCGCCGCGGCGAACGCCTCGTAGTCCATCGGCAGGTCGAACGAGGAGGGCGGAAGGTAGGCGCCGAGCGGCCCGCCGACCTGCGCGGTGCGCACCGGCCGGCCCGACCGCGTGCCGCCGCCGTACTCCTCGATGAGTTCGCGCAGCGTGATACCGAAGGCGGTCTCGACGATGCCGCCGCGGGCGATGTTGCCGCCGAGCTGGAACACCTGGGTGCCGCGGGAACGCTCCACGCCGAGCTCCTGGTACGCCTTGGCGCCCTGGGCGAGGACGACGGGGACGGTGGCAAGCGTCAGGACGTTGTTGACGACGGTCGGCTTGCCGAACAGGCCCTCGATCGCGGGGATCGGCGGCTTCGCGCGGACCATGCCGCGCTTGCCCTCCAGGCTCTCCAGCATGGAGGTCTCCTCGCCGCAGATGTACGCGCCCGCTCCGACCCGCACGTGCAGATCGAACTCGAGCGGCGTGCCGAGGACCGAGGTACCGAGCCAGCCGCGGTCGCGGGCCGTGTCGATGGCGGCGCGCATCGTGGCGACCGCGTCCGGGTACTCGGAGCGGATGTACAGGTAGCCCTCGCGGGCGCCGACGGCGTGCGCGGCGATCGTCATGCCCTCGATGAGCAGAAACGGGTCGCCCTCCATGAGCATGCGGTCGGCGAAGGTCCCGCTGTCGCCCTCGTCGGCGTTGCAGCAGATGAACTTCAGCTCGCCCGGGCAGTCGAGGACGGTCTTCCATTTGATGCCTGCGGGGAAGCCCGCCCCGCCACGCCCACGCAGGCCCGAGTCGGTCACCTCGGCGACCACGTCGGCCGGCGGGAGCTTCAGCGCGGTACGCAGCCCTGTGAGACCGCCGTGGCGCAGATAGTCGTCGGCGTCGAGCGGATCGATGACGCCGACGCGCGCGAAGGTGACCCGGTTCTGCTTGGCCAGCCAGGGCAGTTCGTGCACCGGGCCGAGGCGCAGGGGGTGCTCGCCGCCGTCGAGGAGGCCGGCGGCAAGCAGTGCGGGAACGTCGTCCGGGGTCACCGGACCGTAGCCGATACGCCCGTGCTCGGTGGCGACCTCGACGAGCGGCTCGAGCCAGAGCATGCCGCGCGATCCGGTACGTACGAGATCGACGGCCACGTCAGCGCTGTCGGCGGCCTGTTGGATTGCGGAGGCCACCTCGTCGGCACCCACGGACCGGGCTGCCGAGTCGCGGGGGACGTAGATCCGCACATGGGGCTGTGCGGGATGCTGGGTCATGACCGGGGTGCCTCACTTCCGTCGGGTGTGGCGCCGACGCCGTTGCGCCGCGTCTGGTCGGTTCCGTGGAGCAGCGCGCCGAGCCGTTCCGTGTCCACCCGGCCGTGCAGGCGTCCGTCCACTTCGACGGCGGGGCCGAGGGCGCAGTTGCCGAGGCAGAAGACCTGCTCGACGGTGACCGAACCGTCCTCGGCGGTCCGGCCCAGGGTGAGTCCCATCTGCCGTACGTACTCCACGAGATGCCCCGCGCCCTGAGCCTGGCAGGCCTCCGCGCGGCAGACGCGGACGGTGCGGTGGCCCGCGGGCTCGGCGCGGAAGTCGTGGTAGAAGCTCACCACTCCGTGTACGTCGGCCCGCGAGAGGTTGAGCTCGTCGGCGAGCACCGGCACGGCCTCCTTGGGCACATGCCCCAGTTCGGCCTGCACGGCGTGGAGGATCGGCAACAGAGCGCCACGCTGCTCGCGATGGGCGGCGGCGATCTTCCTCACCACCTGCTCCACCGTCGGATCACTGGTCCGGATCTTCATGGTCGTGCGGCCTTTCGTCAGGGCCGTGGAAGGAGTACGGGCACGGGCACCTGGGGGTCCGGTCCGAGCACCACGGTTCGCGTTCACAGGGGCACCTCGACCTCCCCTCGCGCGCACGGCGCAAGGGGCGAAACAGTCCTAGCGAAGCATGCAACCCTGATGCATACAAGCTTTTTGCATACAGGATCCCATATGGAGTCGCCTGCCGCTCCCGCTCCGGCGGCCGGTCAACTCCGCTGTTGGGGCACTGCGTTGATCCAGCGCGCGACCACCCTCCGCCCCGGTGGGACATCACGCAAGGTCGTCGCGGGACATCACACTGCATACGAAAACCTGTATCCTGAATGGACCGCCGCGCGGTCCGCCCGGGGGTAACGGCCGGCACAGCCACCGACTCGGTGAGCTCGGGGGCGGAACAGGAGAACCATGCGCCAAGGCCTGACTGCTGGCTCCGCCCGACGCGTCGCCCGCCCGACGCCGCTGCGCCAGGCGGTGTCCGATGCCCTGGCAGAGCTGATCATCAGTGGCACCCTGAAATCGGGCCAGCATCTGGTCGAATCAGAACTCGCCGAGCAGCTGGGGGTCAGCAGGCAGCCCGTGCGCGAGGCGCTGCAGCGCCTGCACACGGACGGCTGGGTCGACCTCAGGCCCGCCCAGGGCGCGTTCGTGCACACCCCCACGCAGGAGGAGGCGACCCAGCTCCTCGACGTCCGTACGGTGTTGGAGACCTACTCCGCACAACTGGCCGCGCAGCACGCCAAGCCTGAGCACATCGAGCGCTTGTGGCAGCTCCAGCAGGAGGGCGTGGACGCACTGGCGGAGAGTACGACCGACCGCCTGGTCGCCGCGAACACGGCCCTGCACACCTACATCACATCCGTGGGCGGCAACGACGTGCTCGCCGAGCTGATCGCGCAGGTGGGGCGCAAGGTCCGCTGGTACTACACCCCGATCGCCAACTCCCGCTCCAAGGGCTCCTGGAACGAGCACGCCCGCCTCATCGAGGCCATCGCGAAGGGCGACCCGGAGCGGGCCGGCGAGATCATGCGCAAGCACACCGAGCGCACCCGCACCTACCGCAAAGCCATCGCAGCCGAGGCCGCGAACGCCTGACCGTCGCCGGAGCGCGCGGTCCCGGAAGCGGATCGCGCCAGCGCGCCCAGTGAGGGGTGCACCGCGTCGGACCCGATGACGGCACTCAACTCGAGCAGCCACGGCAGCACGGCGCCGAGCAGAATCCTGGAACCCTCGCCGTCCGCCCCCAGCATCGCCTCGGCCGGGACGCGCACCGGGTCGGCGACCACCGTGGACGTGGCGCTGGCAAACGGCGCCCCGTTGGCGCTCGCCGGAACGAACAGGCCGGGAGCGTGGGCCGGCACGCCCCAGAGCGTCAGGCCACCGTCCGAGGCGACAGGTGGCGACGACCAGACATAGCTGTCCGCCTCACCTGCGGCGACCACATCACGCTTGTGTGCCCGCAGCACCACCACGCCTCCGGTACGCCGCGCGGTCGAGCGCACCGCCCCGGCGCCGTCCTCCACCAACGCGAGGGTGCACAGGTGGCGGCCGGCCGCGACCTCACCCCGCAGCCACCGGCCGCCGTACGCCTCGACCACCGTGGCCGCAGCGTAGTGGGACTGGAGCACCGCAGCCGTGGCCGGGCACACGGGCATGACCCGGGCGACCACCTCGGCGGCTCGCGCCAAGTAGGTGCCGCCACCTTCCGGTTCGGCCGAGCAGGTCAGCCCGAGGAGCCCGGCCCGACCGAGGGCCGAGACCGCCTCGCGCGGGAACTTCCCTTCCCGGCGCGCCAGTTCGCCGGCCGGAGCGATGACGTGGTCCAGGACGTCTTGCAGTGCGCTGGGATTCGACACGGGGCGCCCCCTCAGGTGCGATGTCCGATCCGCCCCGGGCGGGCGGTCCCGATGGCCTCGGCCGCGGATGGCGGAGCGGCGAGGCACTGCTTGCATTGCATACAGTATGCCATTGATGCCCGCGGCGCTATGTGTCGGACGGCCACGGCCACCCGACTCCCCTTCGAAAGGCGCAAAGTCGCGCGGACGCGGGGATCGCTCAGTCGAGGTCCGAGATCTCCCTCAGCAGCCCCGATGCCACATCGAAGACAAAGCCCCTCACGTCGTCGGTGTGCGGCAGGAAGGGCGACGTATGCACCCGCCGCATCGACTGCCGTACGTCCTGGTCGACGTCCCGGAACGACTCCACCGCCCAAGCCGGCCGCTGCCCGACCTCCCGCTCCAGCTCGTACCGGAACTCCTCGGTGAGCGTCTGCAGGCCGCACCCCGTGTGGTGGATGAGGACGACGCTCCGGGTGTTCAGGGCGCGCTGGCTGATGGTGAGGGAGCGGATGGTGTCGTCGGTGACCACTCCACCGGCATTGCGGATGGTGTGGCAGTCCCCCAGCTCGAGGCCGAGCGCGGCGTGCAGGTCGATTCGGGCGTCCATGCAGGCCACGACCGCCACTCCGAGGACGGGCCGGGCATCCATTCCGGGGTCGCGAAACGCGTCGGCGTAGGCGCGGTTGGCCCGCACCAGGGAGTCGATGACCGATTCCTGGCCAGGGGAACCGGTGGACGGGCGTGCACCGGAAGGTGTCGATGTCAACATGCTCGGTCGCCTCTCAGGGTCGATGCTCGGGTAGAACGGAGCCGGGCAGAACGCTGTCGCCCCGGCGAACCGGGGCGACAGAAGGGAGACCAGAAGTGGTCGTCAGGAGCGTGGGCGGCCCACTGCGGGGGCGCCGCGCCGGGACCCCCCGGCTCCGCGCCCCCCGCGCGGCGGGCCGAACCCTCACCTCCTGCTCAGAACGCCTCCCTCTCGACCGCGCCTGCGGCCGCGCCGGTCCCCTCCTTCGGCCGGCTCGGTGCCCGTAGGAACACCGCCAGCACGGCGGAGGCGAGACCGATGCTGCCTGCCAGGGCGAAGGCACCGCCGTAGCCCCAGGCACCGACCACGAGGGCGCCGACACCGGAGCCGACCAGGCCGGAGATCAGCTTCGAGCTGTAGACCATTCCGTAGTTCGAGGCGTTGTTGTTCTCACCGAAGTAGTCCGCGGTCATCGCCGCGAACAGCGGGAAGATGGCGCCGCCACCGAAGCCGGAGACCATCGAGCAGAACAGGAAGAACGGCATCGAACCGATGTCGCCGGAGAAGAACACCCCGAACTGTGCGGATCCCAGGACCAGACAGACGATGATCAGTGTGTTGCGGCGTCCGTACCGGTCGGAGATCCAGCCGATGACACCCCGGCCGGTCCCGTTCACGATCGCCTTGAGCGACATGGCCGTGGCCACGATGCCGCCGGCGAACCCCATCTCCTTGCCGAACGGCACCTGCATGGCGATTCCGAAGATGTTGATGCCCGCCGTGCAGAGCAGGCAGAACCACATCATCCACAGCACCGGGGTCCGGGCCGCCTCACGCGGGGTGTATTGCTTTGCCGACGGCGGGTTCTTGGCCAGCGAACGCACGATCCTCGGGTCGTCCGAGACCTTCAGCGGGTCGACGTGATCGGGCCACCAGTTCTTCGGCGGGTCCTTGAAGAACCAGCCGGCGACCGCGACGGCCGCACAGCAGATGACCCCGACGGAGACCAGTACACCCTGGTAGTTGGACAGATCCATGTACGAGGTGAAGAGGAACACGAACGGCACCGAGCCATAGGCGAAACCGCCGTTGACCATGCCGGTCTTGCCGCCCTTGCGCTCCGGGTACCACTTGCCGACCATGTTCACGCACGTCGCGTAGACGAGTCCGGCGCCGATACCGCTGAACATGCCGAAGCCGAAGTAGGCGACGATGACATGCGGCGCGTACGCCAGCGAGAGATAGCCGAGCAGGGTGCCCAGCGCTCCGAGCATCATCGCGCTCTTGGCCGGCAGCCGCCCGCTCTCACGGAGCTGACCGGCCGGGAAGGCGACAGCTGCCTGGAAGAAGATCCAGACCCCCATCAGCCAGAAGATGTGGCCGCTGGCCCACAGGTGCGCGTCGTGCAAGGTCTCCTCGGCGGAGGTGAACGCGTACTCCGACGAGCTGATGCCCATCATGCCGATCCATGGGAACAACACCATGGTCCAGCGCGGTCTCCGCATGATGTCCCGGTCACTCTCACCGAGCCGGTACACGCGGCCGTTGCGGTCCGTCACCTCCCTGAACGGGACGTGTGACAGTGTGTCAGTTGTCGTCATGCCATTTCCCCTACGTCGCAGAACCCTGGTCAGCGCCCCCTGTCCGGTTCCCACGTGCCGTCAGGACCAGTCCGCCCCGCGATCCGCCCCACGGCCGGCTGGGTTCCCTGCACCCTGACCCGGCCCGGAGCGCGCGTGCGCTCACAAGTCCTGACTTCGCGTCACCACATGTGCAACCCCCTCCACGACGACGGGAACAGTGATCCACTCCACACGCCGAACGCTTTGCATACGATATGGAGTAGACCGTATTCTGTAGACGGGCCGCCGCTCTGTCTAGGGGCCGCACTCCGTCTTTCTCGCCCGGATGTCGCGCGGAGGTCCGCGTACGTCGCATCGGACCGCGGCAGGCTCCCATCGGACCATGATCTCCTTTGGGCGTTGGGGTGTTGCTCAAGTCAGCGAAGCCCAGCGACACCGGCGCAGGGGCTCCGGGCGGTACGCGGCCCTCGATGCGCCTCCCGTCACTCAGGGGCCGGATCGCATCCACGGAGTCGAGACCGCGCAGGCTCGGCGGCGTGAAGCCGATCTCCGTGCTGAGCGCGTCAAGAGGGGCCGGGCACCCCAATGGCGCGGTCGCTCCGCACGTCGCTGTGGACGCGCGCAGGGCACACCCCGCCCCTGGGCCTGCCGATATTGCATTTCCGTGCAGCCGAAAGAAGTTGACGACCTCGCGGATGGTGGGCACCGCATACTCGTGCGATCGTGCGACGGGTCGTCGACGGCGCTCACGGTGGCGCTCATGGCTTCGGTTTGCCGTTCCACTGCGCCGTCGTGAGGTGAGATGACGCCGGGTGGGCGGGCCGGACGGTGCCAGGGGGCGCCTGAGAACACACCGTCCGGCCTCGCACCCGCGCCGCGGCGGCGGACGGGGTCCGCCGCCGCGGGCACGATGAGGGCCGACGCCTCAGCCTGAGGCCATACGGGCGGTACGGGCGGTGCAGTGCGGATACCCGTGAATCCGAGCGACGCGGTGCACAGCGCACGACCGACGCCGACCGGCGTGGCCATGACGACAACACGTACGTACGAACACGCCGCCGGCCGATCCGAGCGGCATCAGATCACCCCGCCGGTCCGCAGCAGTGCCAACTCCTCGTCACTGACGCCGAGTTCACCGACAAAGACCTCTTCGTTGTGCTCGCCGAGCAGCGGCGAGCTGGTGATGTCGACGGGGGAATCGGAGAGCTTGAGCGGGGATCCGACGGTGGCGAACGAGCCGCGCTCCGGGTGCTCCACCCGGACGACCATCTCGTTGGCGACCAGCGACTCGTCCTCGACGATCTCCTTGGTGGAGAGGATCGGCCCGCACGGGATGTTGTGGGCGTTGAGCTTCTGCAGGACATCCCACTTGGGGAGTGTCGAGGTCCACTCCTCGATCAGCTGGAACATCTTGCCGAGTTTCGGGAGTCGCACCTCCGGGGTCGCCCACTCGGGGTCATCGGCCAGCTCGGGCCGCCCGATCAGCTCGCTCAGCGGCTGCCAGCCGACCGGCTGCACGATCACGTACACGTAGTCGTTGGGCCCGCCGGGAGCACACCTCACCGCCCATCCGGGCTGCCCGCCGCCGGAGGCATTCCCGGAGCGCGGCACCTCGTCCCCGAAGTCCTCGTTCGGATACTCGACCAACGGGCCGTGCGCGAGCCGCTGCTGATCCCGCAGTTTCACCCGGCACAGATTGAGCACGGCGTGCTGCATGGCGACGTTCACGCGCTGCCCACGCCCGGTGTTCTCCCGCTGGAAGAGTGCAGCCAGGATGCCGGCGACGGCGTGGATGCCGGTTCCGGAGTCGCCGATCTGCGCGCCGGTCGCGAGCGGCGGACCGTCCTCGAAGCCGGTGGTGGACATCGAACCGCCCATGGCCTGGGCGACGACCTCGTACGCCTTGAAGTTGGTGTACGGACCCTCGCCGAATCCCTTGATGGACGCATAGACGATCTTCGGGTTGATCTCCTGAATGCGCTCCCAGGTGAACCCCATCCGGTCGACGGCGCCCGGCCCGAAGTTCTCCACCATCACATCGGAGCGCCGGATCAGCTCGGTCAGCAGTTCCTTGCCGCGCTCCGTCTTGGTATTGAGAGTGACGCTCCGCTTGTTGCAGTTGAGCATCGTGAAGTACAGGGAGTCGACGTCCGGGAGGTCGCGCAGCTGTTTGCGCGTGATGTCGCCGGTCGGCGCCTCCACCTTGATGACGTCCGCGCCGAGCCACGCGAGGAGCTGGGTGGCCGAGGGCCCGGATTGCACGTGCGTCATGTCCAGAACTCGGATGCCTTCCAGTGCCTTTGCCATGGCCGTCCTCACCTCGCTGATGTGTCGTGTCGTCGGGTTCGGGCTGGAGAGGAACACGGTCGTGTGAGGGCCCGGCCCCCACACGCACACCCTGCGCGACGACGGCAGTCATCGCGCCTGCACAACCCCACACTGTAGATTGCATACCGTATGGAGTAGCCATCATCGTGGCCGCAGCGGGCGTCGTTGTCCAGAGGCCGTACGCGATTCCGCAGGAAACCGTCGAGCCGCACCGGAGTTTCCGGTGACGAACGATCGTTTGTGGCACACACAGAGGTTCAGCGGAACGCATGGCACGGCGTCCGCGTGCTCTTCGGACTACTGTCCGGGCCGCGATGCCCACCCTCGTACAGGAGATCAAGGCATTCATCCGCACCGGCGCCGCCACAACGCCAGGAGCGACAGCCTCAACTCGTGACACAGCCTCTCCCCTGCGACTCACTCGTCCGGCTTCGCGACGCACGAGGCGGGACCGCGCTCCCGCGGCCCCGCCCCTCCCGCGTGCCGGCCGTTGCTTCAGGCCCAAGGCCCTGATCAGGGTGGCCCTTCCCCAGACGAGGTCACCGCATGGTGCGAGCCGTCACCAACCTCCGCGGACACAACACTCGCGGGCCCGCACCTCGTTCGTCACAGGGTGGCAAGCACCGCGAACGGGTCGGCCGTACCGCCGTTGTCGACGGCGGCGATCCTGCGGCGCAGCGCGAACGTGGTGCCGGGCTCGATCGTGACATTGCGCTGGCTCATCACCCAGATACCGGTGGCATAAGCGGTGAAGCCGGGCTCGTCGTAGAGCAGGCCGTACGTCTGGGAATCCGAACCCGTCATGCCGATCCACGGTTGAGCCGGCGTGAAGTCCGCGGGGGCAGATGCGGTGATGGTGCCGTGTCCGGCTACCCCGCTGCGCTGGCCTGCCCCGTCGTGGTCGAGTACGTCGCCCAGCCAGAAGGTGCGGGGCACGGCGCCGTTGTTGGTGAAGATGGTTTCGGCCGAGACCCAGGGCTCGTCCTGACGGATCGTGAAGGTGGTGGCCACTGCGATATCGGGTACCTGGGTGCTGGCGCCGGTGAACCGCGCGGAGGCTGCAGGCCCGTCGGCCGACAGCACTTCGAATCCCGTGGAGCGTACGGTCAACTGCTGCCAGGCGTTGGTTCCGCGCGGCTGGGCGGTCGAGGCGTAGGGCAGGTTCATCCAGTCCAGCTGGTCCAGATGTCCGACAGCCGCGATGTCCAGCGGCTTGCCCAGTGTCACGCCGGACAGTTGGGGATCTTCCGAGCCCGCCGAGACGGCCATTGCCATCATGCTGTTGGACAGGACGAGGTCATCGGCCGTCGCCTGGGACTGCGGACCGGGCACCGAGTGGCCGGTGCCCACGCGTACCGCCGCCTGCCGCAGGGCGATGTCGACTCGGGTCTGGTTGTCGGGGCGTACGGTCACCGCGGCGGTCACCGGCTCGTAGCCGACGCCGTTGACAGTAACCGTGTAGTCGCCGGGCGGTGCGAAAGCGAGGAACTCACCGGTCGCGTCGGTGGTGCTGGTGCCGAGGGTGGAACCGTCCGACTTCTTGATTGCGATCTGCACGTTCGGTGCGCTCCGGCCCGTGGCCCGGCTGGTTATCCGGCCGACCAGTCCGTCACCCGCGTCGATGCGCCGGGCGCCGGGTCTGCCGTCCTTCACCTTGAAAGCGGCGATGGTGTAGGCGGGTGAGGCCCCGTCGCCCGCCGCGAGGACGATACGCAGGTCGGAGCGCCAACGATCAGGTGTCACGTCGCATATGACGTAGCCGCGATACGTGCCGTTGTAGAACCGCACGTGCGGGTTGGCGGGCAGGCCCGCGCGGACGTCCGCGTCCCAGCCCGCGCCCGAGGAGATCGAGGTTCCGACGAACTCGGTCGCGATGGTCTCGGAAGTGGAGACGTCGAAGTCGGTCTTGAGGTCGTTGACCCAGTGGGTGTGCCAGTCACCGCCGAGCACCACGGGGTTGGACGGCCGTTCCTTGGCGATGAACTCGAGGATGCGGTCGCGGGCGCCCGCCATAGCCGTCCCACTGGTCCAGGTTGACGATCTTGTCAGGTCCCAGGTCGTAGTCGAACTGGGCCATGATGGTCTGCTGAGCAATGACGTTCCAACGAGCCTTTGAGGTGGCCAGGTTGTTCAGCAGCCACTTCTCCTGCTCCGGGCCGGTCATGGTGCGCTCGGGGTCCCAGACCTCCGGGGTCTGGGGCTTCCGGCCGTCCCCGTTCGCCTGGTCGGTTCGATACTGACGGGTGTCGAGCACGCTGAACTCGGCGAGCTTGCCGAACTGGACCTTGCGGTACATCAGCGCGTCGGCGCCGTTCGGCTTCTGCTCCGGCCGCATCGGGAGGTGCTCGTAGTAGGCCTGGTAGCCGTTGGCCCGCCGCTCGAGGAACGGGCGGCCGTCACCGGTCGCGCCCTGTATGTCACCGGCGTAGTTGTTCTGTACCTCGTGGTCGTCCCACGTGAGGATGAACGGGAAGCGGGCATGCACCGCGCGCAGGTCCGGCGAGGTCTTGTAGAGCGCGTGCAGTCGGCGGAACTCGGCCAGGCTGCCACCGGATGTTTCGTATATGTAGTCGCCGAGGTGGAGAACGAAGTCGAGATCCTGCTGGGCCATGTCGCGGTAGGCGGAGTAGCGGCCGCCGGTCCACGACTGGCAGGAGGCGAAGGCGAACCGCATACGGTCCACCTTTTTGCCGGGTGCGGGCAGGGTGCGGGTGCGTCCTGTGCGGCTGAGCACTCCGCCGGACCGGAACCGATACCAGTACCAGCGGTCCGGTGCGAGATCGTCCACCACCACGTGCACGGTGTGGGCGGCTTCGGGCAGAGCCGACACAGACCCGCTCCGGATCACCTTCCTGAACGACTCGTCGCGCGCCACCTCCCACTGCACCTCGACGGGTTCCGCCGGCATGCCACCGGTTTCGGCGTTCAGTGGGTCCGGCACCAGGCGGGTCCACAGCACGACACTTTCATGGTCGGGGTCGCCGGAGGCGACACCGAGGGTGAAGGGCGCCATGTCGAGTTCAGTGGCCTGGGCGGCGAGTGCCTCGCTCAGCTGAGCGACAGTCAGGACGGCGACCACGCCACCGGTCAAGGTGAGGAATCTGCGCCGATCAAGAGTTCTCAAAGAGTTGGTCATGTGTGGTGAGACTGCAACACGAAGATCGCCGATCGGCTGTCCGTGAGGCGAACAGCGACTGTCTGCATCCGGTCGATCTCGGTAGCGTTCGATCTCGTCGATGCCGGCCGCCCACCGACCTGCAAGACCTGTCTGCGTATCGCCGGCCGCCTCACCACCTGACCCGCAGACGATGACGGCACGGTCGGCGAACCGTCGAGCACTGTATGACCGGCCACCTGGGTGACGTCGGTTCTCTCAGTCCGACTGCGGCTGGGGAACGTCCACGAAGTGTGGGCCTTCCCCAGCCGTCTTCCTTGCCTCATCCCCCCGGGATGGCGAAGTGCTTCCGCCGGTGATGGAGTTGAGCTGCTTGTAGGGGGGTCGATGTGCGGTCGGCTGTTGCGGCTGTCCCGTCGTCCGGCGTGCCTGTCTCACTTCGCGGGCGATTGCCCAGGCGTCCGCTACTGGGCCCATGTGCCCGAGCTTGTCGGGGTTGATCACCAAGCGGATCGTCTGGATCTGCCCGTCGAGTACATCGAGCGCCAGGGTATGGAGCACCTTGCCGCCGCGGTCGCGGAAGATCGCGCCAGGCTGGCCATTGACCTCGTGCGGCTCGAACGTCACGTCGATCCGGGCCAGCCGGGGGAAGATGGAGGCAAGCAGCCGGGCCACGTTCTCGGCACCAATGACGGCCCTGGCCAGCTGCGGGGCCTTGCCGCCGCCGTCGCCGACCACCGATACGTCGGCGGCGAGCAGTTCCTGCAGGCCGACGACATCGCCTTCGCGGACGGCGTCGAAGAACCGCGACGCCAGTTCCGCCCGCTCTTCGCGGTCCGCTTCGAAGCGGGGCCGGCCTGCGGCCATATGGCGCCGCGCCCGCACCGCCAGCTGGCGGCACGCCGCTTCCGAGCGCCCGACCGCCGACGCGACCTCGGGAAAGCCGAAGTCGAACACCTCCCGCAGTACGAAGACCGCCCGCTCGAGCGGGCTGAGCCGCTCGAGCAGCAACAGGGCTGCCATCGATACCGAGTCGGCCAGCTCCGCCGACCGCGCCGGATCCTCATAAGGGTCGACGAGCAACGGCTCGGGGAACCACGGCCCGACGTACACCTCCCGCCGGACGCGGGCCGAGCGCAGCACGTCGATCGAGATCCGGGTCACCGCGGCCGAGAGGTAGGCCCTGGTCGACCTGGGTTGTGTCGGGGAGGCCTCGAAGCGCAGCCAGGTCTCCTGGACCGCGTCCTCGGCCTCGCTCACACTGCCCAGGATCCGGTAGGCGATCGAGAACAACAGAGGCCGCAGCTCCTGGAACTCCTCGGTCCTGCTCATGCCAGCTCCTCCTTGCAGCCCTGGCGCCATGAGGGGTAGCACGCCTGGTGCCCCAGCGCCACGAGCTCATGCACCAGGCGCCGCCCCATCGCCCCGGCCCCGCCTGCCACGAACACTCGCATGATCATCACCTTCCATGATCGACGATCGACTCTCAATCCCGAGACGAGACTGCCCGGCCGCCAGAGGGTGTCATCGGACCCTGGTCCCGAGTGGGACGGGCCGGGCGATCGGGAACTCTCGTTGCCGCCGGTCAGCCGGTGAAGGGCTCGAGGCCGAAGCGGCCCCACGCAATGAATGCTGCAAGTGCGAGATAGATCAGGTTCAGCACCACGAACTTGGATTCGCCGCGGCGGCCGTGGGTGACCATCGCGCCGACCATCAGCAAGACCCAGCAGACGGCAGTCACCGGCACCAGAACCGGTGCGATGTCGACCGCGACGGGCAAGATCAAGCCCAACACAGCCAGGAGCTCGAAGAGACCGAGCGTCTTGACGAAGCCGACGCCGGCGTCCTCGGTCCATCCCCCACCATGGACCGCAGCCAGTTTCTCCTTGGGCACGAATGTCTTGCTGATGCCGCCGGTCAGGGCTACTGCGGCCAGCAGTCCGGCAGCGATCCACAATGCGAGGTTCATCATCTACTCCTTGATCGAGCATTGCCTGCACCTCATACGACGAGACAGCAACCCCGCCCGTGACATCTCCGAACACCCGGGCACGGGCATGGCAAGGCGGGCGCGCGCGTACGGCCTTCCTGGCCATGTCCTCATCCCGACCGTCGATGACCTTCACCGGGGTGCCCTGCGGGGCGCATGTCGCGTGGGCCACAGCGATCACGGTCCGTCGACCGCTCGTGCGTGAGGTGTGTCGCGGGCCCCTCGGACGGCGACGGGCGCCGGCGGTCAGCCGACGGCGAGGGCTCGACCGATCGGCGAATTGGTCCCCTCCGCCACCTGGGAATTGGTCCATGCAGCCGGGATGTCCAGTACGTACGGTCGGGACCATGACGACAGCAGCGCCCACCGCGATGAAGATCTGTGTTTTCCTCTCCGCCGCAGACCTCGACGAGCACTACACCCGGCCTGCACGCGAGCTGGCGGAGCTGCTCGGCAAGGGGGGTCACACCTTGGTGTGGGGTGGATCCGATACCGGGCTGATGAAGGTCGTCGCCGACGGGGTGCGGGAGACCGGAGGGCGGCTCGAGGGGGTCTCGGTCACCTTCCTGCGGGAGTGGGCCAAGCAGGACGCCGACGAAATGGTGTTCGCCGATGATCTGGCCGAACGGAAGGCACTGCTGCTCGCCCAGGCGGACGCGGTGGTCGTGATGGCGGGCGGCCTCGGCACGCTGGACGAGGTGACCGAGATCCTGGAGCTGAAGAAGCACGGCCTGCACGACAAGCCGGTGGTGCTCCTGAACACGGCTGGCTTCTACGACGGTCTGACACTCCAACTCCGCCGGATGGAGGAGGAGGGATTCTTGCCGGTACCCCTGAACAAGTTGTTCTTCCCCGCCGACACGGCTGCCGACGCCTTCGCCTACGTCGAGGCATCCGTCGGATCGCGGTGAGTCGAGAGCGTCGGCCCCTGGTGATCGACCACCTGAAGCAGCATGCGGGCCACGGCGGCCCTGCCGATGGCATCAAGCCTGCGTCTGGGGCATCACCCTGCACAGGGTGTCCAGCGCACCCGTCCACGCACTGTCCGAGGGAGCCGCGTAGTTGACCACGAGCGCGTCCTGTTCGGGCAGCCGCCGGCCGGCCTCCGGCACTTCGTAGCGGAACTCAGCGAGCCCGCTGACTGCGAGGCCCTGCCGCGCTGCCGCCTCGGTGACCGAGTGCTCCGTTCCGCGTGGGAGTTCGAGGACCGCTTGCAGTCCGGCGGCCATGCCGGTCACGCGTACGTGGGGGGCTCTCTGGGCCAGGGCCGTGACCAGTTGGTCGCGGCGGCGCCGGTAGTGCAGCCGCATCGAGCGAACATGACGGTCGTACGCGCCTGACGTCAGGAACTCCGCGAGCGTCAGTTGTTCCAGCGCACTGGACATGTAGTCGCCGTACCCCTTGGCTGCAACGATCTCCGGGACGAGTACCTCCGGCAGGACCATCCAGCCGAGCCGCACCCCGGGCGCCAGTGACTTGCTTGCCGAGCCGAAGTACACCACCCGGTCGGGGTCGAGGCCCTGCAGGGCGCCCACCGGCTGACGGTCGTATCTGAACTCCCCGTCGTAATCGTCCTCGAGGATCAGTCCGCCGGTGCGCCGCGCCCATTCGACAGCCGCAGTGCGACGGTCCGGGCGCAGCGCGACCCCCGTCGGGTACTGATGGGCGGGTGTCATCAGCACCGCGCCGATGCCGTCCAACCGCGCCAAGTCTTCGGTGCGCGCGCCGTGTTCGTCGACGTGGACGGGCGGGGTGCGCAGGCCGGCGCCGGTCAGCAGGTCGCGATAGAGGTCGAGTCCGTACGACTCGACGGCCACCGCCCGGACCTGCCGCGCCTCGAGCGCCTGTGCCATCAGCGCAAGCCCGTGGTGGAAGCCGGAGCAGATGACGATCCGCTCCGGCTCGGCGTACACCCCGCGGGCTCGCGCCAGATAGTCCGCGAGGGCGGTGCGCAGTCTGACCTGGCCGAGGGCGTCGCCGTAGCCGAAGGCGTCGTTCGGTGCCGAGGTCAGGGCGCGGCGGGCAGCGGTGAGCCACTGCGCGCGGGGGAAGTTCGCGAGGTCCGGTGAACCCGGCTGCAGGCCGTACATGGGACTTTTCCGGGGCGGCTGCGCGCGGGAGGCGGCGGGTGCGGCCCCGCGCGGCTCGGCCCGCGCGGCCACCCGGGTCCCGGATCCCTGTTGGGCGGTGAGCCAGCCCTCCGCGACGAGTTCGGCGTAGGAGTCGGTCACGGTGTTGCGCGAGACACCGAGATCGGCTGCGAGCGAGCGGGATGGTGGCAGCCGGGTGCCGGGGGCCAACCTCCCCGTGCGCACGGCGTCCCGGAGGGCATTCGTCAGACCGGCGCGCAGCCCGGGTCCACGCAGTTCCAGATGGAGGTCGGTGCCGGGTTCCGTGGACGGGCCGGTCTCTGAATTGGTCTGTGAATCTGTCACGGAAATGGACCCTACTTCAGTGCCACCGGATGCGTAGCGTTGCAGCCATGAACACGAACGAAGCACACGAAAGCCTGGAACGTCTTCCCGAGCACGCACCCCGACTGGATTGGGCGAAGCTTGCCCCGGAGGCGTTCAAGGCCATGGTCCGCCTGGACACGGCGGCGAAGCAGGGAGTCGAGCCCGTCCTGCTGAACCTGGTCAAAGTCCGCGCCTCTCAGATCAATCACTGCGCCTTCTGCCTGGACATGCACAGCAAGGATGCGCTTGCGGCAGGCGAGTCCGCAGAGCGGATCTTCCAGCTCGACGCCTGGCGGGAGTCGAGGCACTTCTACACGGCCAAAGAGATCGCGGCGATCGAGCTGACCGAGGCGGTCACCGTGCTCACGGACGGGTTCGTGCCGGACGAGGTGTACGCGCGTGCCGCGGCGGAGTTCGATGAGACCGAGCTGGCCCGCCTCATCGTCGCAATCACCACGATCAACGCATGGAACCGCTTCGGCGTCTCCACTCGCCTCGTCCCCGGCCACTACACCCCCGTCGGCTGACAGGTCCGGAGCGGGTCCGGGACGACCGGACCCGCTGTTCGGCACCATCCCGGCTCCGATCTTGCTTCGGGCAGGCCAACACCAGGAGATTTTGGTGAGTACCGTCTCTTCTCTGTCACGTCGGCTGCGCCTGTCGCGTGCCGCCGACGAGTTCGCGCTCACCGCCGTCATGCTGTTCCTGGCGGTGACGGTCGTCAGGTGGCTGCGTGACCCGGACTCCGCTCTGTACGTGGAGGACCTCGACGCCGCGCTCGCAGCCATCGGCGGTCTCAGCGGGGCCATCCTCACCGGGCTGATTTTCAGCCCGCCTGGCCGGCGCAGTGGGGGCCACCTGAATCCCGCCGTGACGGTCTCCCTGTGGCTCATGGGCGTCTTCCCCGGGCGCAGCGTTGTGCCCTACGTACTGGCCCAACTCGCCGGGTCCGCGGCGGGGACCGGTCTTGGGCGGTTGGTGTGGGGGCCTGCGGTCTCGCTTCCGTCGGTGGACTACGCGGCGATCGCGCCCGCACCCACGTGGCAGCCCACGTCCGTCTTCGTAGCCGAGGCGGGCAGCATGACGATCATCATCGTCGCTGTCGGGTTCACCATGGCCCATGCCCGCTATGCACGCCTGGTGCCGTACGTCATCGGGCTGTCCGTCGCGCTGGTGATCGCTGTCCTGGGTCCCCGCAGCGGCGGCTCAATCAACCCAGCCCGCCAGTTCGGCCCAGCCGCACTCGCCGGGCAGAGCACTGATCTGTGGATCTACCTGGTCGCGCCGGTCCTGGGAGCGGTCCTGGGGGCCTGGCTGCACCACCTTCTCAGCCGGCGCCGGCCGCTGACACGCAAAGTGCGGGTACCGGCGAGCAAGCAGTCGCCACCGGAGGGCAATGCTGCCGCCGGTGTGAGCCGACGTTCCTCGATCCGCACCCCGGCTGCGACGGGGGTGGAGTCGCTCCCGGGCACGCTGCCACTGCCGAGCCGCCTGGCGATCGACGTCGTCATACGCGACACACCACTGCACTGCATCTGGATGAACGACATCCAGACCTCCAAGGACGGCTTCCCCTCTGCGCGGCCTCCCCTGTGAGAAGGATTGATTCCCGAACCGAACGAAGGACTGATCCCCATGCGCATCTTGATCGCCGGCGCGACCGGCGCGGTCGGCCGACTGCTCGTCCCCCTCCTGCTGGACGCCGGACATCAGGTCACAGGACTCTCCCGAACGCCTGCAGGAGCCGAGCGCGTGCGACGCCAGGGCGCCTCAGCCGTCCAGGCGGACGCATTGGACAGAACCGGTCTACTGCAGGTGATGACGGCAAACGCACCAGATGCGGTGATCCACCAGCTCACCGCCTTGTCGGACGCAGACGGGGAAGCGACCAACCGGCTGCGCCGGGAGGGGACACGCAACCTGGTCGACGCGGCCAAGTCCGTCGGGGTGGGCAGGATCGTCGCGCAATCGATCTCCTGGGCTTACGCGCCGGGAGAGGCGCCGGCCGACGAGACCGTCCCGCTCGATACCGGGGCAGCGCAGCCGCGAGGAGGAATGGTGGACGGTATCCAGGCCCTGGAAGAAACCGCGGCTGAGCTGGGGACTGCCGTGGCGTTGCGGTACGGCATCCTGTACGGCCCCGGCACCTGGTACGCGCCCGGCGGCGCCGTTGCCGCGGCCCTGGCAGGTGACTCGACCGCGCGTCTTCTCGCATACCTTGAGGCGGACCGTTCCGTCACTTCGTTCGTGCACGTGGCCGATGCCGCAAAAGCCACCGTCGCCGCCCTCAACTGGCCATCCGGCCCTGTCAACATCGTGGACGACGAGCCGGCACAGGGGCGCCAGTGGCTGCCCGTCCTGGCCGAGGCACTCGGCGTACCCACCCCGGAAGCCACATCAGGACGGCAGAGCTGGGCACGGGGAGCGTCCAACGCCCTGGCCCGCTCCCGCGGATGGCAGCCCGAGCACGAGACGTGGCGATACGGCTTCGCGACACAGGACGCGTCCTAGCGGCTGCTGAAGTCGGCCCTTGAGGGCGACACCACCGATCTCCTCGGCCATGACGAACACAGCCCGGCCGGGAGGAACGGCGGAAACTCCCTCCACGGACACCCGTGGCGAGACCGTACTCACGGACGTCAGCCCGGTGGAGACTTCCGTGCCCCCGTGACCGTGACGGATCTTTCGAGCCGAAGATCGTCCGCAAGCGGCAGAAGCGCCCGTCCGGCGTGGACGAAATGGTGATCTCCCAGTCCGCAAAGGGCCTGACGACCTGTGAGGTCCAGGCCCGCCTGGCCGCGGTCCATGGACCCGAAGCCTCCCGCCAGACGATCCGACCTCACGGCCAGTCAGCCCTTCACGGTTGCCGCGTCGAGGTCGTCGGCGCGGTCGGCCCGGCTACGCACCCCTGCCCCTGCCGCGGGACGACGCCCGGTCGGGTGTCGCGACAGACACCCCGAGAGGGCGGGCCAGACCGATCAACCCTTCGTCCAGGCGCTGCAGATGCCGCAGGACGCGGTCCGTGACACGGTCGTGCCGAGGGGTGCCGGGCGTGTCCGTCTCCAGCATGGAGGCCAGGCTCGCACCCGTCTCCACCACGCCGTCGCTGTCGTCGTCCTCGACACGCGCGATGAGGACCTCGATGTTGTGGGCGATGCGCCGTCCTGCTCCCTTCAGGAGGGGGTCCGCGGCGACGCTCTTGCTGTTCGGGAGGAGTTCGGCCGTCGCTGCCAGCGAACGCGCGTGGTAGGCACACGTCTCCAGCAGCGCCACAACGTAGCGAGCGGTCTGGCGGCGGGTCCGCAACGGGGTGATCGGGTGGGTCAACGGCTGCGTGGAGGACTGCAGATCCTCCAGTGCCGTATCGAGTTCCCGGGCCATATCCAGCAGATCGCGCGCTGGGCCGCCGCTCAGCTGCTCCACCGCGGCATCGGTGACGACACCGAGCCGGGTCAGCACCGTGCCGAGGAGTTCGTCGGTACGGCGATCGGTGTGCACCGGCAGGATCAAGGCTGCCGCGATCACGCCGCATGCGGCGCCGAGCGCGGTCTCCTCGATGCGCAGGACAAGCACCGCGGAGCTGTAGGTGTTGAGCAGGGTGTACAGCAGCCCCAGTGCCGCCGTGACGAAGAAGGACATCAGGGCGTACGACAGCGGCGCGGTGAAGAACATGGCGAAGACGAACAGCAGCACGAGTGCGAACGCCGTCCAGGTGTGGTGGCCCACCAGCCCCGCCAGGCCGACACCGGCGACGACGCCGAGAACCGTGCCCAGCAGCCGACGGTAGCCCTTGACCAGGATCTCCCCGGTGGACGAAGTGTTCAGGAAGACGACCCAGCAGGTCAGCACCGCCCAGTACCACCGCTGACTGGAGAGGAATTCGCCACCCACGATGGCCAGCGCCGAACCCACCGACACCTGCACCGCGGCACGGGTCGTGGGACGCTCCAGTCCCTTGCGGACGTCCTCGACAGGCTCGGTCTCCTCGGCCTGCGCGATCGCGACGTCCTCGGCGTCCAGTTCCTCGCGGGAACGCGTCGTCGCAGGTGTGTCGTCGGACTCGTCCTGGGGCCCGTCGAGGGCCAGCCGCAGGCCCATGACACCGCGCGCCGCCTCCCCGATGCCGCGGAAGACGTCCTGGACAGGGACCGGGGCGCGCGGCAGATTCTCCTCGTCCCGATAGCCGAGCAGCCGGTTGCGCAGGTGGGCCACCGCGGCGCCGCGGTTGTCCGAGGCCGGGCGGCCGATGAGCAGACGCAACGCATCGAGATCACGGCGCAGCGTCGCGGTGATGTCGTCCTGTGTCCGCAGCTGGTTGCCGGGCGCCGGCGCGGGCGCGTGCGGCAGATGCAGCGTGAGCGTATCGGCGCGTTCGGAGCTGCGCGCGGTGAGGACGAGTACGCCGAGCCGTTCGGCGGCGATCTCGGCGTCGGCGACACGGCGCTGGACGAGCAGGGCGGTGGCACTGTCGCTGGTGCCCTCCTCCAACCGCCCCTGGATCATCATCGCGCTCTGGTGGAGGCGCGCGGTGTGCCGGCGTACGTCCTCCAGCGCCTTCTCGACGTGGTCCGGCCCGGCGACGAGCAACTCGATCTGGGCGGACACCAATTGGGCTAGGCGGGCGCGGAATGCCTCGCGCAGTCGCAGCAGAATGCGTTCGGGCGTCTCAACAACCAGGCCGAACCGTACGACCGCGCTGCAGACGAACGCGACCACCAGTGTTCCGCACAGCCCCGGCAGCGCGGAGACCGCGGCCCCGACGAACAGGGACACAAAGTAGATCTGAAACCCGATGAGCCCCAGGGCCGTACCGCGATCGCCGAACCGGCGGCTGTAGACCGCGGCGAAGATCAAGGCGAGGAAGACGAGGTCGCCCGCGACGACCTGGGCGCTCAACAGCGCTCCCAGCGACATCGCCACGAGCGCCACGGGCAGGCCCAACGCGAGCGTGATGGCCTGTTCGCGCTGCTGCTTCTCCTTGATCGCGAAGGTCGCCACCATTGCGGAGATGGCACCGGCCACCATGTGGGTCACATCGGCCTTGAGCAGCGCCAGGACCGCGAGCGTGAGCGCGATGGCGCCGACTGTCCGCAGGCCGGCCATCAGCCGCAACAGTCCGGGATCGGAGGCCGAGAACCGGTCCCAGATCCTCGTCCGGCTCGCCCGTGTCACTGTCCTCACCCTGCCGCTTTCCCCGCTCGCCACCATAAAACGGAAGTTCCAGCATGGCACGAGTCAACCCGCGCCCTGGCCCCGCCGTCCCGCGGGGGTGATCAAGCGGTTGTGTGTACATGTCGGACTCCGGTGCCAACCTGCACGACGGGCTCGGCCTGAAGCCACCGGTGCGTGGGCTCCCGCCCATCCACTCCCCCGCGCGGCCCTCGTCGTCGGCGCTGGATCACGGCGACCCGGTGGCTCATGACACGGACCACGGACAGGTCGTGGGAGACGAGGGGTAGGAGACGCCGGTGTCCTCCTGAATTTCCAGGAGGAGGTCGAGGACCGTCCGTTGAGTCGTGAGGTCCAGGGCGGAGACCGGTTCGTCGCAGACGACGAGCCGCGGGTGGAGCGCGAGAGCACGGGCGATGGCGACCCGCTGACGCTGCCCTCCGGAGAACTCGCGGGGCAGGCGCCCGGCCGCGTCCACCGGAAGGTGGACCCGCTCGAGGAGGTCTCCGACGCGGCTGCGGGCATCGCGGGCATCGATGCCCTGGCCGACAAGCGGTTCGGCCAGGATGTCGCCGATGGTCAGGGACGGGTTCAAGGGGGTGTACGGGTCCTGAAAAATGACCTGGAGGTCGCGGCTGAGAGCGCGGCGACGGGCAGTGTTCGCCGTGTCGATGCGTTCGCCGTCGCGATGTCGGTGAAGTACAGCCGGCACAGGTCGAACAACTCGCCACTGTTGTCGCTGCCGCCGGAAATAATTCCCTTGGCGTTGCAGCCACCCGAGCTTCGTCGTTGCCTACCGCCCATGCCCGCCGACGCTTCGGCACTGTAAGCAGGTTGGAAACGGCTCGCTGGATGGGGGCACCTGCCGCAGTAGACGCCTCTGACTCTGCCGCTGCACCTTCACGGTGACCTGAACTCCCGTCGGCCGCGCGGACCCCGGCGCCTATGCCTATGGTGCCGACCGCAGTGGCTTCCGCCTGGTACCCGATCAGGTACGTCGTGCCGCCCATACGCTGCGCTCGGTGCGTACCGTCAGGTCGTCGCGGCGCAGAATGCTGCGAGGGCTGTCGGTATCGAGCAGCTGGTCGAGAGCGGTCAGGTCTTCGACCGTCAGTGCCTCGGCGACGCTGCCGCGCATGCGACGCAGGCTGCCGAGTGCGTAGCGGCCGACTGCCTCGGTGTGGGGCGGGCCGAGGTTCACGCTGATGGTGCGTTCGCCCTCGACGGCAAAGTCGGCGGCGGTCAGCATGGGCCCCCAGTCGGCGCCGCGGTGCGGCATGTGCTCGGCATGGTGCTGGTCGAGTGCGGCATGGCAGCGTTCCTCAAGGCCGGGCCGGTCTTCTGGGGCGTCCTCGGGCAGGAATCGCGGGAAGCCGGCCAATTCGACGACGGCGAACAGACCGCCTGGCACCAGCGTGTCGTGGACCTTGCGCAGGGTGCGGTCGGGGTCGGCCATGTGGTGCATAGAGGCTGATGCCCACACGAGATGGGGCGTGCCGAGATCGGGCCAGGCGGTGTCGAGGTCGGCGTGAACGGTATGCACCCGGTCGGTCAGCCCTTCCGACTTCGCCTTCTCGAGCAGGCGGCGCAGGTGGCTGGTCGAGGCGTCGACGGCGGTCACCTCGGCGTCGGGGAAGCGTTTGAGCAGTGCGAGGGTGCCGGCTCCGGTCCCACTGCCCAGGTCCACGATGTGACGGGGGGCGGCTTTGACGGGCAGCCATGCTGTGATGGAGTCGATGTGCTCGGCGAGCACTTCCGCATCGAGGTCGAGGATCTCCGCGTGGTCGTCGGCGTCCTGCTGCTGTCCGTGCTGGTGGACCGAGTGCGCGCCGTGGTCGTGCGCCGCATGCGGGGATGTGTGCGTCATGGCACCCACGCTAAGAGGATCAGAGGCGTGCGGCACGGTTGCTCTCCGAATGCGCAAGACGATGGCACCTTGGCCTGCTGAATCGGCAAGCGGCAGCTGCCTCGCGGCAAGTAGAGGCGGCTGCGCGACGCTCGCATCACTGCGCCGGACGGCCGGCGCCCCCTGAGCTCTCGCCGCTTTGGTGTCCGCGGCGGGCGTCGCGGTCGAAGATGCCCAGGATCTCGCACGGGCCGCCCTCTGCACCGATGGCATGCGGAAGCATGGTGGGGAACTCCGCGGCCTGATTGGTCTCTACGCGAAAGCGGCGGTTGCCCAACAGCAGGATCGCGGTGCCGGAGAGGACAACAAGCCATTCGTGGCCGGGATGGGCACGCATACGCGAAAGGTTGTCGGGCGGCGGATCCGTCATCCGCTGACGCACGACCGTCATGCCCGGGTCCGCCCGGACGGGCCACCGCATCATCTGGTGGGCCGCGTCGATCGTCGGACTGGAGATGACATCGTCTGTGGCCGTCTCGACGAGCTGATCCAGCGAGGTGTCCAGGGCGCGGGCGAGGGTGACGAGCTGGTCCAGAGCAAGGCGGCGCTGACCGGTCTCGATCCGACTGAGTGTGGAGGGACTGAGCCGGGCTCGGGCGGCCAAGTCGTCGAGCGACCAGCCCTGCGCCACCCGCAGCGCGCGGATCCGTTTGCGTACCAGGCTGTCGAGCCCACCATCACCTTGCGTCATGAGCAAGACTGTATGCCCCATACGCAAAGCGTGCTGAGCGTGGCGGGCCAGGGTCGGACGGCGATCTTCGCCGGGCACGGACCATGACGTTCCTGCCGGCTCACAGCTGCGACGGCAGGTATATGCGGCCGACAGGCGACCACGGCAGCCCAACAGCATACTGAACGCAGGGAGCACGAACAGCGGACTCGATCGCCAACGTGTCCGGGGTATGCCGTGAGAGAACCGGGGATCGATTACCACGCCATCTTCGAGGCGTCACCCAGCGCAATGCTGGTGCTCAATTGCGTGTTCGTCATTGTGGACGCGAACCCGTCTTATCAGAATCTGGTCGGTCGCACCCGCGACGAGCTCATAGGCAAGTACGTGTTCGACGCCTTCCCACAGAACGACGAATCCGAAATGGAGGACCTGAAGGCGTCACTGCGCCGGGTGCTGGAGAGCCGCGACATGGACGTTGCGGGCCCTATGCGCCACGACTTGGAGGAACCGGACCGGCCAGGAGTGTTCGCAGAGCGCTACTGGAGCCCGCTCAATGCCCCCGTCCTGGACTCCGACGGACAGGTCGCACTGATCGTGCACCGCCTCGAGGAAATCACCGACCTCGTCCGCATCGGCGGCCCGGACACCGATCACCGGCGTCGCCAGATGAAACTCGAGCTGTACGCCCGCTCCCGCGAATTGCAGCAGGTCAACGAGCGACTGCGGCAGGCCAACGCCCGCGAACGACAAATCGCCCTCGCGCTCCAGGACTCGATGCTGCCCGCTCCCCAGGCCCTCGCCCACCACCAGGCAGCGGTCCGCTACCGCCCCGCCGTCCACGCCCTCAACGTCTGCGGCGACTGGTACGACGTGACCCAGCTCTCCAACGGCAAGTACGCCGTGGCCGTCGGTGACGTGGTCGGGCACGGCCTGGCCGCGGCCGGCGTCATGGGCCAGCTGCGCAGCGCCCTCAGCGCCGCCATCCGCGTCGTGGGCGGCCCCGCATCGGCGCTCGACGGACTCGATCTGTACGCACGTTCCGTGGCCGGTGCCCTGTCCACCACCGCGGTGCAGACCGTCATCGCCTGGGCCGACCACCGCATCACCTACAGCAGCGCCGGCCACCCGCCCCCGGCCCTGGCCGACCCCGACGGCACCGTCCGCTTCCTGGACCAGGCGACCGACCCGCCACTCGGGGCGAGCCTCGAACACACCCCCCGGCCCCAGGCCTCCACCACCTACGCCGACGGCGCCACGCTCGTCCTGTACACCGACGGGCTGATCGAGCGCCGCGGGGAGGACATCGACCAAGGCCTGCAGCGCCTCGCCGACCACCTCGCTCGCCATGGCAACGGTGAGGTGGAGGAACTGGCGGATGCACTCATCGACCTCAGCTCCGCCACCGATGACACGGCCGTGGTCGTCGTCCGCCTATGACCTGGCCGCTCCCCATCGACCGTGAAGAGATGACGCGTGACCGTGCCTGCGAACGCAAGCCGACCCGCCTGCCCCTACCGCGCCGAACAACCACCCGGCCTGACCCGTTCGATGTCGGCAGCCGGATACGGTGCCCGTTTGCTCACCGCAAGCAGCTGGCGGTGGAATCCGTCCAGCACAACGGAAGCCCGGGCGTGCCGGTCGATGATCGCGGCGATCGCGGACGGGACCTCCTCGGGCCTTTCACCTGCGACCCAGTTGTGCAGAAATACCTCGTGCTCCACCTTGCCGCGCACGCCGTCGGGTAGATGGTGGCGCAGCAGATGGTTCCCGATGTAGCAGCTGTCATACGTGAGATGGGCCGTGAGGAATTCGACTTCACCCTGCGAGAGTTCGAACATGGAGCTCAGGGCGAGACCGAAGTCCGCGAAGTAGACCAACCGGCCGTCGGTCAAGACGTTGTTGAAGTGGGCGTCGAAGTGTACGAGCCCGCGGGTGCTCATGAAGGCGGCTCCACGCGTCAGAGCTTCCTCCGCCCACGCGTACGTAGGACCGTCTTCGCCTTCCGGAGCGGCCTTCCGTTGCTCGCCCAGCCACCCGGCAAGTGTGTGCGGGACGTGTTCCAGGAAGAACACAAGGCTGAAGGAGGACCGACCGATGGCCTCCAGCCGCTCACGCACGGCTGATGAGCCCTCCCAGTGAGCGACCGCCCCGTCGATGCCCCCAAAGGCGTCGGTGAATCCCTGGGGAGGGGAGTCCGGCAGGACTCGCCAGTGGTACATCAGCGGAAAGCCCTCGTACTCGTTCCCGAGGACCCAGTTGGTGGTCATCGTGTGCACGGCCAGCTCACGCCAGGCCCCGAAGCCGGCTGAGCCCACCCCGTACTGATAGAACATCGGCAGGCCGAAGTGGTTCGCCGTCGACCGTAGGTTCTCCGGCCGCATCTCGATGTCCGTCAGAGGGACTCGCTTGACGAAGACTCGGGTCCCACCGACCTTGAGCTCCGCCGACCTGCCCCCGATGCCGGACCCGAGAGGGGTGGCAGCGGCCACGACTTCGCCAAGTCGATGGTCGCTGAGCAGCGACAGGTGCGTGGAAACGGATCCGTACGTGGCCAGACGTGCGACATGCCGCGGGTCCGGGTGGTCCATCAACGACTCCTCAATGCCCGAACCATCAACGTCAGCGATCTCGCGATTATGATCGAGCCTATCTCTGGCAGCCGGCCGGCATCCTGAGCACCGACTTCGCAGGGCCCGACGAACCGAGATTCTCAACGCGTAGAACCCCGACAATTCCCGGGCGCCATCCGCTGCGCCAAGTACCCGAGTGCGCGAGGGAGATGGGGTCCGGCCTCGTGGCCCGCGCCCCTCACGGCACGCCATGGTGGTGGACTCGGATGCGTCTGGGCTCGTTCTCACCGCGCTCCGCCGTGACCGCCACGCTCTGCTGATGGACCTGAACGGGGGCCGTCGGTGCGACGGCCCCCGTGGCGGCTGCCCGGCGCGTCCGGGGATGCCGACCCCAGACGGTCGACGGGACCGCGTCGCTATCCGGCGTAGGTCTCGTACTCAGCGATCTTCGGCGTGCCCGTCGAGCTGGTGATCTCGAAGGTGATCTTGCTCAGCGAGGTTCGGGGGACCGCAATGACGCCCGCACCGCTGCCGGAGGTCAGGACTGCTCCGGTGTCGCCGTTGATGACCCTCCACGATCCGATGCTGCCTTCGGAGCCTGACGCCTCCCGGATGTTGATCCTGGATACGGCAGTAGCGGAAGCCCACTTGATCGAGATGGAACCGGTCGAGCCGGCCGGCGACCAGTAGGTGCTCATGTCACCATCGCGGACGTTGCCGAAACTCGTCCCGCCGGCCTTGCCGGAGCCGTCGGAGCCGGCGCCGATGCTGAGGTTGGTCCCGCTGGGCTGGGTCGGGTCCGGTGTGGGAGTGGTGGGGTCGGGCGTGGGGGTGGTCGGTGTCGGTGTCGGTGTCTGCGGCGAGCAGTTGCCGTTCGACACCTGCAGCCCCTTGTTGGCGCCTGCGGTCTGGGTCACGATGTCCGGCACGCAACTGGCCGCGTCGAGGTTGTAGGAGTAGGGGATGCTGACAGTGGTGTTGGACTGGGGGTTGGGGCCGGCGGGGTTGTTCTCGCTGCCGGGGCTGGACCAGGTCACGTTGTCGAAGGTGTTGCCGCTGACCTGCCAGTAGCCGGCCGCGTCGGTGTAGAAGGTGCCCAGGACGTCCTTGGAGTCCTTGAAGTAGTTGTTGTCCACCTTCGCGCGAGCTCCGGCTCGGGAGTTGATGCCGGATTCGTTGAGCTTCACGTAGTAGTTGTTGTAGATGTGGGCTATGCCGCCACGCAGCAAGGGGGTGCGGGAGTCGATGTTCTCGTACAGGTTGTGGTGGTACGTGATGAAGCCGTTCGAGAGCTCGGTCTCGCTGGACCCGACGAGGCCCCCGCGGCCGGAGTTGCGCAGGATGCTGTAGGACAGGGTCACGTACTGGGTGTTGTCCTTCATGTCGAAGAGGCCGTCGAACCCTTCGGACTCCCCACCCGACGCCTCAAGGGTGGTGTGGTCGACCCAGACGTTGCGGACGTCGCTCTCCATGCCGATGGCGTCACCACCGTTGGACGTGGGCGAGCCGGATTTCTTGACGTTCCGGACGGTCACGTTCTGGATGATGATGTTGCTGGCCTCGCGAATGTGGATGCCCAGCTGGTCGAAGACCGCTCCGGCGCCGACGCCGACGATCGTGACGTTGCTGATCTGCTTGAGCTCGATCACGCCGTCGGCGGTGTTGCAGCTGTCGCCCGACACCTTGGAGGTGTTGCCGTGGTTGATGGTCCCCTCGACCTCGATGGTGATCGGGGTACTGCTGCTGGCCCGGCCGCACAGGGCCGCATGGATCGCGGTCCCCGTGGTGGCCCGCACCGTCTGGCCGCCCGCACCGCCGGTGGTCCCACCGTTCTGGGTCGCGTAGCCGGTGGCGGTACCGGTTGCTGCCGACGCCTCGGGCATCGACATGACCACACCGGTCGCGGCCGCAAGGGCCATCGTGGCCAGCGCCGCATTGAGTCGCAGTGCGACTGGTCGTCTCATCCTCGCCTCACCTTTCGTTGTCGAATGCTGGGTGTTGCTGCTACGTACCGTGCTCATTTCGGCGGGCCGTAGAGGCTGCCGACCTGTTGCCGGGCTGGTCGCCGGTCGGCCCAGATGTGGGTGGTGATGGCCGTTCCCGATTCCGCAACAATTTTCGTATGAGAACCGAGTTCGTGTATGTGAACAGCGGTGACGGTACGTCACCCGCTTTGACCCGTCAAGAAGTTGAGACGAACGATCAGCCGGCCGGTTGCTCCGGGGCGGCGGTGGAGTCCCTGATGACCAGGGAGGTCGCCAGCACGGTCTGGGCCGTGGCCGGCTCGCCGGGCGTCTCCAGAGCCTGGATCAGCAGATCGACCGCCGTGCGCCCCGCCGCGGCGGTGGGCATGGCGACGGTGGTGAGCCGGGGGCGGTTCAGCCTGCCCGCGACGGTGTCGTCCACGCCGATCACACTGATGTCCCGCGGCACGTGTACGTTCCGGTCGTCGAGCCCTTCGATGAGCCCTATGGCGACCAGGTCGTTGTAGGCGATCACCCCGGTGGCGCCCATCCCCAGGACGGCGGGCGTTGCCGCGATGCCGCCGTGTTCCGTCGGCGGATTGGGGCCGAGGACGTCCAGCCGGACCCCCTGGTCGGCGGCGGCCTTCCCGGCAGCCCGTCGCATCTGCGCACTGGTCCACGAGCCGCGGGGACCACCGACCAGGGCCAGATGCTCGTGACCCAGTCCGGCGAGGTGATCCACCGCGAGGGCCGCACCGTTCGCCACGTCCATGAGTACGGCCGAGAGCCCCGACACGGAGCGGTTGACCAGGACGAAAGGCAGCTCTCCGCCCAGACGGCCGATGACGTCGTTGGCCAGCCGGGGGCTGACCAGGATCACACCGTCCACCTGGCGGGCCAGGGTCTGGATCAATTCCTCCTCGACGGCCGCGTCCTCGTCGGTGTCGGCGACGAAGACCTGGTACCCGCGGACCCGCGCGTAGGCCTGAGCGGCCTTGATGAGCGGTGGGAAGAAGGGGTTGGCGATATCGGAGACGATCAGTCCCAGATTCCGTGTGCGGCCCGTGGTCAGGGCGCGTGCGGTCTCGTTGGGCCGGTAGCCCAGTTCCGCGGCGATGGCGAGCACCCGCTCGCGGGTTTCCCGCTTCACCAGATGTGGAGCGGAAAAGGCCCGGGAGACGGTCGAGACGTGAACCTCGGCAGCCTGGGCGACGTCACGGATGGTCATGACCACGGTTGCTTCCCTTGCCCGCCGTAAGCACTGTCGGCCGACCTCTGCCCGATCCCGGCGACCCCGACTCTTCGTCAGGCATACACACTAGCCCGCACCGACGGTGCCACCCTTCTTCCTACAACCGGTTGCACAAATGGGTAGCGAACAAGGGGCGGAGTTGACCGTTCCGACTCCACACCTGCTTCCGCGGACGCCTTGGCGTCAGCCGTGTTCTGTGCCATGTAGCACCGGAAATCCTTTCGGCCGGGGGTCGATGGGGTGTACGAAGCTTGGGGATACCTCGCCCCTCCGGCATGCGACCCTCAGACACTGGGATGCAACCGGTTGCATTCCGAGCTGGCATCAGAGTGGCGGCGAGTCCTGAGCATGTCAATGCTTGGGCCAAATCCCGTTCTGTGTAACGTCCTTGCTCCGCCGACGAGTCAGGCCCAGAAGGAAACCGGCACCGCCAGGCCGGCGACCAGGTCGTCGTCCTCGAGGGTTTCCGACGGGGAGCTGCAGGGGGATTCGATGCGCATCGGCGCCCCGTCAGGCCACGCCCCGACCGACGAGTGCCTACCGAAGCTCTGGAGGTGATTCCCGGCGGACCCCCGTCGGCGTCCGGCGTGCTGCTGGCAGGCGGCCGCCGACGGGGGCTGCATACCCCGGAGGACCGGCTCAGACGGTCTTGATCGCAGGGTCGGAGACGCCCGGGGCGCCCGTCTCCACATGGCCGGCGAAGCGGCGCAGGAAGGTGCTGTCCGCGTCGGAGACGACCTTGACGTCGTACCAGCGGCTCGTGGTGGCCGAGCTCACCGTGTGGGAGACGGTGGCGCCGGGGTTGACCTTGAGGGTCTGGGCCGTGCCGCCGTAGGCGTTGGTCACGGTGAGATTGACCGCGGCGGCGCCGGGGTTGGTCAAGGTGAGGGCCAAGTTGCCGGTGGAGGCGACGTGACGGGCCGTGACCTCGGGGCCGGCCGTCTTCGCCGGACCCTTCCAGGCGCGCAGGAAGCCGTTCGGGCCCCACACCGTGAGGTTGATCTGGTTGCCGGTGGAGCTGCTGGTGCTCCACGTGTCCGAGAGGGTCTTGCCCGCCTCGACCGTGTAGGGCCAGGGGCCATCCGTGCGGTTGCCCGAGGTGCTGTGGAAGTGGGCGCCGAGAGCGGATCCGCTGGAGAAGGACAAGGTGAACTGGCCCGTGGAGAAAGTGGCCTTGCCGTCCACGTACGGGCTGTAGCCGAGGGCTCGGGTCGGCTTGGAGCCGGTCTCCTGCTTCGGCAGGGTGCCCGTGGACGGCGGCACCGGGTGGTAGGACGGGTGGGTGTTGTGGTCCGGCGGTATGTAGCCGGCCGTCGACGGGAGGGCGGCCGGGGAGGCGTCCGCCCGACTGAAGTCGAACGCCGAGGTCAGGTCGCCGCAGACCGCGCGGCGCCAGGGGGAGATGTTGGGCTCCTGCACACCGAAACGCTTCTCCATGAAGCGGATCACCGAGGTGTGGTCGAAGGTCTCGGAGCAGACGTAGCCGCCCTTGCTCCACGGGGAGACCACGATCATCGGGACGCGTGGGCCGAGGCCGTACGGTCCGGCCGCGTAGCCGCCGCCACCGGTGTACAGGTCCTTCGAGACGTCCGCCGTGGACAGGCCCCACGCGGCGGAGGTGGGCGGGTACGGCGGAACCACGTGGTCGAAGAAGCCGTCGTTCTCGTCGTAGGTGATGAACAGCGCCGTCTTCGCCCATACCGCCGGGTTCGCGGTCAGCGCGTCCAGGACCTGTGAGATATACCAAGCGCCGAAGTTCACGGGCCAGTTCGGGTGCTCGCTGAAGGCCTCCGGGGCGGCGATCCACGAGACCTGGGGCAGCTTGCCGTTCGCCACGTCGGCGCGCAGGCGGTCGAAGTAGCCGTCGCCCGCCTTGACGTCGGTGCCGGTGCGGGCCTTCTCGTACAGGGGGCTGCCGGG